>CAZVZH010000005.1:0-36416 GCA_964630705.1 uncultured Saprospiraceae bacterium | reverse complement strand
TTAGACTGTTAAACTTGGATTCTTGGCAATATTAACTTTGATTGAAAACCGATCCTATCTTGCCCGACAGCCTTATAACAGATTTAACTTTTTCCCTAACTTCCTTAAAGGCCTTAACTTTTAATGTCTTGTTTTTCAGGGCTATAAATAAAAAGTTAAAGCGCGAAAACCGATATCTTAATTTAAATTAACGGCCTGGATGTTTGATCGATACTTGGCTACAAAACCAAACCTTCGCACATTTGTGTTATGCCCAAAGTACAACACAGCACCACAGCATACGTCGAGGGAATTCGCGCGGGCGACCGTGTCGTTTTAGGCCAGGCAATTACCTTGGCTGAAAGCATTCGTCCGGAACATCAGGCGCAGGCTCAGGAAATCATTTTCGAATTGAATAGCCGGTTTTCAGTTCCGTCAAGCCTGCGCCTGGCCATCACAGGCGCACCCGGTGTGGGCAAGAGCAGCTTTATCGAGGCATTGGGCATGTACCTGATCGGATTTGGGAAAAAAGTGGCGGTGCTCGCGATCGACCCATCCAGTGCGTTGAGCAAGGGCAGTATTTTGGGGGATAAAACTCGCATGGAACGCTTGTCGGCAGCCGAAAATGCCTTCATCCGGCCCTCCCCAGCCGGGGATAATCTGGGCGGTGTGGCGCGAAAAACCCGGGAAGCTATCTTATTGGTTGAAGCGGCCGGGTACGATACCGTTTTTATTGAAACCGTTGGCGTGGGCCAGTCGGAAACTATCGTGCACCGAATGACTGATCTGTTTCTGCTCCTGTTGCTTCCTGGTGCTGGCGACGAGTTGCAAGGGATCAAACGGGGAATCGTGGAAATGGCCGATATTCTGGTCGTCAACAAGGCCGATGGAGATCGCCATCGCCTGGCTAATCAGGCCCGAGCACACTACTTGAATGCCACCCACTTACTCCCCGCCAAACGCAGTGGGTGGTCACCGCAAGTGCTGGCTTGCAGTGCGCAAACCGGAGCGGGTATCGCCGAAGTCTGGACGACTGTTGAAAAATTTAATCAACATGTTCAAGCCAGCGGATATTTCAATGAAAATCGCCGCCAGCAGGCGCAATATTGGTTGGAGGAGGCGCTTGAAACGGGTATACGTGCGGCATTTTTCAGCCATCCGTTTGTACAGGCCCAGCTGGCTGCCTTAAAACCGGAGGTGTTGGCGGGACGCCTGTCGCCTTTTGCAGCGGCAGAGCGCATTCTGAAAGCAGTGCAATTTTTACCGCCCCCTAGCGGAGCCTGAGAAAATGGTGGCGCTCAACTATTTGCCTCCGCGCACCAGTTCAATATAGCCGCTCAGCACATCGGGGCGAAGTACGACCCCTTCCACGCGGCGTTCGTATACTTTGCAGACATAGAAGTAGGTGCCTTCTGCTACATCGTTACCCGATAGTGTGTGCCCATTCCAGTTGATGGCCGGGTCGGTAGTTTCGAAAACGACATTCCCCCATCGGTTAAAAATTTGTATATCGATTCGTTCGATAAACCTGTAATTCGGGAAAGGGGTAAAAACATCATTAAATCCATCGCCGTTGGGTGTAAAGGCATTGGGCAACTCGTAGCGCGGACAATTATCGACGCATTGCGGCGAACTCATTTGGCTTTCGTTTCCAGTTGAATCTACCGCCGAAACGGCATAGCAGCCAGCCAAGCCCTCCTCCAGGCTATGCACAAATAGGGTGTTTTCCGCGCCGTCAATTACTTCCAGCAGGGTAAGCGCTTGCCCCTCCGTTGGAGCAAACCAGAGCCGGTACTGCACTGCGTCGTCGGTGCCGGGGCAGCTGGTATTCGGGTTCGTCCAAATCAGGGTGTTTTCGTACGGCGGGTCGGGAGGGGCGCTGCCGTCGCCGGTGCAAATATTTTCAATATCGAGCATTGGAACGCAAGGCGGAATGGTATCCAGTGGAATTCCGCAGCTGCGCTGGGAGTTGTTAAAAATTGGGTCGATCACGCCCCCTATGCTGTAAGTACCCTGGCTGCGAACGTAGTAGCAGTACTCTTTGCCGTTGATCAGGCCGCGGTCGTCGTAGCGATTGGTTGTGGAAGTGCCGACGGAGTCAAATTGCCCTGTATTGTCGTTGAGCCGGTAAATGGTAAACTTGATGTTTGTCCAGGGCACAGCGGCCTCCCAAGACAGCTGGTTGGTATTATCTGTGGAGTTTACAGTAAGGAACACAGACGATGCTTTATTTGTCGAGCCTAGTGGCGTAGTAAAATTGCCACGGGTATAAAAGGCCACCTGATAGTGGTAGGGTTGGCCAAGTGTATTCAAACCTAAGTCGGTGAAACAAGTGTCGTTGGCTTGCCAGAAATTGTCGGCGGTAAAGGTAGCGCCCGGCACCGGCTGCAAGGCTCCGCCGCTCAATCCTGGCGCCCGAAGGAGCTGGTAACGATAGGGCCCGTGGTTGACCACGGTGTCGAGGTCGCCGGCAACAGGTTTTGACCAACAAATTTCCATTCGGCCATTGGCCGCATCGGTTTCCACAACAGATACGTTGGTGATCAGCGGCAAATCGCGGGGAAGTTGCACGCAGGCTTCCTCAGAGGGTAGGCTTTCAACCAGATTGTACGGATAGCCGCCAGCGGAAATGCGGGCAAATTTGGCCACGATGCGGTAACAATACGTTCGGCCGCGTTCGACTTTGGTGTCCTTAAAGTAAAACCGACCGTTTAAGGTTTCCCGGGTCACGAAGATCAATTCGGTGTAGCCCTTGCCTTTAAGGCCGGGGGTGCAAGAGTCGACCGGGAACGGATTGGTGCCTTCCCGGCGCCAGACAGAGAACCCGTAAAAGTAGTTTTGAGCTGCGTTTTCGCAGAAATAGGGTTTTTCCCAAGAAACCTCCACCTCGCCAAATTGGGCCTTGGCTTGAACGTCCTTCGGCGCCGGCCCTACCACTTTGATGTTTACCGTTTTTAGGTCCGCCAATTTGGGGGTGTTTTTATTCAATGAATCGACGGCTTTGAACACGACCGTGTACGGCTGGTTGGAGATGTGTTCACAAGCTGTTTGCCAGCGAAACGTACCATTTACTTGAGGAACTTGGTACCCCGCCGGCGCGTCGAACGTGGCCGGACTAAACGGGTTGCTGATGGGGCCGCCCGAAGCGGTCAGCACCACGAAGTTTCCGGAGTCGGGGTCATTGGCTGTAACCGGGAATTCGATGGTTTGGCCTGCGATGACGCATAAGTCGGCGATCGAATTCACTGCCGGCGGCTGGTTTTGGCAGTTTTCTACAAAAATCTGCATATCGCGGATCGTAGTGTCTATGGGTACCCCATTGCGCCACGAAATCACGATAAATGCGAGGTTGTACTCTCCGGCAATTTGAGGGGAGGCCCAGATGATTTCGCCTGTTCGCTCGTCCAAATAGAGCGTATTGTTTGGCCCTGGCCCGATTTCATTCGGGAAGCTGTAATTGGGTACAATGGCGCCTACGGCTTGAAGCGGTGTAATCAATTGGTAAGAGATACTGTCGAGATCAGGGTCAAATGCATTGGGGTTGTGTTTGAAGGGCTGCCCTACACAAGCATTGTCGATGGGATCTTGCAAGAGGTACGGCGTGGTGTTATTCCCGCCAAATTGCGGGTCGAGAAAGGTAAAAACAGTGGAAATATGGAAGGGTACGTTTTCTGATTGCGGCGGGTTGACGTTGATGATGCCGGCGTTGCGGTTGGGGTCGGTCATCGAAATCCGGTAAGTGGCCGGGCCCGCGTAGGTGTGGATGGCAACATAAGTGTTGTACTTGACCTGGTCGTTGAGCACTACGCCATTACCGCCGCCGTTGCTGCGTACCACCTGTTGGCAGGTGCTGTCGCCCCAGCAAATGGTGAGCGTATCGCGGTCGGCGCTGAAGCTGAGCGTGCGCGTCCAGGTGATGATAGTAGCGCGAACGGTGAGCGGGCCGATTTGTTCGATATGAATTTCGCCGGCGCGGTTGTGGGTGGCAAACAAGGCCAACGGCAACACAGCAAAAAAGAAGAGGGCAAGAAAAATGCGTAGTGTTCTGTGCATAGTTTGGGTATATTGATCAGGCTTTTTCGGAACGGCCTACAAGTTCAAATATTTTTTAAAAAAAAGGAAAGCCCCGGGCAAAATCCAATCCGGGAACGGCTTCTTTCCTACTTTTACCCGTGTAAACTTGAGCCAGGGGCATCAGGTTATTTAATCCGCTGTTTATTAGAGCATTTTTACGACACTTATGCTGCTTTACAATGTGACGATCACCGTCGATCTGGACGTGCACGAGGAATGGTTGCGCTGGATGCGCGAAACCCATATTCCCGATGTGATGGCTACCGGAATGTTTGTCTCCCACCGGCTGTGCCGCCTGCTGGGGCACGAGCACGAAGGCTCCGAAATTTATACCGTTCAGTACACCGTGCGTGAAATGCGCCTGCTGCGGCAATACATGGACAATTTTGCCCCCAGGCTTCAGGCCGAACACCAGGAACGCTTTGCCGGAAAATTCGCCGCCTTTCGTTCGGTAATGGAAGTGATGGAAGAGCAGGACAACTAGGCAGTTGGCCTTTCGGATTTCCCCAAACGCAGCAGTTCGCGATACTTCCAATACGTTTCCAGAGCGGCGATCCAGCAAATCGTCCAGCCGGCGCGCCCGTCGAGAAAGCCCCGGTGCAGGAAATAGTTGCGAATAAATTTGGCCGGCGGGCGGAGGAGCACCTGCAACCAACTCCCACGCCTGCCGCGGGCGTACATGGCCTGGGCTGCAATGCCGGCGTATTTTTGGGCCCGTTCGAGGTGTTCGTCCACAGTGTAATAACTAAAGTGCAGGAGGTCGCCGGCCAGCTGAGTGGCTGTGCAGCCCAGGTGCAATTCCACCTTGTCGTGTGGGTTTTGCCCGCCCCAGCGGCCCAGCCGGCGGTCGAAAAGGCGCAGTTTGCGGTCGGGGTACCAGCCGCTGTGATGGATCCATTTTCCGCAATAATTGGTGCGCCGGTTCATGGTGTAGCCGTCGGATTTCCAGTCGGATTTTACCTGAAGTATCGAGTTGCGCAGGGTGGGGCTCAGGGCTTCGTCGGCGTCGAGGCAAAGCACATGGTGGAACTGCGCCTGTTCGAGGGCAATGTTTTTTTGTTCGATGTGCCCGGAAAAAGGGTGCTGGACAAACCGCGCGCCGAATGATCGGCAAATAGCCGCAGTGGCGTCGGTAGAATAGGAGTCAACCACCAGCATTTCGTCGGCGATACCCGCCAGGCTTTCCAGACAACGGCCGATGTTGCGCTCCTCGTTGTAGGTAATAATGACGGCAGACAGCTGCATGGGCTGGGTTTGCAATTAAAAAGGCGCCGAGTTAAGCGGCGCCCTCGTGTAAGCCAATTTTTTATACAATTATTGCCCGATCAGGATAGGCGCTGTTTTACCGTTGCCCATAACGATCACTTTTGCATTGGGCGATTTTACCAATTCTTTTTGAACCTGAATTTGTTCGTATTGCAAAAGTTTGTCGGTCAACGTAGAGGTGAGGATGCGCTGATAGTCGGCTATACCTTGGGCTTCCACGCGTTTGCGCTCGGCTTCCTGGCGCTCTTTATCGAGTACGAATTTCATTTTTTGGGCTTCCTGTTCGGCATTAATCTTGGTCTCTATCGCATTTTTCACTGATTCCGGCAGGTTGATATTCCGGATCAGCACTTGCTCCAGTCGGATTCCTCGAGTGTTGAACTCCTTTTCCATGGCGCTAAAGAGTCGCTGTTGAAATTCATCGCGTTTGCTCGAATACAGCGAAACAGCGTCGTAATAAGCCGCAAAGTCGCGGCTTTTGGTACGCACCAGCGGGCGAATAATGACGTCGCGGTATTCGCGCCCTATGGTACGCAGGATTTCAGGCGCTTTGTTGGGCAATACCCGAAACAGCACCGTCATGTCAATGACAACTTCCAGGCCGTCGGCTGAGAGTACCCGGATGGCGTCGTCGCCCATTTTTTCGCCTTCGTCGGTCACGCCCGACATGGTGTAGTTCTGCGTGCGTACGTCGAACTCAACCACTTCAATCAGCGGATTGACCACATTGAGACCCTCGGTCAGGATGCCCGGTTGTACTTTGCCAAAGAGGGTTTGCACTCCGACGATCCCCGGAGAAATTTGTACGAAACAAGCCGTCAGCAAGCCCAGCGCAACCAGGGCAATACCGATAAAACGCCCGGTGCGGCCCATGCCGCTCAGGTTCGGATTGGCTTTTGAAACGGTAGAGGCAATAATGGCAATGAAAATGCCCAAAATCGCTAAAAACATGGTGCGTGTTGATTTGGTGAACGGTTATGGCCTGTAAAATACGGATTCTGCGCGCTTTGCCGAATAATTCGATTAAAGCGCAGCTGTAAACTGCTGAAGCAGCCGAACGTCATTTTCAAACAACATCCGGATATCCGGAATATTGAACAGGCGGAGCGCTTGCCGCTCGATGCCCATGCCGAAGGCAAAGCCCGAATACCGGCGGCTGTCGATGCCGCAGTTTTCCAGCACTTGGGGGTCGACCATGCCACAGCCCAAAATTTCGAGCCAGCCGGTGCCTTTCGTCAGCCGGTAATTTTCTTCTGTATCGACGCCCAACCACACGTCCATCTCCGCACTGGGCTCCGTGAAGGGGAAAAATGAAGGGCGCAGGCGAATTTTCGGCGCGCCGAACATTTCCTGAGCAAAGTACAGCAAGGTTTGTTTCATATCGGCAAACGATACACCTTCGTCAATAAACAAGCCCTCCACTTGATGGAACTGGGCATGCGAACGCGCAGAGATCGTTTCGTTGCGGTATACTCGCCCGGGCGCGATAATCCGGATCGGCGGCTGGCGCGTGGTCATCACCCGGGCTTGCACGTTGCTGGTGTGGGTGCGCAGGAGCATGCCGGGCGCATCAACCACATAGAACGTATCCTGCATGTCGCGGGCCGGGTGGTCTTCCGGGGTGTTCATGGCAGTGAAATTGTACCAGTCGTGCTCGATCTCAGGGCCGTCGGCCACTACAAAACCGATGCGCCCGAAAATATCGACGATACGGTTCATGGTGATTGCAATCGGGTGACGGGCGCCCAAGTGCATTGGTTCGCCCGGCGCTGTAAGTTCGGTATGCTGGCTCCATACCTGGTCGGCCAATGCCTCCAACTCGGCTTTGGCAGCCAGGAAGCGGGCTTCGGCGGCTTGTTTCAGCGCGTTCACTTCCTGCCCGAAAGAACGTTTTTGCTCGTTCGGTACGTCGCGCATGGCTTCCATCAACGACTTTACCAAGCCTTTGGAGCCCAGGTAG
Organism: uncultured Saprospiraceae bacterium; assembly: GCA_964630705.1. Classification (GTDB taxonomy): domain Bacteria; phylum Bacteroidota; class Bacteroidia; order Chitinophagales; family Saprospiraceae; genus M3007. The sequence continues at coordinate 29,137 of CAZVZH010000005.1, read as the reverse complement.
TGAATTCGAAAAGTTTCCAGGGTTTCCGGACTGTCGAGGGTTTCCTGTTCCAGTGCGGCGGCGGTTTGCCGGACTTTTGTAAGTAAATCGGACATCGTGTGTCGGGTCGGTTTAGCGCGTAAAAACGGGGAAAAACGCCTGCGTCATCGAACATGCAGAATCGCAGGAACCGCCGCAAAAGTCGGAAAAATGCTGCATCAGGCAAACGGAAAGGTCAGGGTAAATGCACTGCCTTTGCCGGGCTCGCTGTGCACGTCGATAAAACCTTTGTGCGCAGTGACGATGGCTTTCACGTAACTCAGTCCGAGCCCAAACCCCTTCACATCGTGGATATTGCCGGTGTGCACCCGGTAAAACTTGTCGAAAATTTGCTTGCGGGCCTCCTTGCTGATTCCGACGCCTCTGTCTTCGATGGTGAGTTCCAGACCATTGGGTACATTGCGGGTGCGGATGGTGATTTCCGGTTTCTCCGGACTATATTTGTTGGCGTTGTCGAGCAGGTTGTGTACCACGCTGGCCAGGTGGGTGGTATCGCCCAGGATGACGGGTCGTTCGGCTTTGAGGTCGAGGCGCAAGATGCCCGCGCGGTTTTCAATTTGTAGGCTGAAATTGTCGACTGCCTGCTGGATAAGTTCGTGCAAGTTGATTTCGGCGAGGGTCAACTGGAAGTCTTTTTTGTCGAGCTGGGCAATTTGTAACACCCGCTCCACCTGGCTGTTCATGCGGCGGTTTTCTTGCCGGATGATATCCACGAAGCGTTTGATCTTGTCGGGTTGGTTGGCAATCATGGGGCTGGAAATGCTGTCGGTTGCCAGGGAAATCGTGGCGATCGGCGTTTTGAATTCGTGGGTCATGTTGTTGATAAAATCCGTTTTCATTTCCGAGAGTTTTTTTTGCCGGTAAATGACTTGCACGGTATACCAAAAACAGAAGAGAATGATAAAGGTGAAAATGACCGAGAGCGCCAGGGTTTTCCAAACCGAGCCGACGACCAGGCTCGTGCGGTTGGGAAAATAGATGGACAAATATCCGGGCGACTCTACATCCTTTTGAAAGAGCGCTACCCGGTACGACGAATTATACAGCGTTGCGGCGCCACCCTGGGTTACTTGCGGGCTGTTGTCAACGACGACATAGTGGTCGTTCACCACCACGAAGCTGTTGCGGGCTTTAGCGTACACACCGTATTGGTAGGGGGTGGCAATGCCGCGGCTGTTCAATTCCTCCTTGATCGACAGAGCCAGCACGTCGAGTTGGATTCGTTCGGCCAGGGGCTTGGAGTCGATCAGTTGGCTTACTTTGACGTACTCCCACATGGCCATGTTATCTTCAAAACTACGGCCGCCGCTGGAAGGATAGGGTGGCAGGCTGTCGGTCCGGCTGATCCGGCGGGTGGCCAGGCCGCTTTCCAGGAATTTGGCGGCCTGGAGGATATTTCGGTTGGATTCGTCGGTGCTCAGGTGTGCGGAGTACAACGCGTCGATCACGGCGACATCTTCGTAGTGCTGGAGTTTGTCGGCCACGCGGTTGAGGGCTGCATATACGTGTTTGTCAAACTGTTCTTCGTTGAGCCGGATGCTCCAACTGATCCAATAAATTTGAAGGCAAATGACGCCGATAAGTGCGGCAGTCATCAGGCCAATAATCAGGCGGATACGGGTGGCATTCATGCTTTGGTGGGCGTTTGCAGGTTACGGGAAGTGCTCGCGAAATGGAAAACAAAGCAAAAATAGTTGAACAGCCCCGGCTTGCCCGGAAATTTAACCTGACGGTAAATTTTTTTAACGGAAATATAAATGCGGCGCGTACAAACCAACTTCAGGTTCGTACGCGCCGCATTTGTCGCTAAAGCAATGGTGCGCCTACACGTGCGCCTCCCACCACTTTTTAACCTGCCAGCCTTTCAAATACATCACCGGCAAAATGATCAGGGTGATAAAGGTGGCAAAGCCCAGGCCAAATACGATGGTCCACGACAAAGGCCCCCAGAACGCTACCGAGTCGCCGCCGAAAAAGATTTTCGGGTCGCCGGTGGCAAACAGGCTTTCAAAGTCGATGTTAAAACCCACCGCCAGCGGGATCAAACCTAAAATGGCAGCGGTGGCCGTTAGCAATACCGGAGTCATCCGGATGCGGCCAGCCTCCACGATAGCATCGTGCACCGACATGCCCCGTTGTCGGAGTTCGTCGGTGAATTCCACCAACAGAATACCGTTTCGAACAACAATGCCCGCCAGGGCGACAATACCCACACCCATCATGATGACAGAAAAGTCCATGTCGAAAATGGCCATACCCAGCAGCACCCCGATAATGGAAAACACCACCTCAGTGAGGATAATCAGCGTTTTGCCAATCGAATTGAACTGCGAGACCAAAATGAGCAGGATGATAAACAGCGAAATAATCAGCGAACGCCCCAGGAAGTTCATGGCGTCCATCATCTCGGCGTCTTCCCCTGCAAAACTCACTGTTACCCCTTCGTAGGCGGGCAGGCGCTGTAAAGCGGCTTTGACGGCGTCGACGACCTGTGTTTGCGAAGGCTGGTACTCCGCAGTAATGTTCGACGACAAGGTGACCATGCGTTCCTGGTCTTTTCGGCGAATGCCGGCAAAGGTGTTGCGGTATTTCACATCGGCCAGCGCAGCCATCGGTACCGAGCGCAGCACGCCGCCCATGTTCATGTCGCGGAACGTAATGTTGAGGTTTTCAACCGAGTTGATGTTTTCGCGCTGGTCTTGTTGTAAGCGGATGTTGATCGGAATTTCATCCTCGCCATCGCGAAACTTGCTCGCTTCCTTGCCCAGGATGGCGGTGCGGAATTCGCCGCCGATTTGGGCGGTGCTGATGCCCTCGCGGTTGGCGCGGTCGCGGTTGATCGTGATGTTGATCTCCGGTTTGGAAACGATCAGGTCGGAGCGCAATTCCTCCACGCCGGGAATGGCCAGTGAGTCGAGGAAACGCTTTACCTCCATCGACACCCGGGAGAGCTGCCCGAAGTCGTCGCCCCGAATTTCCACCGAAATCGGTTTGGGTGTAGGCGGGCCGCCTTGTTCCTGGTCGACGGTGATTTCAGCGCCGGGAATGATGCCTTTGGTCGCCTCGCGGATTTTGTCCATGTAGGCTTTGGTATTCACGCCGTTGCGTTTCCCGTATTCGACAAAGGCCACGCCCACTTTGCCCTTATTCGAAGTGGCCGAGCGGTCAAACTGGTCTTCCGAAGCGTTGAGCGCTACGTTGGCGATCACCGATTCTACAATCGGGTTGTTGGGGCCCAACACATCGAGCACTTTTCGTTCGACCACCCGGGTGAGCGAGTCGGTGACTTCTACATCGGTGCCCACCGGCATGTTGAGGTAAACATAGATAAAGTTGGGATCGGCGCTGGGAAAGAGCACGATGTTGGCTTTTCGCGAGGCCGTAATGCCACAGGAACCGATGAGCAGTACCAACATCCCGAGCAGCATGGTCCAGGGGCGTTTCAAGGTAAACTCCAAAAAGCGGGCATAAACGTTTTGAATAGCCGGCCAAAACCGGGTTTGGAAGCGCTCTACCAGTCCTTCGAGCACATATTTATACAGCAGCACCAACAGTACGGTTACCACCATCAGGTTGCCCATGAACATATTGCCATTGGCATAAAAATACACCAGCGCGAGGCCGTACAACACGTATCCTGCGATGGCGCGGCGCCGCGCTTTCACCGGATCGCCTTTGGCGCCGTGGTCGCCGTCGCGGCGCATAAACCACACCGCGAAAACCGGGTTGATGATGTAGGCGACCAACAACGAAGCTGTCAGGGTAATGATAATAGTGACGGGCAAAAAGTGCATGAATTTGCCAAATATCCCGCCCCAAAACACCAGCGGGAAAAACGGCGCCAACGTGGTGGCCGTACCCGACAACACGGGCAGGAATACTTCCGATGCGGCTTTTTTTGCTGCCGGAATGATCTCCAGTTTTTCTTCGTTGTAAATCCGGTGCGTGTTTTCAATCACCACGATAGCGTCGTCGACCACAATGCCCAGACCCAGCAAGAAGGCAAACAACACGATCATGTTGAGCGTAAAGCCAAAACTGGGCAACACCATAAAGGCGATGCACATCGACAAGGGTACCGACATGGCCACGAAAATAGCGTTGGTCGCTCCCATGAAAAACATGAGGATCAGGGTCACCAGGATAAACCCGATGATAATGGTGTTGATCAGGTCGTGGAGAGTCACGCGGGTAGCGCGACTTTGGTCGCCGGTAATCACGACGTCGAGGTTGGGCGGAAAGTCCGAGCCTTTCATTTCCTCGACGATGTCTTTGATTTTATCGGAAGCGTTGATCAGGTTTTCGCCGGTGCGCTTGATGACGTTGAGCGCGATCACGTTTTTGCCGTTCAGGCGGCTATAACTTTCCTGCTCTTCGTAGCCCAGTTTTACCTCGGCTACGTCTTTGAGGTAAAGTTGAGCGCCTGATTGGGAGGAAATGATGATGTTCCGGATTTGCTCGACATCGGTAAAATCGCCGCGAATGGAAATCGAACGCGTCATGCCGCCGATATCGACATTGCCGGCCGATATCGTCATATTTTCGAAGGCAATGGCATTTTCGATGTCGCGAAAACTCAGCTGGGCAGCGGCCATTTTGTACTTATCGACATTGATCTGCACCTCCTTGTCGAGGGCGCCAACCATGTCGACACGGGTAATTTCGCGCAGTTCTTCAATGCGGTCTTTGAGTTTTTCCGCGTAGTCTTTGAGTTTGTCCAGGCTGAAGTCGCCCGAAATATTGACGTTCATGATCGGGATTTCCGAGATGTCGAACTCGGTCACCTGCGGGTCGTCGAGCAGGTCGTTGGGCAGGTCGCGTTTGGCTTTGTCGACGGCGTCTTTCACTTTGTTTTTGCACAGCACTACATCCAAACTGGTGTTGAATTCGACGATGATGCTGGAAAAATCCTGCACCGACGAGGAGGTCACTTTTTTTACGCCGGCGATACCCTTGAGTTGTTTTTCTATAGGCTTGGTCACCAGCTGCTCCATGTCGGTGGGCGAAGCGCCGGGGTAAATCGTCGATACGAAAATGGTGGGTACCACCACATCGGGGAACTGTTCTTTGGGGAGGGAATTATACGACATGATGCCGGCGAGCGTGATGAGCACGGTAATGATGAAAATGCTCGTCCGGTTATCGATGGCCCAGGATGTTGGTTTGAATTCTTTCATTATCGAGGAGTGAAAATGTGAACAGGTTAGTTTGCCGTGGAGGCTTACGGGCAGGCTTTAATATGCCACCGTTTCTCCGCTGTTTACATCCTGAAAACCGGTAGAAATAACCCAGTCGCCAGCTTTCAGGCCGCTGGCGATTTCTACCATGCCGTTGTAATTGCTTCCTTGGCGCACATTGGCTTTGCGCACCACCGCTTTTTTTCCTTCCGATTGTTTGTCAGCGACCAACACGAAATCGCCGTCGGCGGCGGTCTGGATCAGGTTGACCGGCACCACGATGGCCTTCGGGTTTTGGTAGTCGATAATTTTCATGACAGCCACCATATTGGCCCGGTAATCAGCGTTGGGCGGCAAGGCGCATTCTACTGAAAACGTGCGGTTGACCGGGTTGATAGTTTTGCTCACGTAGGTCACGCGGGTAGTAATTTCCTTGTTTAAATCAGGGAAAAACACCTGCACAGTATAGCCTTGGCGCACATTGGCGGCGTAGGCTTCCGGCACGCTTCCGGCAATTTTCAGCTGGCCCATGTTCACGATGTTGCACAGCGGCACACCTGGGGCAATGGCTTGCCCCACTTTGAGCAATACCAAGTCGACTACGCCGCTGATGGGCGCATAAATTTTGGTTTGCTGCCACTGTTCTTTCGTGGTGGCAATGCGCTGCTCCAGGGCCTCCTTGTTGGTTTTGGCCTGGATAAACTGGATCTCGGTGCCGATTTTTTGGTCCCACAAGCTTTTTTGCCGGTTAAAAATATCCTCGGCGGTTTTGAGCTGCAGCTCGAGTTCGGCCAGGCCCTTGAGCATAACGTCGTCGTCGATCTGCGCAAGCAACTGGCCTTTTTTAACCGGGGTGCCGTTTTTCACCAAAATACGGGTGAGTGTGCCGGGCATTTTCGCCGTAACCGGCACATTTTCCTCGGCTTCGATATAGCCCTGCAAGTCGATCAGGTGGCGAAACAGCTGCGGCTGCATTTCGGTAAGCCCGACGGTGCGGGTGCGAACCGGGCCGCTTTGCTGGCCGCCGACCTCTTTTTCAAGTTGGGCAATTTCCGCTTCGAGGGCGGTTTTTTGGTCTTTCAGCGCTGCGAGTTGCGCGGCTTTGTCCTGAGCTGCGCCACCGCCACAGGCGGCGAGGAGCCCAAACGTAGCCAGCAGGGTCCATTGAGCGAATTGGATATGTTTCATGCGTAGTTGTTTTTCTGCAGAAAGAAGAAAGAAAATGGGTTGGATGACTATTGGCCGCCGAGCGCTTTTTTAACCGCCACGCGGGCCGACAGGAGGTCGAACTGGGCTTGCATCAGGGCTTGCTGGGCGCTGTACAGCTGTTGTTCGGCGCTGACGAGTTCGAAGCTCGAGCCGACACCGGCCTGGTACTTGGTTTGGGTGGTATTGTAAATGCGCTGGGCGAGGTCGAGATTTTTTTGCTGGCTTTGCAGGCGCTCGGTGGCGTTGACAAATTGCTTGCGGGCGTTTTCAAACTCGAGGTTGAGCGCGTTTTCCAGCAGCTGTTTTTGGGCGTCGATGGTTTGTCCGGCGAGCAGGGCACGTTCGCGGCGGGCCTTGTTGGCGCCGCCGTCCCAAAGGGGTATATTGACTGAAATGCCGGCAACTGCCGAGGGGATAAAAAACCACTTTTTGCCGTCGGCAAAACCGCCTTGCCAGCCTGGTTGGTATTGCACAAAACCAGCCACCGTGGGCAACCAAGGTTTCTCGTAAAGTTCAACCTGGAGCAGGTTGAGCTCGCGGCCTTTGAGCAACTGAACGTATTCGGGCCGGTTCATGTAATTGAGTTGACCGGCAATGTCGGTATCGGCATATTCGGCCATAAGTTTGGCAAGGTCGTCGGCCAGGATGATGGATTCTTTTACCGGCATGCCCATCGCCATTTTGAGGGCATTGAGCACTACGTCGCGCTGGCGGTCGAGGTTGTCGCGTTCGGTTCGGAGGCTGGCCAAGGCGAGGGTGAGGCGGTCGACGTCGAGTTGTTCGGCAAAACCGGCTTGCTGGGTAGCGGCGGTTTCGCGGAGCAGGGTTTCGAGGTTGGCGATGTTTTTATCGAGGATGCGGAGGTTCTCGGCGATCAGCAGGGCGGGCAGGTAGGCGTCGGTGACCTGGTCGCGCAAGGCTTTTTGCGTAACGCTCAGCTGGTGTTGCACGTATTCGCGGTAGTACTTGGCTGCGCGCAGGCCGGTGAGGTAGCTGTTGCTGAACAGGAGTTGGTTGAGGCTGAGAGTGGGCGAAAGGTTGTGTTTGGCGTTGAAGGCGATCTTGACATCGCCCAGTGTATCGCTGCCCGGGTCGGGTGGGCCAAACTGAAACACGCTGGCCGGCACGCCGGGGCGTTGAATAAAATACTGGTAGCTGATGCCAGCCGAAATTTGGGGCAGCCCGATGGCTTTGTTTTCCTTGATCTGCCAGTCGGCGTCGGCAATCTGGATTTTGGCGATTTGCATCTGCGGGTTGTTGTCCAGCGCATACTGGATACACTCGGACAGACGCATGGTTTGTTGCGCGCGTAGCGGCGTCACAACACCTCCAATACCCAGATAAAGGATCGATAAAAATACGGGTAAGCAGTTGCGGTGCATATCAGGATAGTTTTGCTTTCAATACTTGTAGGCCTTTTTCCGAAACGATGCCGTACAAATAGTGCAGCAGGTACTCGCGGAAAAGAGTTTCTTTCGGATAGTTCAATTGGGGGAAAATGCTTTCGTCGAACAGTTGGAACGACAGGGCAATGTGCAATTTGGCCACAATGTCTACGTCCAGATCACTCCGGTACAAACCTTCGCCCAAGCCGCGTTCGAGATTGGCCCGAACTACGCCGTATAGAAAATCGCGCTGAAAGTGCTGCACTTTTTCCCAGCCGTCGCGGTGGTATTTCTGGAGGTCGTACACAATGTTGGCTTTCATTTGCTGCAGCTGCTGGGAGTTGGCATCCATGACGAGCATCATCTCCTCAATGGCATTGCCTGCACTACCCGACAGTTGCACGCACATTTGTTTTTCCTCTTGTATATGCCGCTCCAGTACTTTGTTGACGAGGTCGTCTTTGTTGTCTACAAACAGGTACAGGGTTTTTTTGGAAATGCCGAGCTCGCGCGCCACGTCGTCCATGGTTATGCTTTTGATCCCATAGCGCATAAACTGGCCCTCGACCCGTTTCAGCCATTTTTCCTGCTGTTCTGAAAACATGGCGCAAAGGTAACCCGGGAAACATTTTTTGCATCAATCGTTTCCTGGGTTTACCCTGTTTTTCGACGAAGGGAAATAAAATTTCAATGAGCACAGCTTACCAACCTGCCAACAGAATATTTGGCGTCGGTACCGGACCGAACGTTGCCGAACAACGGTTGGTTCGGAAACCGCCGCGGCGCTGTGCAAAAAAGGTGAAATTTAATTTTCCTGGTTGAAGGCCGGAGCCGGCTAGCGCGCCTGGAAAAACCGCATTTTGTAATCGGTCTCGATTTTACCGTCGCGGATATTCTCGAGCTTGCGGCGGATCAGGCGTTTTTTCAGCGGTTTGAGCCGTTCAGTAAACAGGACGCCCTGGATGTGGTCGTATTCGTGTTGGATAACCCGGGCGTTGATACCGAAAAAGGTTTCTTCCTGTTCGACAAAATTTTCATCCTGATAGCGCAAGCGGATAGTCGGCGGGCGCTCTACATCGCCGGTAATGCGCGGGATACTCAGGCACCCTTCCTCATAGGTCCATAAATCGCCGGTTTCCTCCAGCATTTGAGCATTGATAAACACTTTTTTAAAGCCCGGTTCCTGGTCAGGATTGTCCTTCTTTTCCAATTGTTCCGTATCGATCACAAACAGCCGGATTGACAGGCCGATTTGCGGAGCGGCCAGGCCTACACCGTCGGCGGCATACATGGTTTCCCACATGTTGGCGATGAGGGTTTCCAGTTCGGGATAATCAGGACCAATGCGCTCGGCTTCTTTTTTCAGTACCGGCTGACCATATGCATAGATGGGTAAAATCATGACGTAAAACTGTATACGTGTTTGGCGTTTGGGCGCGCTGGGCAAAGGTACGGTCTATTGCCAAAAATGCTCCTGCATAAATTGTTCGAGAATAAGCGCAGCGGCCACCTGATCGACCAGGGCTTTGTCGCGGCGCGTTTTTTTCCGGGCGCCGCTTTCGAGAATAATGCGTTTGGCTTCGTTGGAGGTGTAGCGCTCGTCTTGCCGGAAAACGGGTTTGTCCGGAAAAAGTTTGCGCAACCGTTCGGCGAACTGATCCACTTCGCCGGCGATTTGCGCGGGGTTGCCGTCGGGGTGCAAGGGCAGGCCGACGACGAAACTTTCCACGGGTTCCTGCGCGCAATAGTTTTTTAAAAAGTCGAACAACTCGCCCGTGGGCACCGTCGTCAGCCCGCTGGCGATTATTTTCAAGGGATCAGTCACGGCGATTCCGCTGCGCTTGCGCCCGAAGTCGATGGCTAGGATGCGGCTCATTTTTTCTAATGTGGTCAATGTGGTCAATGGGGGCGAAGGAGTAAGTCGCTATACGATTCAGCTACCATATCAGCCGGTTGAATGCCAAAAGTGGCTGAAAAATAGACACATTGTTGGTGTAATTTTTCCTTGGGGAAACCAGGTTCTGGCGCAATGGCTTCAATTTCAACAAACTCGCCCAAACCGTCGAGCGTATCCAGGTGAATTTTTACATTCTCCACGAAGTAGATTTCCCGCGTTTTAACCACCTCGACCAGCACGCCCAGCGCCTTGCTCAGGCAATGTTTTAAGGCCGGGCCATCCGCTACCGGCGCCAGGCTGACGGCCGATTGCCGGGCCTGCGCATCGTCGCTGCGTTCGTAATGGATCAAGTTGTTTTCGATTGTACCCTGACGCAATTTGAGTCGTCCGGTCGGAACCCGGAAATAAGTGTCGGTTTGAAAATCGGTACCGTGAGAATCGGCGCCATGCTCCAACAGCCAGGCCCGAATAGCTGCACTGCGTGTGGTTCGAGCCTTTAATTCGACATTGATGTGCTCCATGTAAAAAAACACTGAGGTTGTATTGCAGACCCAAAATTCACCACTAAAGGCACAAAAAACACAAAACCACACTAGACTGATTTTTTAGTGTGGTTTTGTGTTTTTTGTGCCTTTAGTGGTGAAAAAGCGATTGTAAGGTCGGCTAGTTTACTGCTGAATGCCCTCGCGCCCGGGCAAATACGGCCCGAACTGCTCTTCCAGTTCTTTTTGCAAATCAGCGTCCTGCATATATTGGGCAATACCCAACAGGGTTTGGGCGGCACCGGCTGCCAGGCGGTAGTCTTGCTCGTAGCCCTGCTGAAACGCTGGTGTTTGCGATTTGACAAAGCGCATGATCGCCACCTGCGTTTTCGCGATAGCGCGAATTTTTTCCACCGCTTTATCCTTGGCGCCAGCCCGGGCATAGATGTCGGCCATGTAGGCCGAAAACTGGTCGTACGGGAAGTTGAAATCCGGGAACGCGCTGAAGTACTTGTCTGTCAGCGCCTCGGCTTTATCCTTTTTCCCTTCGGTGATGAGCTGGCGGGCAATGCGGATCATGCCCACGCGCATCGTTTGCAGGCTGGGCATGAAGGAGCTGCTGACGTACAGGCGCTCTTTGTCGAAGTTGCCCCAGCGCCATTTTTCCATAATGTTGTTGTAGGCAAGGTCGGTGGCCACCCGGCCGCTGCCGATGATGCCGAAGCTTCGACCTTCGTTGCTGGGGCTAAATACCGGCACCAAGCGTAGGCCAAGGCCTTCGAGTTGGGTGTAATTGTCGAGGCCCAGCATTTTTTCCTCGCGGGTGGTCACGGCCCAGTAGATGGGGCGTTTGTTGATATTCGAGGCAATAATGTCGAGGATGGCAATATCGTCTTTGATCAAAAAACTGCGGTCGCCCAGGCTAAAGCGGATGGTATCGACGGCGTTGGTATCGGCGGGCGAAAGCAATCCGTTAGCAAGCATGGCCTGCCGGTCGACCGGGATGGTTACATTGTGCGTGGGCACGAACGAATCGAAATCGCGGCCGCCCTGCGCCGGTACGGGATGGTCGTCGCCGATAAATTTGAGCAGTTGCTGCAAGGTCATTTCCGGTTCAGCCCCGGTCGGCGAATAGAAGGGCACCTGGATGCGCTTGTACCCTCGCAGCTGGCTTTGGGGGATACTCATGTCGATGGCCGGCGCGTCGTTTACCTTGCGGCGAAGTTGGTCGATGTACCAGTCCACTGCGATGAGGGAGAGGTTGACCACACGTACGTCGGTGCGGATGCCTTCCACTTCCTGGCAGTACCAGAGCGGGTAGGTGTCGTTGTCGCCGTAGGTGAAAATGATGGCATTGGGCGCGCAGGATTCGAGGAAATTGCTGGCGTAGTCGCGGCTGCCGTAGTGGTTGGAGCGGCTGTGGTCGTCCCAGTTTTCGGACACCATCAGCAGCGGTGCGGAAAGCGCCAGCAAGGTAGCGGCGGCGCCTGCCGTAGCGCCGGGCAAGCGCAGGCGGGTGCTCAGCAAGTCGTACAACGCCGGCACTGCCAGGCCTATCCAGATGGCGAAGGTGAAAATCGAGCCTACCAGCACATAATCGCGTTCGCGGGGTTCATTTGGCGGTTGGTTGGAGTAAACGATAATTCCGATACCTGTGATGATGAACAGCGCCATCAGGGCGGCGAAGTCGCGCGGGCGGCGAAGGTAGTGGAAAATAAGGCCCAGCAAGCCCAGCAACAGCGGAATGAAGTAGTATTTGTTGCGGGCCTGGTTGTTTTTCATATGTTCAGGCAGTTCGGCCTGGTTGCCGATGCGGCCCTCGTCGATAACGTCGATCCCGCTGATCCAGTTGCCGGCGCTGGGGTCCCAGGCGTAGTAGCCCTGGTCGCCGTTTTGGCGGCCGGCGAAATTCCAGAGGAAATAGCGCCAGTACATCCAGCCGAGTTGGTATTTCCAGAAAAATTCGATGTTGTCGGCGAAGGAAGGAGTGCCGGAAGATTTGTCAATCCAGCGGCGGTACAGATCGGGCCGCCCCTGCGAGTAGTCGCCCATGCGCGGAAACAGGGTTTTACTGGCCGACGAATACTCATAATCGATTTTCTCATCGACGATCTCGTAGCGGTCGCCTACCCGGCCCCAGCGCTCTTCGGTTTTCAGGCCGGTGGGTTTGGCATCGAAGCTCGGCCCGCGCAGCAGGGGGCGTTCGCCGTACTGTTCGCGGTTGAGGTAAGGCAGCAGCCGCGTGGCGTCGGAGGGGTCGTTCATGTTGATTGGCGGGTTGGAGTTGGCCCGGATCACGACCATGCCAAAAGCTGTGTACGCAATAATGGTGACGCCTACTGCCACCACCAGGCGTTGCAACAGGCCGTTGCCCGTACGCCGGGCGCGCCGCAAGCCATACCACAATACGCCTCCGAACAACAGAAACACCAGCACCAAACCGCTGTGAAACGGCATGCCCAGGCTGTTGACCATAAACCGGTCGAAAGTGGCCCAGACGCGCGGGATGCCTGTTATTATAAAATACTGAATGCCAATGATAAACGCGACTCCTACCCCCGCGGCCAACAAGGTGTTGAACACCGTAGGTTTCTTAGCCTTTTTAAAATAATAAAACATGGCCAGAGCCGGAAAGGTCAGCAAGCTCAGCAAGTGTACCCCGATAGAAAGCCCGGCCGAATAAAAGGCGAATACCAGCCAACGGTCGGCTTCCGGCTCATCGGGCAATTGGTACCATTTTAACACCGCCCACAGCGTCAGGCAGGTAAAAAACGTCGACATAGCGTACACCTCGCCTTCCACGGCCGAAAACCAAACCGAAGAAGCGAAGGCCATGGCCAAACCGGCCACCAAGCCTCCGCCGACCACCGCGATGGTTTGCGCCGGGCTGATTTCTTCGCTCCGGCCAACCAATGCCAGACGCGCCAGAATCGTGGTGCTCCAGCAGATGAACATCGCGCCGAAAGCCGTGCTCAGGGCGGAAAGCAAATTGACGGCGTGCGCTATGGCGGCAGGGTCGTCCGACACCAGGCTGCCCACCCAAGCGAACAAACGGCCGACCAACAGAAAAACCGGTGCGCCGGGCGGGTGCACTACTTGCAGTTTGTAGGCGCCGGCGATAAACTCGCCGCAATCCCACAAACTGCCGGTTGGTTCGACGGCAGCCCCGAGCACCAGGGCAGTAATGGCAAAGACCAACCATCCGGTCAGATTATTGAGCGCTTTGAAGGAAGTCATGGTAGAAAGATCTGTTTCAGGTTGCGGCCGGTGTTTATCCGGCACGGCTGGGTGGAATAGAAGGGGGCAAAACTAAAAAAAGTTGCTTGTAAAGCGCCGATTGTTTTGTTTTCCAGAAACTAACAATCAGCAATTTACAAGCAACAGAAAAAGCCGGTTGAGTGCAACGGCAGGTTTTAGATACCCAACTTCTTTTTGACCAGGGGGGTCACATCGATCGTTTCGGCAGCAAACAACATAGAGCCGCTACTCACGTCGAAGATCATCATAAAGCCGTTTTCTTTGGCTACCGCTTTGATGGCCTCGTCGATACGGGTCAGAATAGGCCGGAGCAATTCAGCGCGCCGCTCGTCGAGTTGTTTTTGCGCATCTTGTTCAAACTGTTGAATTTCCTGGCGTTGTTTTTCCAGTTCGGCCTGGCGCTGTTGTACCTGGATGCCCGTGAGACTTCGGTCGTCATATTCTTTTTTCAGCTGCAGATAAGCGGCCTGAAAAGTTTGTGTGAGCAGGCTGTCTTTTTGGTTCAGACTGTCGGCGAAAACCCGGAGTGTCGCTTCGGCCCGGGCTGTTTCCGGCAATTCATCGAGCAGGTTGCCCAGGTTCATATGGCCGTATTTGAGCGAATCGGTTTGCGCGTTTAGCGAAACAGCAGTGCTGGAGAACAGTATGGCCAGGAGAAAAAATGTTTTGCGAATCATCAGCATTAATCGAGTGGTGAAAAAGGTAAAACTACCTTGTTAACGAAAAACGGCGGTGAAAGTAACGCACCGGTTATTAAGCCAACTGGAACGCTTTTTTTATTTCGGCTACAGCATCCAACTTTTCCCAGGTGAAGGTTTCGACTTCCCGTGTTTCCGATTTGCCGTTGAGGCCGATGGTCACCGTCTTTTTTTGCGGGGTGCGACCGAAGTGCCCGTAGGCGGCCGTTTCCGAAAAAATCGGATTTTTCAAACCGTAGCGCTTGACGATAGCCGCCGGGCGCAGGTCAAAAATTTCGAGCAGGCGCTGGGCGATTTCCCCGTCGCTCAATCCTTTGACGGCACAGGTTCCGTAGGTGTTGACAAACAGGCCCACAGGTTTCGATACGCCGATGGCATAGGCTACCTGCACCAGCACTTGCTTGCACAAGCCGGAAGCCACCAGGTTTTTGGCAATATGACGCGTAGCGTAGGCCGCTGAGCGATCTACTTTGGAGGCGTCTTTACCGCTGAATGCGCCGCCGCCGTGAGCGCCTTTTCCGCCGTAGGTGTCCACAATAATTTTTCGACCGGTGAGGCCGGTATCGCCGTGCGGGCCGCCGATGACAAATTTGCCGGTCGGGTTGATGTAGTAGCGCGTGTCGGGGGTAAACAGTTTTTGCAGGCGGGCGGGCAGGCTTTTCTTTACCCGCGGGATGACGATTTTTTGAATATCATCGGCGATGCGCGCCTGCGTGGCCGCTTCATCGTGTTGGGTGCTGATTACGATCGTGTCGATGCGTTTGGGCACATTTTTATCGGTGTATTCGATCGTGACCTGGCTTTTGGCGTCGGGGCGGAGGTACTTCATTTTTTTACCCTCGCGGCGGATGTCGGCCAGTTCCTGCAGCAGGCGGTGCGACAGGTCGAGGCCGAGGGGCATGTAGTTTTCGGTTTCGTTGGTAGCGTAGCCGAACATCATGCCCTGGTCGCCGGCGCCCTGGTCGTTTTCGTTTTTACCGACATCCACGCCCTGAGCGATGTCGGGACTTTGCTCGTGGATGGCGCTGATCACCCCGCAGCTTTTGGCTTCGAATTGGTACTCGGCGCGGGTGTAACCGATGCGCTCGATGGTGCGGCGGGCGGTTTCTTGTACATCCACGTAGGCTTGGGAGCGCACCTCGCCGGCTACGACCACCAGGCCGGTCGTCACCAGAGTTTCGCAGGCGACTTTCGAGTTAGGGTCCTGACGGAGAAACTCGTCGAGGATAGCGTCGCTGATTTGATCCGCTACTTTATCGGGGTGTCCTTCGGAGACGGACTCGGAAGTGAAGAGGTAAGACATATCGTAATGTTGAGTTTTGTGCTAAAATTCAGGTGTGACTAATTTGCTGTTCCGTTTAGCAAAACGAATGCCACCCGAGCCGGCCGGGTGTAAAAAAGCCGCGCAAAGGTAGGTATTCCTGCAAGAAAAAAGGGGGGGAGGAGCACAAAGAGTTCCAGGCAGATAAAACAGCCGCGGGTCAATTTTTCGGTTCTGTTCAAAAAACAAATTGGAAGCCGGGGGGCGATCCTCAGTACCGGATTACAGTTCTTCCAAAATACTATCAATTTCCTGGAACGATTTCAGGTCTTTGATCACATAATACACGGCGCCGCTGGCAATCGTTTGCAGCGCCACGCCGTAGTGCTCCTGGGAAGAGAGCATGATGACCTTTAGGCCGGGATCGGTTTTATGGATAATTTGCAAAATTTCGAGGCCATTTTTAGCGCCGGGCACTTTCGAATCGAGGTAGTAGTCGAGGATAATGGCGTCGGGTTGCCGATGCAGTTGCTCCAGGCATTCCTCGCCTGTGCCGAAGGTTTCAACCGAGTATACAATCTGGTCTTCCAGGTGGTCGGCCAGGATGTTGCAGAACATTTTATCGTCGTCGACTACGAATATTTTCTTTTTCTGATCAGCCATGTGCGATGCGGATATTTCTGGCGAAGGTAGCAACTTCGAATAAAACTTGCGCTCCTGTTCATGCTGGCTGATCGAGATAGGCCTGGAAGGGAGCAACCGTCTGTTGCAAAGCGCGGATAAAACGATCGACCTTTTCCGGCAAAACATCCAAATCAGTACCTTCCAGTGCCTGCGTTTCCAAGGTTTGGGCCTGAACTGCCAGAGGCTCCAAACCCAGCATGCGGAGTTGAGGTTTCAGGGTATGCGCCAGCCGGCGGATTTCCTCCCGGTCGGGGCCCGAACGGGCCGCTTCCAGGCGAGGCAGGTTTTCCTCCAGCGCTTCGAGGTACAGCCGGAGGTATTTCCGGATGCGGGCCGGATTATTGCCGGTCAGTTGTTCCAAAAAAGCCAGCGGGTTGTCCGGGCCGACGCTAGCCTGCTGAGGTGATTCGGCGCCCCGTTCCGGGCTTGAAGGCGCCCTCAAATTTGTTTTGTCTGGCGCTACCACGGCCATCAGTGCCTGCAACAATTCCGCATCTTTAAACGGTTTGGGCACACAGCCGTTCATGCCCACTTCCAGGCAGCGGCGCACCTCTTTTTTGGTGACCGAGGCCGTAAAAGCGATGATCGGAATGTTGCCTGCCGGCTGAGGTAGCGCCCGGATTTTTCGGGTGGCCTCGAGGCCGTCCATGACCGGCATCGACACATCCATCAGCACCAAATCGAAGGTTTCCGCTTGCACGCGCTCCAAGGCTTCGAGGCCGTTTTCCACACTCGACACCGCCACGTCGGGTATGAGCATTTCGAGCGTTTCTTCCGCTACCACGCGGTTGAGCGCATTGTCTTCGGCCAGCAGGATGCGCAAGCCGCGCAGGGTATATGCGGCGTCGCGGGCATCTGTTTCCCGGATGCGGTCGTGTTGCGTGCCGGTGGGCAGTTCTATTTCAAACCAAAACTCCGAGCCCCGGCCCGGCTGGCTGTTCACCTCGAGCTGGCCGCCAAACTGCTCCACGAGTTGTTTGGAAATGGTGAGGCCCAAGCCCGTGCCGCCGTACTTCCGGGTGGTGTCGCCAGCGGCCTGGCGGAAGCGCTCAAAAACAATGGCCAGTTGTTCGGCGCTCATGCCGATACCGGTGTCGCGTACGGAAAACCGGAGGCGGCAGTTTTTTCCTGAATTGCCGAGCAGCCCAGCGGCCATGTCGACACGGCCTTTTTCTGTAAACTTTACGGCATTGCCCGCCAGGTTGAGCAATACCTGTTGCAGCCGGACCGGGTCGCCGATCAACACGGGCGGTATCTTTTCGTCGGCCTGTGCCTGCAGCAGCAGGCCCTTTTCTTCCGCCCGAAATTGGAGGGTGGCGCGCACCTGTTCGAGGATTTCGGCGATGCTCATACCGGTGTACTCCAGCTCCAGCCGTCCGGCTTGTATTTTGGAAATATCGAGAATGTCGTTGAGAATGACCAGCAGCGCCTCCGACGATTGGCGAATACTGTGCAGGTAGCGGAGCTGATCCTCCCGGGGTTGTTTTTGCAGCAGCAGTTTGGTCATGCCCATCACGGCGTTCATAGGCGTTCGGATTTCATGGCTCATGTTGGCCAGAAATTGTTGTTCGGCTTGCTCGCTCTGCTCTGCCCGCCGGCGTTGCTTTTCCGCCTCTTTTTTTTCCGCTTCGGCTTTTGCGCGCAGTTTTTCGGCTTCTATCTTTTGCTGCATCAGCTCGGCGGTGCGGGCTTCCACCAGGCGGGAAAGTTCCTCTTCGCGGCGCTGGAGTTGTTCGAGCGTTTTGTCGGTTTGCAAACGCAGCCGGCTGGTGAGCAGGCTCACGATCCGCTGCATGACATCGGGGTAGTCGCCCAAAACGTTGAAAAATGTTTCCCGGTCGATACGCGCCAGCCGGGTAGGCTCGGTGACGCTGACCGACATCGAGCGCGGCCCTTCGTCGAGCAGGGCCATTTCACCGAAACAATGCCCGGCCCGCATGTGCGCCACCGTGAAATCGCCGTCGTGCACATGCGCCGCACCGTCGAGCAGGAGGTACAAGGCCCGGCCAGGTTCCCCTTTGTGAAACACGGCGGCGCCTGCCGCAAACTCCTCGATGCCGCACTGTTCTGCCAGGTGCAGCAGGATCGTTTCGGGAATAGCCTGAAACAAATCCATCCGGCTCAGTTTGCCGGCGAGGGCGTGGGTTGAAATAGACATGGCAAAGTTAGGCGCAGTTGGCCCGCAGCAGGCGGGCAGGCAAAGGTGCTTATTCTTTAAAAAAAGTGCGCGCCAGTGGCCGGATTTCTGTAAACTCGCCGTCCAAATTTTTTACCTGTACGAAGCACTTACTACCATGCCCAAAACATTTTTTCTGGAAACGCCCCGGCTGCACCTCCGTTGGCTGACGATGGACGATTTCGATTTTTTCTTTTCTCTGCAGCGCGACCCCGAATTGATGCGCTACATCCGCCCGCCGGAAACCGACCCGGAGCAGGTACGCGCCCGCCTGATCTCGGTGGAGCAGTATGCCGCCGAAAACCCGGGCCTCGGCTCCGTGCTGGCAGCGTTCAAAACGACGGGTCAGCCGGCCGCCACGGGCATCGTGCGGCATATCAACTATCAGGTCGGCGAAGACCTTGAGCTGGGCTATCTTGTCGTGCGCGAGTATTGGGGCCAGGGCTTGGCTACCGAATTTGCCGGCGGCCTGGCCCGCTACCTGTTCGAACAATTCGGGGTAGAGCGCATCACCGCAGTGGTCAGTCCTGAAAACCGCGCTTCGCAACGGGTGTTGGAGCACTGCGGTTTTGTGCAAAAAGGCCGGCGTTTTATTTATGATTCGGACAATTTGGAGTACGTGCTTGACCGTGCGACGCATGTTCAAAAAGTGAAGTAAAAAACTGCCTGCATTCGCCCGGCGAACCGCCCCGCCAATCGCCCCAAATTATCGTACCTTGCGCCGCGCAAACTACCGTTACCCGCTTTGAAACATTTCCTGCCACATTTTATCCAAGAACACTACCGGTATGGCCGGATGCGCGGCCAGCTTGAGGGCTGTCTTATGTTTGTGGACCTGAGCGGGTTTACGCGGCTGACCGACCGGCTAATGCAGAAGGGCGCGGAAGGAGCCGAGGAGCTGTCATACATTTTAAATCATATTTTTCAGCCGACGGTAGCCCGGGTGTATGAAAAAGGCGGCTTCATTCCGTATTTCGCCGGCGACAGCTTCACCGCCATTTTTCCGGTGGAAGAAACCGGCGAAGCGGCATCGACCGGCATCGCTGTATTGGAAACCATCCAGGCGGTTTTAAAACGTTTCAAAGGCGATCAGAATCGATCTGAATCGCTACTGGCCACCCACCAAATTGGTATTAAAATCGGCTTGTCTTTCGGTTTGATCGAATGGGGTATTGTCGGCAGCCGACGGAAAAGCTATTATTTCCGGGGCGCGCCCATCGACGGTTGCGCGCAAGCGCAAGGGCTGGCCGATAGCCTCGAAGTGGTGTGCGACGCCGCTTTTCTCAAGGCTCTACCCGGCTTGAAAACACAGGGCCAAGCCCTCGACGGCGGGTACTACCGCCTGCCGGAAAGCAGCCTGAAAACACCGCCGGCATCGGCTGCCCGAAAAGCGCCGACGCTGCCCGCTCAAGACCCCGCCATTGCCCTGGAGTTTATGCCGGAAGAAGCCCTGGCGGAGGTCAATGCCGGCGAATTCCGCAATGTGGTGAGCGTGTTTCTCTCGTTTACCGGCGTCGACACCCACGAAGCGCTCGACCAGCTGGCCACCATTGTGCTCGACCAAAGCCTCAACTTTGGCGGCTATTTCAAAGAAATTGATTTCGGCGATAAAGGCGGCGTCATGTTCTGCATTTTCGGAGCGCCGGTAACTTTTGAAAACAATACCGAGCGCGCCCTGGAATTTATCGCCGCCGTCCAGGAAGAATTGCAGCACCTGGAAGCGCTCACCGACGCCCGCTACCGCATCGGCATTTCCTCGGGCCTGGCCTTCACCGGGGTGATCGGCAGCGCCGAACGCTGCCAGTACGCTGCGGTGGGCGCGCGCGTCAACCTGGCCGCGCGGCTGATGGCCAAAGCCGGCTGGGGCGAGGTGGTAGCCGACGACGATGTGCAGCACAACCGCAATTTCAAATTCGTATTTCGGGGCGAGGAGGAGTACAAAGGTTTTGAAAAAAAAATACCCACCTACCTGCTGAGCGGCCGCAACCTCAGCGGCCGCGCTTCCTTCAGTGGCGAGTACTACGGCCGCGCTTCGGAATTGCAAACCCTGGTGGATTTTGCGCGCCCGCTGCGGGATGGCCAGTTTGCCGGCGCGGCTTTCGTTTTCGGCGAAGCGGGCATCGGGAAAAGCCGCCTGAGCTACGAATTTCGCCGCTCGATGCGCGATACCATGTCGGTCAGCTGGTTCAATTGCCAGAGCGACCAGATTTTGCGCAAACCGTTCAACCCCTTTATCGCTTTTTTAAAAAACTACTTCGAGCAAAGTCCGGAAAATAGCAGCGAAAAAAACCGCGAGCTGTTTGAGTCCAATTTTCTCGAACTGATCTACGACCTCACCGAAAGCCAACACGCCGAGGCCGACGCTATCCGGCGGGAAATAGCCCGTACGCAAAGCGTGCTGGCGGCGCTGGTGGGGCTGCAATATCCGGGCGCTTTGTGGGACCAGTTGGACGCCCGCGGCCGCTACCAAAACGCCCTGTCGGCTATGGCCAACTTGTTTGTGGCAGAGTCCATTTTGCAGCCTGTAATCGTCGAACTGGAAGATACGCACTGGTACGACGACATGTCGCGCGAGTTCCTGGCCCAGTTTGTCCGGCGCGCCCAAGCCTACCCGCTCATGTTTCTGGCCACCAGCCGCTACGAAGACGACGGCAGTAAAAACTACATTTTCCGGCAAAACATCCTGCAGGAACTGCAAATTCCGCATCGGGAAGTCGACCTTAATTTCCTGCACCCCGACGACTTGCGCGCCTTCGCCGAAGCCCGCCTGGGCGGCGCTCTGCACCCCGACTTGTTCGAGCTGCTCCAGCGCATGACCCAGGGCAACCCGTTTTATCTGGAGCAAATGGCCGACTATTTTCAGGAGGCCGACTTGCTCAAGCAGAGCAATGGCGTGCTGCAACTCCGAAATGAAGATATTCAGCTGTCCGACTCCGTCAAGCAGATCATGATGGCGCGCATCGACCGGCTCAGCGGCCTGGTCAAAGAAACGGTAAAAGCAGCGGCGGTGATCGGGCGGGAGTTCGAGTTGCCGGTGCTGTCGGCTGTCATGGCTCGCCAGGAGGAATTTATCCGCCGCAACGGCGACCTGGAGATGGTGCTCAAAGAGCAAATTCAAACGGCGGAAAAATGGCAAATCTGGCACGCTATGAACGAGCTGCGCTATATTTTTCGCCACTCGCTTCTGCGCGAAGCCGCGTACGACATGCAGTTGCGCACCCGCCTGCGGGAGTTGCATCAGCTCATTGCCGAAGCGATCGAACACTTGTACCCCAAATCGGAGGAGCGTTACGTCGATCTGGCCTTTCACTACGAACAAGCCGAAGTCGGCGGAAAAACCAACAAGTACCTGGAAAAAGCGGCGCGCTACGCCCAGCGCAACTTCCTCAACCGGCAAGCCCTGCAGTACTACGGCAAGCTGATCGACAACCTCCAGACTAACCCCCAAAAAAGCAAAAAGCTCGTTCGTTTTCAGCTCCGAAAAGGCGCGGTGCACGAACTCATCGGCCAGTGGGAAGAAAGCGAAGGCGAATACCGCAACGCGCTCAAACGCTCGAAAAAACTCAACGATTGGTACCTCATCGGGCGCTCCAACCGCCGGCTGGGCCAGCTGCTGATGTTGCGGGGGAATTACGCCGAAGGTAAAAAACACCTCGACGTGGCCGTCACCTGTTTCGAGCTGGCCGAAGATCAAGTGGGCATCGCCAAAACGTACGGCAACCTGGGCACGTTCTTTTTCCGCCAGGGCAGCTACGAGTCGGCGCAAAGTTGGTTTGCCAAAGCCATCGAGATCAACCGCTCGATCAACCGCAACGGCGAAAATGCCGTCATCGTGGCCAACCTCGGCCTGATCTTCATGAACCAGGGCCACTACGACGAAGGTATCCGCTGGCTGGAAGAACAGCTCGACATCGCCGAACGCGCCGAAGACAAGCAGGGCCTCACCACCTTGTACACCAACCTCGGCATCATTTATCTCGAAAAAAACAGCCTCGACAGCGCCCTGCTCTGCCTCGAAAAAGGCCTCTCGCTTTCCGAAGAACTGGGCAACAAACTATTTATGACCATCTGCATCGGCAGCATCGGCTCCGTCTGGGAAAAGAAAGGCGATTTTGCCAAAGCCATGCAGATGTACGAACGCGACCTGGCCCTTTGCGAAGAACTCGGCGACAAGCAGGGCCTGGCTATCGCCAACGGCCTCATCGGCGACTTGCTCTCCACCATGGGCGAGTTTGACCGCTCCAACGAACACCAAAAGCGCAACCTCGCCTATTCCCGCGAGCTGAACTACAAAAAAGGCATTGCCAAAGCACTCAATACCCTCGGCGACAACTGGTTTTTCAAAGGCGATCTCGTTCGCTCGCTGGAATACTATAAAGAAGCCATTGAACACGCACGGGCCATGGGCAACCGTCTGGTGCTGGGCAATTCGCTGGTGGAAAAAGGAACTGTGCACCTCCTTGCCGGCGAAATTGCCGCCGCCCGTCAGCTGCTCGAAGAAGGGCGCGATATCGGCCTGTCGCTCGGCAATGCCGAACTGACCTTCGCTGCCAACGTGCTGCGCGCCCAGGTCATCATGTCTGAAGGCAACCGCGAAGAAGCCCGCCGGCAGCTGGCACAACTGCTGGCGATGGCCCGATCCGAACGCGAGGAAGCCGCCGTGCATTTCGAGTTGCGCAAAGTAGCCGATCATCCAAAACCGCATCATCAGCGCGCTACCGCCTTGTACCAAACGTTGTACGACCGGACGCCGCAATACATTTACAAAATCCGGTTGGAAGAACTCGCCCAAGAGGAGCCAGCATAACGATTTTTCTTCCGGAAAAAACCAGTCACTATGTTTCGCAACAACCTCAGCTATTGGGAACGCGAATCTTTTTTTAAAAACTTCGACGTGGCGATTGTCGGAAGCGGTATCGTGGGCCTCGCCGCAGCCATTCACTTGAAAACCTCCGACCCGGCCTTGCGCGTCGTGGTGTTCGAACGCGGAGTGTTGCCCGCCGGCGCCAGTACCCGCAATGCGGGTTTCGCCTGCTTCGGCTCTATGGCCGAACTGCTCGACGATATGCGCCATCAAAACGCCGATGCCGTTTTTGCCCTGGTGGAAAAACGCTGGCGCGGGCTGCAACGCCTGCGCCAACTCGTGGGCGACCAGGCCATGGATTTTCAGACCAATGGCGGCTACGAAATGTTTACCGACGACGATGACGACGTTTTTGAGGAATGCCAGGCGCGCATCCCCGAATTTAACCGGATCATCGGTTCGATCATCGGGCACCAGGAGGTGTACCGCGTTGCCGACGAACGCCTGGCTAACTTCGGCTTTCGCGGCGTGCGACACCTGATCCTCAACCAACCCGAAGGCCAGGTGCATACCGGCAAAATGATGATCGCGCTCTTGGAAAAAGCCAGATACCTGGGCGTCCAGATTTACAATGGGATGAACCTGAAAAAAATCGAAGATTCAGAGCAAGGCGTCGAATTACAAACCGAAGCCGGCTGGTCGGTTCGCGTTCCCCGCGTGCTTATCGCGGTCAATGGCTTCGCCAAAAAATTGCTTCCGAAAGCCGACGTGACGCCGGCCCGCAACCAGGTACTTATCACCAAGCCGGTTGCCGGGCTCAAAATCGAAGGCTGTTTTCACTACGACCGCGGCTACTACTATTTCCGCAACATCGACGGCCGAATCCTGCTCGGCGGCGGCCGCCACCTCGATCTGAACAACGAACAAACGGCCGAATTCGGCCCGAACGAGCTCATTCGCAGCGCCCTCGTGCAGTTGCTCAAAACCGTCATTTGCCCCGGCCAGCCGGTGGAGGTAGAATCCTGGTGGACGGGAATTTTAGGCCTTGGACCGGTCAAAAAACCGATCGTAGAGCGGTATTCGAAAAATGTGGTGGTTGCCGTTCGGTTGGGCGGCATGGGCCTGGCCATAGGCACCCTGGTAGGGCAGGAAGGGGCGGAGATGTTGTTGGAAGGCTAGGCCAGACTGGCTAGACCAGGATTTTAAAATAGACAGACAGGATTTGCAAGATCAACAAGACGACGAAGTGTAGAAGTTGATCTCATAAATCCTGTCTGGCAACTGGCACATTTCCATTATTTTTTCAAACCAATTTCGCGCAGTCGCTCGTCGAGGTATTCGCCGGCGCTGATCGGTTGGTAGTGCAGCGGGTTGTCGGCGGTCACGCAGGCATCGAGGCAATCGAGCCGCATGGAGCTCACCGGGTGCAGGAAAAACGGGATGCTGAGCCGCGGCAGGTGCCACTCTTCGCGGGGCGGGTTGACCACCCGGTGCGTGGTGCTTTTGAGGTAGTCGTTGGTCAGGCGCTGGAGCATGTCGCCGACATTGATAACAATTTCGTCGGCTTCGGGCAGGATCGGCATCCATTCGTCTTGCGAGTTGAGCAGTTGCAACCCTCCGGCGCTGGCGCCCACGAGCAAGGTGATGAGGTTGATGTCTTCGTGTTGTTCCGCGCGGATAGCACTAGCCGGCTCCTGAGTGATCGGCGGGTAATAAATCGAACGGAGGATGGAATTGCCGTGGGTGATGTACGGCTCGAAATAATCCTCCGGCAAGCCCAGATGGATGGCGATGGCCCGCAGCAAGTGGCCTCCTGCTTTTTCAAAAGCCCGGTACAAGTCGTGGCCCAATTGGGTAAACTCCGGCGCTTCGCTGACCGAAACATTATCCGGGTATTCGGCTTTTAACGGATGGTTGGCCGGCACTTCCTGCCCGATCTGGAAAAACTCTTTGAGGTCGGCGACTTTCGACTGTTTGGCGTGTTCCTTACCAAAAGAGGTAAAGCCCCGCTGGCCGGCGAGCCCGGGAATTTCATACTGGCGTTTGACGGCATCGGGCAGGGCGAAAAAAGCCTTGGACGCCTCATAAAAACCATCTACCAGGTGTTTTGGGATGCCGTGATTGACTACAGCTACAAAACCTACTTCGTGAAAAGCCTGGCCAAGGTCGCGCACAAAGGCCGTTTGGGCGGCGGCATCGCCCTGGGTGAATTGGGATAAGTCGACGGTGGGAATTCCTTTTTTGCTCATGTCGTGTTTTTTTGTGGAAAGGGAAGGGGAGCTGCGGCAAAATTCGGCAATAGGCCGGAAGCTACAAAGTATAAGCCGCGGGGCTCTACCAATCCTTTTTCGGAGTAGGCTGGTATTTCCCCGGCTCTTGTTCGCGGTATTTCCGGGCGTTTTGCTTGTCGGCCGGCGCCACGGCTGTTTCGAGCAGGCGGCGGGCTTGCTCCCGGCTCAGGCGCTCCTGGTTTTGGTTGGGTTCGGGTGTTTGCTGGCCTTGATTCGAAGGAGCCTGGTTGGGCTGGTTCTGTCGGTTGGGCGGTGGCGGGTTTGGGGAGTTGGAGTTTTCCGGTTGTTGTTGCTGCTGGCTTTGTTGATTTTGTTGTTGATTTTGCTGCGCCGCCTGTTGCTGCCGGAGTTTTTTCTTGGCAAACTGGAGGTTTGCCTTGGTATCGGGGTCGCCGGGGCGGTTGCGCAGGCTATTTTCGTAAGCCTGCACGGCCTCCTGAAATTTTTGTTGTTGCAGGAAGGTATTTCCCAGGTTGTGCCAGGCATCGGCCTTTTTGGCCGGCTCTTGGGCGGTTTGGGCAGCCCGGTCAAACAGGGGTTCGGCGGCGGCGTAGTTGCCCTGGCGGTAGAGGGCATTTCCAGTGTTAAATGTTATGGCCGGGTCGGCTGGAGCTTGCTCGGCCGCCTGGCGGTAGGCTTGTTCGGCTTCGCGGAAATTGCCTTGTTCGTACTGGCGATCGCCCTCCCGGCGGAGCCGGTGCGCCGACTGCGCGGGCAGGTTGGTTGCTAAAAGGAAAAGTAAGGCGCTGGACACAATTTTCATAGTCAAGAGTTTGCATTGATTTATCCGCGTTTAGCTGCGCCGCCAGGCCAACCAGGCTTCAAGGGCCAGCAACAAAAATGCCGGTAGCAAAAACCACTGATAATACGATTCGAAAGTCGAAAACGAGCGCACCTCCATTTCCCGCTTTTGCAAACGGTCGACTTCCCGGCGGATGGCGCGTACGGCCTCGTCGCCTTGGGTAAGCAGGTAGCTGGCGCCGCCGCCTTTCGAGGCGATATCTTTCAGTAGGCTGGGGTTCATCCGGCTGCGCACCAGCGCGCCGTTTTCATCGCGTTTGAACGGCTCGCTGGCGTTCAGGTCTTCGAGCGGGATGGGGCCTCCTGCCGGTGTGCCGGCGCCGACGGTAAAAATAACGATCCCGTCGTCGAACGCTTCAGCGGCACGGGCCAGGGCATCGGCATCGTGGTTTTCGCCGTCGGTGATGAGCACCAGGGCGCGTCCGGCGCCGGGGTCGGGGTCGAACGATTCAGTGGCCAGGTCGATGGCCCGCGGAATGGCCGTGCCCTGCGCGGTGATGAGGTCGGGGTGGGCATTGCTCACAAACATGTCGGCAGCGGCATAGTCGGTCGAAAGCGGCATTTGCAAAAAGGCGTCGCCGGCGAAAAAAAGGAGGCCGATGCGTTCGCCCCGCAACGCTTCGATCAGTTTGCGCACAAACGATTTGGCCAGTTCGAGGCGGCTGGGCGCCACGTCTTTGACGAACATGCTCTGCGAAATATCCAGCGCGATGAGCACGTCGGCGCTTTTTTGCGACACCGATTGTTTTTTGGCGCCGCGCTGCGGATTGGCCCAGGCCAGCGCCAGCAAGGCAATGGCCAGCAGGATCAAACCATTTTTTATAAAAAAACGCAGCGCCGACCAGCCGGGCAGCAAGCGCGGCAGGGCGCCGGTATGTACCGTACGGGCCAGGGCGCGCCGCCGCCACCACTGGTAGGAAACCAGTAGCGCCAGCAGGCCTGGGATGGCCCAAAAGAGTTGCAGATATTCGGGATATTCGAAGCGAAACATGGACTTGGAAACGCCGCCAGGCGACTTGGGCTTGTTGGAAATTTTTACAAACTTACGCCATAATCCAAATCTGGCATAAACCCGGCAAATGCGCTTCGATCATGCGGCTTCGATGGTTCAATATTGGGGCAACCCTGGGCGTGTTTTTTACTTGTGGCGTGGCAGTTGTCGTATTGTGGCGCTGCCGCGAATTGGGCAACGCGCCACCCTTACTGTTTGCCTGGGTATTCGGTCCGCCGTTGGCCATGACCGCCTTGGGCCTTTTCCAGTGTTATTTTTTCATCCGTGCGCTGATTCGGCAACAATGGCTTGCGGCGTTTTTAACCTTTTTACACGTCGCACTGTTGTTTTCAGTCGCCTGCGCCGCGCTTTTTGTATTGATGGCGGTGTCGGGTATTTTGGGTGTTTCCACCAACCCGCCATATTGATTTGCCCTACCTTTGCCGCGCTATGCATCAACCCATCGCCGTTCAGTTTCACGCCAAGCCGCAGCCCAGTTTTAACAAAAACTTTGAGCTGCTGCTGCGCAGCCTGCACGAGCTCAAAGCCAGTGGCTACGACATCTACATTTGCTCCGACAATCCCAAGCAACTCGGCCGCCTGCAATCCATTTTCCGCGACCTCAAGGCCAAGGTGGAATGGCACCCGGTGGAAACGGCTTTGTCGAGTGGTTTTATCGACGACGACCTGAAGATCGCCTGCCTGACCGACCACCAGATTTTCCAACGGTTCCACGCCTACAAGCTGCGCACGGGTTTTACCAAAGAACAAGCCCTGAACGTGCGTTTGCTCCGCGAGCTGCAACCCGGCGACTTCGTGACCCACATCGACCACGGCATCGGCAAGTACTCGGGCCTGCAAAAGATCGAAATCGGCGGCCAGCAACAGGAGGCCGTGCGGCTGGTGTACAAAAACAACGACATCCTCTACGTCAGCATCCACTCGCTCCACAAAATTTCGAAGTACGTAGGCAAGGAAGGGGAGTCGCCGCAACTGTCCAAAATCGGCTCCGACGCCTGGAAGCAACTCAAGGCCCGCACCAAAAAGAAAATCAAGGACATTGCAGCCGAGCTGATCAAGCTCTACGCCAAGCGCCGCGCCGCGCCCGGCCACCCGTTCCCGCCCGACGGCTACCTGCAAAATGAGCTGGAAGCCAGCTTCATGTACGAAGACACCCCCGACCAGGAAAAGGCTACCCTCGACGTGAAAGCCGACATGGAAAAAGCCTACCCGATGGACCGGCTGATCTGCGGCGACGTGGGTTTCGGGAAAACCGAGGTGGCCATCCGCGCGGCCTTCAAAGCCGTAACCGACGGCAAGCAAGCTGCGATTTTGGTACCCACCACCATTTTGGCGCTCCAGCACTGGCGCACGCTCAGCGAACGGCTGGCCGATTTTCCGGTGACGGTCGACTACATCAACCGCTTCCGTTCAGCCGCCGATAAAAAAGTAATTTTACAAAAACTGGCCGCCGGCCAAATCGACATCATCATCGGCACCCACGCCCTGCTCAACAAAGACACCCGCTTCAAAGACCTGGGCCTCCTGGTCGTGGACGAAGAACAGAAATTCGGCGTGGCCGCCAAGGAAAAACTGCGTGCCCTGCAGGTGAACGTCGACACCCTCACGCTCACCGCCACACCCATCCCGCGCACCTTGCAATTCAGCCTGATGGCCGCGCGCGACATGAGCATCCTGCGCACGCCGCCGCCTAACCGGCAGTCGATACACACTGAAATCCGGGTATTCGACGAGGATTTGATCAAAGACGCGATTTACTACGAAATCCACCGCGGCGGCCAGGTGTTTTTCGTGCACAACCGCGTGGCCGACCTGCCGAAAATGGCCGAGTTGCTGCGCCGCATCTGCCCCGATGTCGACATCGCACTTGCCCACGGACAAATGGAAGCCGATCGCCTGGAAAAAGTGCTGATCGAATTCATCGACCGCAAACACGACGTGCTGCTCTGCACCAACATTATCG
>CAZVZH010000004.1:0-57876 GCA_964630705.1 uncultured Saprospiraceae bacterium | reverse complement strand
AAAATCTAACTAACTGATTACCAATATGTCAAAGAACGTTTCGGACAAGATTCATTTACGATTTACGATTGAGTTCACCTTTCCGAAAAATGGGATGGATGCGGCTTTTGAAATGCTCATTATTGCCGCATCCATCCCATTTTTCGGAAAGGTGAACTCAATCGTAAATCGTAAATCGCAAATCGTAATTCCGCTAATCCGCCCCGTGCATCATCCGTTTCAGCGGAAACGACAGCAGGAATAAGATCAAACCGGCCACGCCGGCCATCACCACGAAAATCATAAAGAACTGATAGAGGTCTTTGACCGGGCCGAAAAAGTCCGGGTAGTCGAGCGGAATGGCATTTGCCGTGGCGATTTCCACCTGTTCGGGCGTAGCCTGCACCGTGCCTTCGAGAATGCCGCGGTAGGTGGTTTCGTCGATGCCGTTGTCCAGAGCCAGCTTGTACTCCCGGCCCGAGGGCGGGTACAAGCCGCTGAGCTGGCCGGCGGCTTTGTTGGCCACGGCGTTGGCCAGAAACCACACGCCGAACAGCAGCGACACGAAGCGCATGGGCGACAGTTTCGACACCAGCGACAACCCAATGGGCGACAAGCACAGCTCGCCCACCGTGTGGATCACATACAGCGCCACCAGCCAAAACATGCTCACTTTCGAGCCAAGACCGAGGCCTTCCACCCCCAGGGCGATCACCACATAGCCCAGGGCCAGAATGACCAGGCCCAGCGATTGTTTGACCAGGGAGTTGGGTTCGGCATTGCGTTTCGACAGCGCGACCCAGATGGCCGCCGTAATCGGCGCCAGGATCACGATCGACACGGCGTTGATCGACTGGAAATACGCCGCCGGGATGGTGTCCATAGAAATTTCCGACTGGCCGCTGGCCAGGAACATAATGTTTTGATAGACCAGGAACAGCGCCGGGCCGACAATGAAGGCGTAGAGCAGCAGCGACAAGCCGTCGATCCGCCCGGTAAAGGTGCGGCGGATAATGTTAAACGCCCAGTAAAGCACCGCCAACAAACCCGCCGATACCAGGTGCACCAGCCACATGGGCAGGTGCAGGCCGAGGTTGCGGTTGGTTTGTTCTTCGGCAAAAAAGGTGAGCGAAGCGCCGGCTTGCTCGAAAGCCGCCCAGAAAAACACGACGAAAAAAGCCGAAACATAAATGACGATGATCCGGTCGCGTTCGATTTTGGTCAGCGAACCGTCGGTGATAATCATCGCCATCATCCCGATAGTGGAGCCGTAAATCACCGCGCCGATGAAATCGAAACTTAACACTTTCCAAAACACCAGCACCATGCCTACCGAAAGACCGAGGCCAAGGAGCAATTGCTTGGTGTCCAGGCCGCCCGAGCCGGCGTTTTCGGAGGAGCTGCTTTCCACGGCCTTATTGGGCTTGGCGCCGATGGCATTGCCTTCCGGGTCGACCACGTAGCGGTCCATTTCCGACCAAAACAGCAAAGTGCCCAGTACCATTCCGATGCCGGCTGCCATAAAGCCCCATTTGAAATACTCGGGCAGCGGCGTTACGCCGTCGGCGGCGTAGCGGTTGCCCAAAAAGCCGCAGACCAGCGGCGCCAGGAAAGCGCCCAGGTTGATGCCCATGTAAAAAATAGTGTAGGCGGCGTCGCGGCGTTTGTCTTTTTCGGTGTACATCTGCCCGATCATCGACGAGATGTTGGGCTTGAAAAAACCGTTGCCGATAATAAGGAAAACCAACCCTGCCCAGAGCAGGGCGGTGGCCATGCCCACATTGGTGTACACCGAGGCGCTACCGAACAGCAAAAATTGCCCAATCGCCATCAACACCCCACCGGCAATGATCGACCGGCGGTTGCCCCAATACTTATCGGCTACATAGCCGCCGATCAGGGGCGTGAGGTACACCAGGCCGGTAAAACTCCCGTAAATTTCAGAAGCCTTTGCCCTGGAAAACATCAGGGCGTTGAGCATGTAAAGCGTGAACAAGGCCCGCATGCCGTAGTAGCTGAAGCGCTCCCACATTTCGGTGAAAAAGAGCAGGGTCAGCCCCCTCGGGTGGCCAAAAAGTTCGTGTTTCTGTGCAGACATAGGCGTTTTTTTCAAAAATTTGATTGGTAAATCGTCTTGACTTTTGTTATTAGACAGCGGCATACTTTGCCGTTTCCAAGGGGCAAAAGTGCAAATTTTTTCCAGCCAGTACATTTTACTGGCCGCCCAAAAGTCGAAACAAAATACCGCATTGGCGCTACACCAGCCTTTTTTTTCCAGGAATGACCGAATTTGGCCGTACGCAGGGCTCGTCTGGCCCGTCTGGTTGGAGCGGCCGGCGGTTTCATCCATGCCAGAGCGCTATCTTTGCGCGTTTTTTAGAGCAATCCTTCATTTTTTTACCTACTCATACCTTCGACCATGACATTTTGCCCAAAAACTTCGCCCTCGGGCCTGCTGCTGGCGCTCTTTTTCTCCAGCCTGCTCCTGGCTTGTGGCCAGCCAACGCAGCATAAAGAAGCGGCAGCGCCGGCGGTCATGACCATCGACAGCATCACCGGCGCCCCGGCCCGGCTGCCTAATCCGTGGCAAAACGCCGGCTGCAAACTCGTGACCGACGAAGAGGTGGTCCAACTTTTCAAAATCGAAACGGAGCGCTACGCCTTCAACTCCCGCACCCTGCCCAACCGCGGCTTTTGCCTGCGCTCCTGGCTCAAGCCGAACTGGAAAGAGCTCGAAAGCGCCAACGAAAAACCCGGCGCCGATTACGTTGAATTTAAAAATACCCTGGTCACCCAGGTACTCGACTACGGCACCGAGGTGGCCTCGTACGAACAGTTTGAAATGGTGCGCCGCGACCAACGCAATGTTTTCGAAGAAGATGTGCCCGACCTGGGCGAAGGCGCGTTGTGGAGCACGTCCCAACAATCACTCATGGTGAAAAAAGGCCACCTGGTGGTCAAAATCACCCTCGACTACACTGACCAGCCGCACGACAACCTCGAACTGGCCGTGAAAATCGCCCGGATAGCCCTGCGGAAAATGTCGTAAGCGAGAAGGACATTTTTTGACAAGATTTACAGGATTGCCAGGATAAAGTTCGGTCCGACTATTTGCAGCAAACAGGTCAGGAAAGCCGATAAAATCCTGTACATCTTGAAAATCCCGTCCAAATACGCATAGTCAGCCGCAACGCGGAGCCTATTTTTATAAGAATCCGGTCCGACACGTTTGGGTTTTCAAAAAAGGCTAAACGTCCAGCTTAGGGTTCGAACAGGCCAACACTGGAGCCCACCCATTCCTTGCCCATATTGTAGCGAACGCCCACCATTTCGCCTTTGCTCATCCGGATCAGGTTGTTTACGAGCCGGGGGCGTTCCCAGTTGGGCTCCCATAGCATCATCATGCGAATCTCACACTTGGCCGGTTCGTTGGGGATGGCGGTTTCGACCCCGGAGATATACTCCACTTTTCGTTGCAGTATGAAGTTGGCCGGATGTTCGATGTTTTCAAGATCGGCCGGGCTCAGGTTGATTTTCACGCCTTGGCCCGAAAAGGAGTACAAGGGTTTGAGCACCCAGTTTTCGAGGTCGGCCGGGGTGGACTTCAGCTCGCTCAGAAAATGTGTTTCGGGCACAAACTCCGATTTTAGAAACGGCAACGTGTGTTTGGATACCCGGAAAAACCAGTTGGGGTGGCCAACCCATTCGGCATCCACTTCGGTGAACATGTCCCACTCGCGGGGCAAATCCTGCCGTTTTTCCAATTCGTCAAAAATGATGCGGTTGTAAATGCGCTGGATGGGCACCTTGCGCCCCTCGTCGTCGAGGTAGTACAATTCGCGGCCGGCGCGCTTGATTTTGCTCAGGCAAAGCACCTTCAAACCCAGGTACTTGCGCGTGCCCCAGAAGTCGATTCGGGTGTTTTGTTTTTCCGGTTCCACTTCGAGCAGGACAACGTTTTCCGGTTGAGCATCCGCCAGAATCACCTGGCGCAGCAGGTCGAGGTACTGCTCCGAGTTGATGCCGCCGAAGAGGTGGTGGTAATCTGGAGGCAGGTCAAAATGACGGCGATAGCCCTGGGCGAGCAGGTGTTGGTAAAAATAGAGCGAGGGAAAGCCCTGGAGCTCGATGAGCTGAGGGGTGAGTTCGCCTGCAGCATCGCGGCAAATGCCAAAATCGAGCTGCAAAAATTTGGGCTGGGCCGCTTCATTGGGCACCCACAAATGCTCCGGAATAGCCGATTGGCTGCGCGCGCGGAAATCGGGGCGAATGAGCACTTCCGTGATATCGTCGACGGCGCGCAACAACTTTTCTTTCAAGGCCTTGGGTACGAACACGGGTGTTTCGGAAACGCGGAACGTTACCGGCTCGCCAAACTCGGTGTTCATGGTTTCGAGCAGGGCCCGGTACTTTTTAGGTGTAAAGGCGGCGTTGAAGCGCTGACGCTGAAGTGGGTGCATTTTATTCGTTTGAAGTTTGACGTTTGGGGTTTGGGGTTTGCCGCGCAAACTTAAGTAAAGCGCACGGGCGCTGTACCGGTGCAGGAGAAAAACTGTCCTTGCCGGTTTAATAATGTTAATTTTGCATGCTTTTATGAATCTGCCCCGCAAGGGGAAAACCTCGGCGCTCATGACTGACCTGAAATCACTAATCATCCCCGATAAAGTTCCGCGGCATATTGCAATTATCATGGACGGCAACGGCCGCTGGGCCAAGCAAAAGGGAATGCCGCGTGTACTCGGCCACCGCAGCGGTGTGAAAAGTGTGCGCGAGGTAACAGAAGCAGCCGGTGAAATCGGAGTAGAATACCTGACCCTGTATGCTTTCAGTACGGAAAACTGGAGCCGCCCCCCCGCGGAGGTAACAGCGTTGATGAGTTTGTTGGTGGAAACTATTCGCGGTGAAATTCAGGATTTAAACAAAAACGGCGTGCGCCTCCAGGCGATCGGCGATATCGAAGCGCTGCCGAAGGCCAGCTACAAAACCCTGATGGAGGGCATTGAAAAAACCAAGAACAACAAAAAAATCACCCTGGTGCTGGCGTTGAATTACTCTGCCAAATGGGAGATTCTGCGCGCAACCCGCCACCTGGCCGAACGCGCAGCCGCCGGGCAGTTGCGCCCGGAAGACATCGATGAAAAAACCTTTGAAAACGCCCTCAGCACCCAAGGCATCCCCGACCCGGAACTGCTGATTCGGACCAGCGGTGAAACCCGGATTTCCAATTTTTTGCTCTGGCAAATTGCTTACTCTGAATTGTATTTTACGCCAGTATTTTGGCCCGACTTTGGGCGGAAAGAGCTGTTCGAAGCGATCTTAAGCTACCAACGCCGCGAACGCCGGTTTGGAAAAATCAGCGAACAAGTGGTGTAAACCCAAGGGGGAGCGCTGACGATGTGGGTTGATAGAAAATGGTTTAGTTCGCGAAGTCGCTCATAAACTTCAAGCGCATCAGTTGAATTTCCTCCCAGGTAATTTCGTCTTCTTTTAACTCCTGAAAGGCTACTTCCAAATCGTCGTTGGGCGCTTCCTTGAAATAGTCCAGCACGGTTTCCCGCACATACTCGTCGACGGTTTTGTTGAGGTAGTAGTCGAGCCCGAGTTTGGTGCCCGACATCACGATCCCGTAGAGCTCTTCCATCAGTTCCTGCCAGCTCAGGTCGTTGGCTTTGGCGATATCTTCCAGCGGTATTTTCCGGTCGATGGCCTGGATGATGCTTACTTTGGTTTTGGATTTGTTGGCGACGGTTTTGATGGTAATGTCCATCGGGCGCTCGATCTCGTTTTCCTCCACATATTTCTGAATAAGGTCGAGAATAGGTTTGCCATAACGTTGCGCTTTGCCCATCGAAACGCCCTGGATTTTGGCCATATCTTCCATGCTGATGGGATATTGGGTGGCCATTTCTTCCAGTGAGGGGTCCTGGAAAATGACATACGGTGGCAGGTTGTGCTTTTTGGCAATGCTGCGGCGCACGTCTTTGAGCATGTTCATCAGCGCTTCGTCGAGCACGGCGGTGCCGCCTTTTTCGTCGTCGAAATCGTACTCCGTATCGTCGTAGTTGTGGTTGATGGTGATTTCGATGGGGAAAGGGTTGGCGATGTATTGGCGACCCTTTTCCGAAACCTTTAGCAAGCCGAACTGCTCGATTTCTTTGTACGCCAGGTTGTTGATCATGGCGTGTCGGATGACGGAGGTCCAGAAATTTTCGTCGCGGCCTTCACCGATGCCGAAGAGCTCGAGTTCGGTGAAGCGGAAATCTTTCATTTCCTTCGTTTCATTGCCCAAGATGAAATCGATGATCGTTTTCATCAGGTAATTTTCGTTCAGCACGAGGATGCACTTGAGAACCTGCACCAGCTCCTCCTGAACGTTCACCTTTTCCTTTGGGTTTTTGCAGTTGTCGCACATTTTGCCGCAGTTTTCCTGGTCGAAGGCTTCGCCGAAATAGTGCAGCAAAAAACGACGGCGGCAGGAAGCGGTTTCGGCATAGGCCACTACTTCCTGCATCAATTGGGCGCCCATTTCGCGTTCGGAAACGGGCTTGTCGCGCAGGAACTTTTCCAGGCGCAGAATATCGTTGTAGTTATAAAACGCGATGCACTTGCCGGCGATGCCGTCGCGGCCGCCGCGGCCAGTTTCCTGGTAGTAGTTTTCGATACTTTTCGGCATGTCATAGTGAATGACAAAGCGGACGTCGGGCTTGTCGATGCCCATGCCAAAGGCGATGGTAGCGCAGATCACGTCAATTTCCTCCATGAGAAAATCGTCCTGGGTTTTGGAGCGCGTTTTGGGGTCGAGACCGGCGTGGTAGGGTGCGGCTTTGATATCGTTGACGAGCAGCACTTGGGCCAGATCTTCTGCGGTTTTGCGGTTCTGGACGTAAATGATGCCCGACTGATGGCGAAATTCTTCTTTAATGACCTGGATGATCTGTTTGATCGTCTGGTCTTTTTTGATTTTCGGCCGGATTTCGTAGAACAGGTTGTCGCGGTTGAACGAGGAAATAAACGTGCGCTCGTTCGCCATGTCCAGGTTTTTCAAAATATCCTGCTGCACCTTGGGCGTGGCCGTAGCCGTCAGGGCGATGATAGGCACGTCTTTGGCGATAGCGTCGAGCATCAGGCGGATACGGCGGTATTCCGGCCGGAAGTCGTGGCCCCATTCCGAAATACAGTGGGCTTCATCGACGGCGACAAAGGAGATATTGCTGTTTTGAAAAAACTCGATGTTCTCCTCTTTGGTCAGGGTTTCAGGGGCCACAAACAGCAGTTTGGTTTTGCCGTCGGAGATATCCTGCTTCACCTTTTTCATTTGTGCTTTGGTGAGCGAGGAGTTGAGGAAGTGCGCCACCTCGTCGGCATCGGAGTAGCCCCGGATGCTGTCCACCTGGTTTTTCATCAGGGCAATGAGCGGGCTGATAATGATCGCGGTGCCGGGCAGCATCAGGGCGGGCAATTGGTAACACAAACTTTTGCCGCCACCGGTAGGCATGATGACGAAAGTGTCGTTGCCGTCGAGCAGGCTTTGAATAATCGCTCGTTGTTCGGCTTTAAAAGTATCGAACCCGAAATAGCGGTGTAAGTTTTCCTGAAGGGTATCGCGTTCGGCAGAAATCGCTGACATCGTGGTATTAAATTACTGTTTAAGTATACGTATACAGGCGTTCCGTTTTATACCGTTGAAAATAGGCATTTCTGACAAAACGGTACAGCTTAGAGCCTGGAATTTTCTTGGATTGTTGGGTGGCTTCAGGTGGTAGGGAGTGGCCTTCATTTCGGCCCGATTTATTTATCATCGGCCGGGAAGTCGCAATCTCGCGCTTCGATTTTCATAGCAAAAGCCCCGTTGGCCAACGGGGCTTTTTTCAAAAAGGCGTCAAAGATAACAAATTAAAAATCAAATGTCCTGCAAATTTTTTTTGGAAAAAATGTTAAGAAGCCCTGAATTTTCCACCGATAATTTGGAGTACATCTACTATTATTTCAGATGTCAGAATAAAAGTTGGTCGCCTGCCGAGGCTACCACCCCAGTTTTTTAAAAACCCCCGCTCCGACGCAGAAGATTTGGATTGCCCGGTTCAAACTTTTTCGCCAGCGAAAACCGCCGCCAGAAAGCCTTACCCGTACCTTTGCCCTTGAATTTTGTTATTTCACGTGTATTCCAACCTACCCGACATTCTCACCGTTGCACAAACGACCATCCGCCTGGAAGCGGAGGGCTTGCTCGCCTTGGCCGAAAGCCTTGACGATACCTCTGATTTTCAGCGCTGCATCGAAACCATCCACCAAAGCACCGGGCGGCTTGTGGTTACGGGCATTGGAAAAAGTGCCATTGTTGCCCAAAAAATTGTCGCCACGCTCAACTCTACCGGTCAACCCGCCTTGTTTTTGCACGCTGCCGAAGCCATCCATGGCGATATCGGGATGGTGCAACCCAATGATGTGGTGCTGTGCTTGTCGAAAAGCGGCGAATCGGCTGAAATCAGGGTTTTGGCGCCCCTGGTCAAAAAATTTGGCAATTGCCTGATCGCCATGACGGCCAACCGCGAGAGCAGCCTCGCGCGTCAGGCCGACCTGGTACTTTGGACGCCCGTAGAGCACGAAGCCGACCCCAACAACCTGGCGCCTACCGTGAGTACCACCGCCCAAATGGCCCTCGGCGACGCCCTGGCTACTGCGCTCCTCGCCCTGCGCGGTTTTTCCACCGACGATTTTGCAAAATTTCACCCCGGTGGCGCCTTGGGCAAACAACTGTACCTGCGGGTGCGCGACCTCTGTGTGTTGCACGAACGGCCCAGCGTGCGCCCCGATGCCAGCCTGCAGGAGGTCATCCTAGAAATTTCATCCAAACGCTTGGGCGCTACCGCGGTGATTGACGAATCGGGCGCTTTGCTGGGCGTAATTACCGACGGCGACCTGCGCCGCATGCTGCAACATCAAACGGATTTTTCGGGCACAACCGCCCGCCAAATCATGTCGGCAAACCCCAAAACCATTCACCCGGACGCCCTGGCGGTAGATGCGCTGGCACACATGCGGCAACACTCCATCACCCAATTATTGGTACTGGAGGCAAGGGAGTACTTTGGCGTGGTACACTTGCACGATTTAATCCGGG
The DNA here is from genome assembly GCA_964630705.1 of uncultured Saprospiraceae bacterium. Classification (GTDB taxonomy): domain Bacteria; phylum Bacteroidota; class Bacteroidia; order Chitinophagales; family Saprospiraceae; genus M3007. The sequence goes on along the minus strand of CAZVZH010000004.1, from coordinate 48,776 downwards.
AAGGTTTGGTTTAGAGCATGTTGAGGCTTCTTCGGCTGATGCATCAGTGCCCAGTATTTCGGAAAGTTGATTAACAGCACGCCTGCCAAGATCAGGCTCAACGCCACCAATTGCTGCCAGGCAAAGGGCTCCGATGCGATCAGCCAGCCCAGCAAAAGCGCCACAACAGGGTTTACGTAGGCATACGTGCCTACCTGTACCGTCGGCCGGCGCTTCAACAACCAGATATACGACAAATAGCCGAGCAGCGAGCCAAAACTGATCAGATAGAATAAGCCAACCCAGGAACCCAGGCTGACAGCGCCCCAGGAGAATCCGGCAAATTCGCCTTGCTGCCAGCCTACCATCAGGCTGAAAACTCCGGCTGCAAACATTTGGATACCGGCCCCCAGAGCAGTTGAAACCGGCGCGCTGCGGTATTTCAAATACAAAGAACCTGCCGCCCAGGCCACACAGCCCAACATCAGCACCAGCATCGCAAATAATTGCGCAGAAAGTTCGCCGCTCCAACTCAAGTTGCCACCCTGGCCAAATAAATAAAGCACTCCGGCAAAGCCGACCAAAATGCCGCTCATAATCAAGCCATTCGAAAAGTTGAACGACCATTGTTTGTAGTCCAACAGTACAAACCAAAAGGGCATACTGGCGACAAGGATGGCAGCCAGGCCGGAGCTGATATATTGTTCGACCCATACGACGGCGCCCGTACCTCCAAACAGCATTAACACACCGGCGAAAGCGTGTTGGCGGGCAGCCGGCATTGGCGCTCGTTCGCCGCGTGCCATGCGCCAAACAAGCAACAAAAGCCCGGCAATAAAAAACCGGGCGCCCAGCAAGATGAAGGGCGGAATAGTTTCCAAACCAATCAAAATGGCCAAATACGTAGAGCCCCAAATCAAATAAATAGAGGCAAAAGCGGCAATAACCAGTTTGTTGTTCGAAGATTGAACCAGGGCAGACATGGGAAATAGTTTTGTTTTTGCTCAAATAACTATACCGGAAGGCGTATTTTTACCGGTAAAAATTTTTTAGGCGGTAAAAATACCCCCATTTTTACCAACAAAGCAAGTTTTAGTAGTAAAAAATGGATCACCCACTGGAGTCGATTGCGTTGGACGGCGGCTGGTTGTGTTTGGACTTTATCAATACCGTGTCGGTGCGCCGTCCGGAGCTCGGAACGGAGTATTTGAACAGTTGGGATGACTTTCGTGTATGGGTCTGCCGGGTTGAGCTTTTCCGGGGAAAAGAATTGGACCAATGGGCGCAGCTGCCGGAAAGCAATATCGAAGAGCTGCGCACACTACGTGAATCGCTGTACCAACTGTTCGAATATTTCACCCGCAACAACCAGCTACACCCCCAACACCTCGAAACGTTTAATGGTTTCCTGCATGAGGTGTATCCACACACCCAACTGTGCCTGCAAGACGGACGCCTGCAACGCGGGATCGAGTCGGCCCCCCACCCCGAAAAACCCCTGTGGCTCATCGTTCTTTCAGCCGAATCGCTGCTGTTAAGCGACCGACTGAGCCGGGTGAAATCCTGCGACAACTGTGGCTGGCTATTCCTCGACACCAGTAAAAACAACACCCGCCGATGGTGCAACATGCAAACCTGCGGCAGCCAGATCAAGGCGAAAGCCTACTACCATCGGAAAAAGGGAGGCGAAATTTAGCGCTCCAGCATTTTAATAATCAGCCCGCTTTTCATGCGCGGCTCGAAATAGGTGCTTTTCGGCGGCAAAATTTTTTCGGCATCGGCAATAGCCATCATATCGGAAAAGCTAACCGGATGCAATACAAAACCGGTTCGGTCGGCCTGTTTATCCACCTGCTTTCGAATCCCACGCAGCCCTTTGGTGCCTTCCACATAGCCGATGCGGGCGTCGGTGCGTACCTCGCGGATGCCTAAAATGTTGTGCAACACCAGTTCATTGAGCAGGCTAACGTCTAACAATACCGGCAAAGCGGGCGCGTGGGGTTTAAAATTTGTCAGTAGCTCGCTCCGCCATTCCAAGCGGTACCAATGCCCCCGGAAATACAATTTCATTTGAAACTTCCGGCGCGGTTTGCGCGGGTAATCCACGTGTTCGATGGTACAAACCTGGCCGAGTTGTTCGAAAAACTGCTCCGGGCTGAGTCCGTTCAAACCGTCCACTACCCGGTTATAGTCCAGAATATCCAACTGGTCGGTGGCGAAGTAAGCGCAGAAAAGATGGTCGAAATCCAAGCGGGGATAGGTCTCTTGCATTTGCTGATGCAACAAGGCTAGAGTACTGGTTCTGTGGTGCCCGTCAGCAATGTACACGCTGTTCACCTCCCGCACAAAAAGCTCCTGGAGGTACCGGATGGTATCAGGGTCTGTGGCCATCCATAAACGCTGCTGTTGCCCCTCCTTTTTAAAAGACACCTCCAAAAATGGCGGATTGGCTTTTGTAAAATGATCCAGCCAGGCCTGGAGGGCCGGCACCGGGGGGAAAGTGAGCAAAATTGGTTTCAGCACGGCTCCCCAGCGCAGCAACAAATCCATCTGGTGCTGCTCGCGCGCACTCAGCGTTTTTTCGTGTTTTTTGACCTTGCCTTTGAAAAAATCTTGCACATCATTGAGGGCCACCAGGCCGGTATGCAGGCGGTGGTGGCTTTCAATTTGATAAATAAATACACCCGTTCCAGCAGTTTGGGTGAGCAAGCCCTTGGCCCGGTAGTCCGGGAACGCATTTTTTGCATCTGCGCAAAAGGCGTCCGGCGAATCGATTCGGTCGATCAAAGGATAGCTGGCCTGAAAGGGTTGGATGTGCATGTCGGGTGCTGCTTAGGGCTGTAAAAGTAGCCGCAATCCTATTTTTTTGTCGTAGGCAGTCAATAAATTTTCATATTTGACGATTATTTTGCCTCGAAGCCGGATGCTGACCGAATCCCCCCCGACTTTATACTATGAATCGAGTTACCGCCTCTTGTTTTCTTTTGGCTTTTTTGGGCGCCAGTGCGCTCAGCGCCCAGTCGCTCGGAGAGTTGAAATCCCGCCTGAGCCGCGCCCAAACGAAAAACGAAAAAATGCAGCTCAACTATCAAATTGCTGAAAACCAGCTGAGCCGCAACCCATCAGAAGCAGCGCGTTATGCTTACGAAGCCAGCGCTTTAGCTATTCAACTGGGCGAAAAACGTATGGCTTCTGACGCTCTCTACCTCAGCGGCGACGCCCTTTACCGGCGCAGGGCTTATTCCGAGGCCGCGAGCAGGCTCATGGAGGCTTGGAACACCGCCCGCAACTACGGGCACCGCGATGTTGCCATACAGTCGGCAGAAAAATTAATGGACATCGGCAAAAAACAAAACAACTTGGGTGAAGCGCTAAAATGGAGCCAGGAAATCATAAACTATTTGCAAGATAACACCGGCCGCTCTACCAGCAGCGGCGATGCGCTCCGCCGCCTCGAAGCCCAACTCGAAGCCGTGAACAATGAAAACCGCGCGCTTCGCGAACAACTGGCCTCCGCCACCGGGCAAACCGAAATTTTACAAAGCAACTACCAGCAACAAATTCAACAGGTACAATCCGAAACACAAGTAGAGCTCAGCCGCCGCGATTCGCAGTTTTTACAAAAACAACGCCTGACCGATTCTTTGGTAGAAGATAAAAACCGTATGCTCGCTTCCCTTACCGAAGAACAGCTCATCGACTCCGTTATCAAGGCGCAGCAAGGCAGAGAAATTGAAGCCCAAAAGGCGAAGTTGATCGCCGTTGAAATGGCCCGCCAACAATCCGAATCAGCCCGGAATTTCTTGCTCATGCTCAGCAGTTTCGTGTTGGTGGTAGCAGGCTTGTTTTACCTGCGCTACCGGGCCAAACGCCGCACGGCTAACCAATTGGCCAATAAAAACAAGGTGATCGAAGAAGAGCGGCAAAAAAGCGACGAGCTGCTGCTCAACATCTTGCCGCCGGCGATTGCTCAAGAACTAAAAACGAAAAAGAAAGTGGCCGCCCAGCAATACGATCAGGCTACGGTGATGTTTGTCGATTTTACCGGATTTACCAAAATTTCAGAGAGCCTCAGCCCGGAGGCGCTGGTGGCCGAGCTGGATTATTGTTTTAGCAATTTTGACCGGATTATCGGCCAGTATCATATTGAAAAAATAAAAACTGTCGGCGACGCGTACATCTGCGCTTGCGGCCTGTCCGACCAAAACGCCAGTCCGTCCGACATGGTTAAAGCGGCCCTCCAAATTCAAGACTTTCTCCAACACCTTAAAGCCGAACACCTGAGCAGAGGCTTACCCTATTTCGAAGCGCGTATTGGCATTCATACCGGGCCAGTTGTGGCCGGTGTAGTAGGCGAGAAAAAATTTGCTTACGATATCTGGGGCGACACGGTAAATATTGCTGCTCGCATGGAAGAAACCTGTGAGCCTGGCCGGGTAAATGTGAGCGAAGACAGCTATTGGCAAGCCAAGTACGAGTTTGAATGGCAACCCCGTGGCAAAGTAGCCGCCAAAAACAAGGGCATGATGGAGATGTACTACGTAACAGCTTTGAAAGGGGCGGATTACTAGCTCCGTCTCCGGTCAATTTCCTATAAATTAAACCAGATATAAAATTAGGTTTTTCACCACACCAAAGGCGCTTAAAAATACCAAACCGCACCAAGGGAATACTCTGGTGCGGTTTGGTATTTTTAAGCGCCTTTGGTGTGGTGAATATTTTTAGTCCAAAATCAATACACCGGCAGCTTCAAAAGCCACCTCACGTTTTGGCTCCTTGATAGCGGCAATTTCTTCCGGTGTCTTGCCGGCATCTTCAGCATAATGGCGCAAATCATCTACGGAAGTAACATCGACAAAGGCGAAACCATCGATTACAACGCGTTTGCCAGACAAGTCCTTAGGCATGAAAAAAGCATAGTCTTTAAACGTCACGCGCATGGCCGGCTTACCGGGCTCATCTGATACCAACGTCATCCAACAACCTTTTTTTTGACAAACTTCGCTCACCTTGCCGGTCACTTTAATAGCCAGAGAGTCTGTTTCAGCCATTTTGGGGATCAAGGCATCATAGCTCACAGCATTCGCATCATCGATAATGGCTCCGAAATGCTTGCCATCGTTGGCCGTTTGCGCAGTGGCGGAATTGTTTTGATTGGCGCCGCAAGCCATGAGCAGGGCAGCAGTGACCAAGCTGAGACCAATTTTTTTTAACATCATTTTAGATTTTTTTTAAATGTTTGAAAGTCAGATTTTTAACACAAAAACCGAAGCCACAAATTTACAAATTCATTGGGAAGGCAATATGAATGGCACAATATTCGGAAGGTAAGTTTGTTCTTGGAATCGCATTCCTACCCGGGTAAATGCTCTCAATTAACCGCCCAAACCGGCATCCCACTTTGGTATTCTCACTTGTTTTTAACAGATTCCTAAACTGCCTACAAACAAGTACTTTAATCATTCTTTAACAGTATTTGCACCCTTCGTTTACACCCGCTTTCGTTGATCTACTAAATTTTTGATTCTTATGAAGGGTCTCATTTCTTGTCTGCTTATCCCAACTCTATTCTTGCTTAGCACAGCGAAAAGCCTGCATGCGCAGTGCCTGGAAGGCAACTGCAGAAGTGGCTATGGACTGTTTCGTTTTGCTAATGGCGACAAATACGCCGGAAACTGGGCCAACGGCCAACCCCATGGTAAAGGCAAATATTACTTCGCCAGCAGCGAACGCTATGAAGGCGATTTTCGCTATGGCAAATTTGAAGGTATCGGCACCATGTACTACCCCGATGGCGCTTACTATACCGGCGGTTGGAAAAAAAACTTAAAAAATGGCCAGGGCCGCTTGGTACGGACCAATGGCGCCGTCACGGAAGGCATTTGGGCGAATGGTAAAATCGCCAGCAGCGCTCCCCCCGCTGCTGCCTCGAGCAACCCCGGAACGGTAGCACAGCCAAACAGCCAAAAACCCAATCCTTCGTCCACGGGCAAACCTTCCGGCAAATCGGACGTCGCCGGTCTCCGCAATTGCAATTCCACTTACTGCCGAAACGGCACGGGCTATTACGATTACCCCGACGGCTCCCGCTGGATCGGCGAATTTAAAAATGGCGTGCCGGGCGGCCAGGGCACCTGCTATTATGCCGGAGGCGATCGTTACGAAGGCCAGTGGGCCAACGGCGCACCGAATGGCGAAGGGGTGATCTACTCCACCAGTGGCCGGGTCACTGGCGCAGTTTGGGTAAACGGAGCGGCTATTCGCGAATTGGATTCAGACGAAGTGATTCCGAACGACCCCGTCCGGGTAGAAGCCAGCCGCAATGTCAAAATTTACGCCGTCATAGTAGGCGTAGGGCGGTACTCGGCCATGCCTTCACTCAAATTTACCGACGACGATGCCTACCGGTTTTACTCCTTCCTGAAAAGCCCGGAAGGCGGAGCACTTTCAGACGATCAAATCGCCGTACTCGTTGATGAAGACGCTACCCGTGAAAAAGTACTGCGCACTATGCGGCAATACTTTTTAAAAGCCGATGACAACGATGTGGTATTGTTTTATTTCAGCGGCCACGGTCTGGAAGGTTGTTTCCTGCCTGTTGATTTTGATGGCTTTAACAACAAACTCCGCCACGAAGAAATCAAACAAGTGCTGATGCAAAGCAAGGCAAAACACAAACTGTGCATCGCCGATGCCTGCCATAGCGGAACGCTCAATTACGGGCTTGCCGCCAAAGGCCCCGCCCCGGTATCACTCGACCGTTATTATCAAGCCTTTGAGGAAGCCAATGGCGGTGTGGCACTACTGATGTCTTCGAAAGCCGAAGAACTCTCTCTCGAAGACCACGGCTTGCGCCAGGGCGTGTTTACCTATTACCTGCTCCGCGGATTGAAAGGTAGCGCCAATGTCAACGGCGACAACATCATTACTATTCGCGAGTTGTATTCCTATGTATACGCCAAAGTGCGCGAATACACCACCAACGTGCAAACACCCGTGCTCACCGGCAATTACGACGACGCTATGCCAGTAGCTTTCCAGCGCTACTGATCGAACATACTTCTATTTCTTAGCGTTTAGGCCCCGCAAAAAGCGGGGCCTAAATTTTTTGAGATTACTGACTTTGAAAAACTCAAACAATGCCCTTGCGGTTATACTTGCTGAACAAAAAAGTATTTGCCTGTTTTTTTTGAAGCAGCGTATCTTCAACCAGCTGCAATGTTGTCCGAAATGGCCTTTTTGCCCGCATATCGACTCAAACTGTATCGCAACTTTAAAGCGATCGATGCCAGTGACTACCACGGCATTGTACGCTATTACGAGCAGTTTGAAGAAGCAATCGGGAGTTTGGACATGGAGGAATACTTGGACTGCACCTGGACCTACACGAACGCGCTTTTTGAAACCGGGAACTTTGGCCAACACCTCGTCATGTGCGATCACTTGCTGGAATTGGTCATCATGCATAATATCGAAACCTGGGGCGGTGAGGATATTTACGCCAAATTGCTGTTTAAAAAAGCAGCAGCCTTGTACCAAACCCAGGAATATGCCAAAAGCGCCTATGTATTGCGCGAACTCGTCAAAATTTATCCCGGCAATCCCGTACCCCGGCGGTTCTTGTGTGCCTGTTTGCGCCGCCAAAAACCGCGCTGGCTATTCAATACCCGCGCTGTGGCAATGGCGTTGACTTTTCTTACTGCCGGATTGATTGCGCTCGAGCTGTTTGTCGTACATCCCTTTTTTCCAAAATATTACCAGCCAACGCTTATTGCGCATAACATTTTGCTTGCCGCCGCTGTCGGCACACTCGCCGCGGGCGAAGCCTTACACCACTGGAAATGCTATCAGGAAGCCGCACGGTTTGCTTGCAGAATGCGTGCCCGCAAATCGGGTGACGGTTTACACACCGATTAAATTGCCTGGATAAACCGATACCTCCGATCCTTCTGCAAGAAATATGGAGTTAGGTGCCGCCGCGTTCAACCTGGCGAAGGGCGGCCCATAAACAGCGCCAAAATCCACATTACAGTGCCAGGAATCTACGGCGTACAGTTCCCAACTCGGGTGCTCTACGGCATACTCCATCGCCCGATGCGCATCCCACCGAGCATAGCCCCAGTAATGCTCCGTGATAAATTCCGCTTCACTGCCTGTTTTTAGCGCAACCGGAGGCCCTATGCTTTGCACGCCAAGCGCTTGCCATTGCCCAGCCTCTTTCCAGGCATATTCTACTTCCAGCCGCCCGGCGCCCTCGATCCAGCGGTGCCACATGCGTCGCGTCGCATAGCGCTCGCGGTACAGCCGGTTGGCCGCCCAGGTAATCGCAGGATTGGGTACAATCTCACGAATAAAAGCTACCCCGCGTTTCCAACCCTGCTCCGGGTCGTGCCGGCGCACGTAAAAGCGTAGGTTGATTTCTTCAAAATTGACGTGAAACGGAATTTTCCAGCCGCGCACCCGCGTATTTTCAAACATAAACCCGACCAGGCTGACGTAGCATGTGTTGTCCCAGAAATCCAGCTCGGTCTGCGCCGGCAAATAAGGTTGCAACACTTCAGGGTCGATAGCATAATTGAGCAGCAGCAAACGCCGCCAGGAAGCGGTAAGGAAGGGACCAATCTGTTTTTTGTCGGACATTTTTCCAGCGTGTAAATTTAAAAACGAAAGTAAAACCGCAACCGCCAGTGAAGGTTGGCTGACGGTGCCGCAAGCCTGCCGCATTGCCTACCTTTGCCGAAAAATTAAACAGGCGACATGTCTACCCGAGATAGTTTTCAAAATCAAATCCGAACTGGTATTCCCGCAGCCCTCCCCGCACCCCAAGCCCTCGACCTTTCCGTCAGCCACGCCCCACGCCGCGTGGTAGAGGGCGTTTTATCGGAAGAAGAAAAAGTGTTGGCCATCCGCAACGCCTTGCGCTATTTTCCCGAAGCCTTGCACGCCACACTGGCGCCGGAATTTGCCGACGAACTGCTCCGCTACGGCCGCATCTACATGTACCGCTTCCGGCCCAACTACCCGATGCATGCCCGGCCGTTGGCCGACTATCCCGCGCGTTGCAAACAGGCTGCGGCGATCATGCTGATGATCCAGAACAACCTCGACCCCAAAGTTGCCAAACACCCGCACGAGCTGATTACCTACGGCGGCAATGGCGCCGTTTTTCAAAACTGGGCCCAATACCTGCTCACCATGCGCTACCTCTCCGAAATGACGGAGATGCAGACCCTCGTGCTCTACTCGGGTCATCCGCTAGGCCTTTTTCCCAGCCACCCCGAAGCGCCCCGCGTGGTAGTCACCAACGGCATGATGATCCCCAACTATTCGCGCAAGGAAGACTGGAACCGCTTCAACGCCCTCGGCGTCACGCAGTACGGCCAAATGACGGCCGGCTCGTTCATGTACATCGGCCCCCAAGGCATCGTGCACGGCACCACGATCACCCTGCTCAATGCCGGCCGTAAAATGGGCCTCGGCGAAACCGACCTCCGAGGCCGGGTGTACGTCACCAGCGGACTGGGCGGCATGTCGGGCGCGCAAGCCGGAGCAGCGGTCATTACCGGTTGCGTAGGCCTGATCGCTGAGGTCGACGGCGATGCCGTGCAACAGCGCATTACCGATGGTTATATTCAAAAAGAAAATGTCTACCGCGAGCTGCCCGCCCTCATTGAGCGCCTGGAGCACTGCCGCACCCAACGCGAGGCCGTGGCGCTGATTTACCACGGCAATGTGGTCGACTTGTGGGAGTACCTGGCGCAACACAACGTCCGGGTGGATTTGGGCTCCGATCAAACGTCCTGCCACAACATCCACGACATGGGCTACTGTCCGGCTGGTTACACCTTCGAGGAGGCTAAACAATTGCTCTTGCGCGACAAACCGAAATTCCTGCAGGCCGTCGCCGAATCGCTGCGCCGCCACGCCGCCGCCGTTAATACCATGGCCGAACGCGGCATGTATTTTTGGGATTACGGCAATGCTTTCCTGAAAGAAGCCGGCGACGTAGGCGCCGAAGTGTTCCGGCCCGGGCAAAAACCGCTGGCTCCGGGCGAAATCGCCGTCACTGCCTCGCCCTACCGCTACGCTTCCTACGTAGAAGACATCATGGGTCCGCTGTGTTTCGACTATGGCTTCGGCCCCTTCCGTTGGGTGTGCTGCTCCGGCGACCCGGCCGATCTGAAAAAAACCGACGCACTGGCTGCTCAAGTGTTGGAGGAAATGCTGCGCGAGGCCCCAGCCAGCATCCGCGGACAGATCAACGACAACCTGATCTGGATACGTGCCGCCGAGCGCAACCTGCCTGTAGTGGGCTCCTTTTCCCGAATTCTGTACGCCGATGCGGAGGGCCGCATGCGGATTTCTAAAGCCTTCAACGATGCGATCGCCAGCGGCCACCTGGCCGGGCCTGTCGTGCTGGGCCGCGACCACCACGACGTGAGCGGCACCGACTCGCCCTTTCGCGAAACCGCCAACATCTACGACGGCTCGCGCTATACGGCCGACATGGCTGTGCACAATGTGATCGGCGACAGCTTCCGTGGCGCCACCTGGGTGAGCCTGCACAACGGCGGCGGCGTGGGCTGGGGTGAAGTGGTCAACGGCGGCTTCGGAATGGTGCTCGACGGCACGCCGGAAGCCGACCGCCGCCTGCACAGCATGTTGTTCTGGGACGTGAACAACGGCATCGCCCGCCGGGCTTGGGCGCGCAACCCGCACGCGCTGGAAACCATCCGGCGCACGATGGAACGCTACCCGGATTTGCAGGTGACCTTGCCACAAGTGGCAAACGATACGGTGGCACGTCAGGCTTTGGAAAATGCTCAATTGAAATAGCGCATTACTGCACCACCACCACCAGCGCCCCGTCAGCACCCACCGCCAGCCGCGTCAGCTGCCGTACTCCGTAGCGGCTCAAGTCGGCTATTTCTTTCCAGTCGTTCAAACTACCTGGCTGGAGGTGGTACAGTTTGGCGCCTTTTCCGGCCAGGAAACTCCCGTCGGGCAATACGGCAAAATCTTCGCTGCCGGCCAGGGTGCGCGCCACGAGATCGGACCCGCCCTTGCGGGGGTCGTAGATTTTGAGCAGCCAGGTGTCGGCGGTGGCTTTGTGCACGTAGGCCAGGCGGCCGTCGGGCATTTTTTGCAAACAACGGCCGACGTTGAAGGCCACGCGCAGCGGGCGCGGGCGGTTGTTCGAGACGATGCCCAGGGCGTGCGGCTCTTTTTCATCGCCAACCAGGAAAAGCGCGGCCAGGGTGTCGTTCAGCCAACAGTGGTAGCCTACGTTGGTCAGATCGGGAAACAACGGGTAACCGGCATCCGAGCGGTCGCGGGGCAGCGACCAAAGCCGCTGGGCGCCGTCGGCTTCCACGCGCACCACCGAAAACCGCCGTCCGTTGGGCTGGGGCGTTGGCGAGTATTCCGGCGTGGTTGTGGCGGTTACGCGAGCGGTGGTGTGCAGGAGCAGGTCGAGAGCAAAAATTTCCGTTTGGGTGGTATCTGCCGGGAATTGCACCGTCAGGTACAGTTCGTGCGGGCCGAAAAACTGGGGCTGATTGTTGTAGCCGCCCGGGTTGAAAGCCGTGAGGAAACGCGGCGCTGAGAGCTGCCAGTTTTGTCCGGTCGACTTGTTCAGATTGAAGAGCAGGATGTTGGAAGGTTCAAGTTTTTGGGCAAAACCCCGGGTGAAGCAGCCAGCCAGGAGTATACAGGTAACAGCTAGTTTTCTCATAAGGCGAATATAGCGCCCCGGGCTTCACTTGTAATCCAGAATATTGATTTGCTCCCGACAGCGTTCGAGGTCGCCGGGGTCGTTGGAAGCCACGACGAGCAGGCGGCCCCCAGCCTGTTCGGCCAGCAATTTTTTGTACCAGGCGATGGCTCCAAGGTCGAGGTTGGTGCTAGGCTCGTCGAGCAGGAGCAGCGGGGTATCGGAGCAGATGGCCAGAGCCAGTTTCACCCGCTGTTTCATGCCCGAGGAAAAATAGCGCAGTTCTTTGTTGCGGGCGCGGGCCAGTTGGAGCACATCGTACACCCGGTCGGGGGTAAATCCGGGCAGGAGGGGTTTGAGCCTGCTGTGAAAGCGCAGGGTTTCCTCCAGGGTCATTTCTTCAATCAGTTCGATGTAGGGCGCCGCAAAACTGATCCGGCGGTATACCAGGTCGGGGTCGACTACCCGGCCGTTTTCCTGAAACTCAATCTGGCCTTTCGACAGCGACAAATGCCCCGACAACACTTTCATTAGCGTCGATTTCCCCGACCCGTTCGGGCCGAGCAAGGCGTAAGAAGTACCGGTTTCGAGGCGGCAGTCCAGCCCCCGGAAAATCCAGTCGAAGCGGAAACGTTTGCCGGCGTTGCTGAGCGTAATAGTCAAAACGGAGTGCGGATAAGCGGGTTAATCGAGTGCGGGTTCGGCTACCCGGCCAGCGGAATTGAGCGAGCGGAAACCTTTCATCAGGCCGCGGGAGGCGCCGCGCACGAAGGCGACGATTTCATCGCGGTAGGCCGACGGAGGAATGTCCCGCTCAATCACACTCAGCGCTTTGCGGGTGCTCAGGCCTTTGACAAAAAGGATGCGGTAGATGTCTTCGACGTGGTGCATGTCTTCCCGCGAAAACTTGGCGCGTTGCAAGCCTACGCGGTTGATGCCGGCATACGACAACGGTTCGCGGGCAGCCATCACGTAGGGCGGCACGTCTTTGCGCACCAGCGAGCCGCCGCCGATCATCACCTGGCGCCCGATCCGGACGAACTGGTGCACCGCCACCATGCCGCCCAGCCGGGCGTAATCGTCCACTTCGATGTGGCCGGCAAGCGTCACATTGTTGGCCAGAATGCAGCCTTTGCCGATCAGGCAATCGTGCGCTACATGCACATAGGCCATGAGCAGGCAGTTGTCGCCGACCACCGTGCGGCCGGCCTCTACGGTGCCCCGGTTGAGGGTGCAGCATTCGCGGACGGTCACATTGGCGCCCAGCTCCAGCGTGGTTTGCTCGCCTTGGTACTTGAGGTCTTGCGGAATAGCGCTGACGACGGCGCCGGGAAAAATTTTGCAACGCGGCCCAATGCGGGCGCCGTTGAGGATGGTGACATTGTTGCCGATCCAGCAGTCGTCGCCGATCACAACGTCGTCTTCGATGACTGAAAAGGGTCCTATAGTAACGTTTTGCCCAATTTGCGCTTTGGGGCTGATAACGGACAGGCCAGTGGCAAAGCTCATGAATTATGCGGAGTTGAAAAGGCGCCGTGTGCGTAGCTCCGGTAGCCCGGCTCTGGAGGCGCCTCGCGGTTAAAAAAAACTCAAGCCCCGTTGGCGTCGTTGCCCTTCGTTCGCCGGACAATTTGCGCCGTGAGCTCGCCTTCCGAAACGATTTTTTTGCCCACATAGGCTGTTCCCTGCATGTGGGCGATACCGCGCCGGATCGGTTCTAGGAGTTCCATTTTGAGGATTAAAGTATCGCCAGGGACGACCTTGGCCTTGAATTTTGTGTTTTCAATTTTTAGAAAATAGGTGTCCCAGTTGCCGGGGTCGGGCACGTTGTGCAGGGCCAGGATACCGCCGGTTTGGGCCAGGGCTTCAATTTGCAAAACCCCCGGGAAAATAGGGTTGTTGGGAAAATGCCCCTGGAAAAACGGCTCGTTCATCGTCACGTTTTTGATCCCCACGACGTGTGTTTCTGTCAGCTCGACTACCTTGTCTACCAGCAAAAACGGGAAGCGGTGCGGCAACATCTGGCTGATCTGGTTGATGTCGTACAGCGGTTCCTTGTCGGGGTCGTATTTCGGGATGCCAAGCAGGCGCCGGGCTTCGGTGAGGTGTTTTTTCAAAATTTTGGCGAATTCCACGTTGGCGGTATGGCCGGGTTTGGTCGCCACGATTTTTCCCTGTATCGGCCGGCCGACGAGCGCCAGGTCGCCGATCACGTCGAGCAATTTGTGGCGGGCCGGTTCATTTTGAAAATGCAGTTGCACGGTGTTGAGCACGCCTTCCGAATCCACTTTGATCGACTGTTTGCCCATTTTTCGGGCCAGGTTGTCGAGTTCTGCCTGGTCCATTTTCCGGTCGGCGATGACGATGGCATTATCCATGTCGCCGCCCTTGATCAGGCCCATTTCCAGCAATTTTTCAAGTTCGTGGACAAACACGAAGGTGCGGCAGGGGGCGATTTCCTCGGGGTATTCGGCCATGGTGTGCAAGGCGGCAAATTGCTGGCCCAACACCTTTGAATTAAAATCGATCATCACCGTGGCTTCGAATGCGTCGGCTGGCAGGGCGAGTAATTCGGTACCCGTGATTTCATCTTTGTAGGAAATCGGCTCGGTAATCACAAAATACTCGCGGTCGGCGTCCTGCTCTTCCTGCCCGGCTTCGCGCAGGGCCACCACGAAGGGCAGCGAGGTGCCGTCAACGATAGGCACTTCCGGACCGTCAATTTCCATCAGCACGTTATCGATGCCAAGGCCGGTGAGGGCCGATAGTACGTGTTCGATCGTAGCTACCTGGGCGTCGCCGTTGCGCAGCGTAGTGCCCCGGTTGGTGGAAGCCACGTATTTGACATCGGCAGCTACTACGGGCTGCTCCGGCAGGTCGACGCGTTGAAAACGGTAGCCGTGGTTGGCGGGCGCTTGTTTGAAGGTCAGGGTGACGGTTTTCCCGGTGTGCAGGCCCACTCCTCTTACGGAAACTGGAGTTTTAATGGTGGATTGTTTCATTATCCGGTAAACATGGTTAGGTGCGCAAAGTTACGGCGCTGTTGCTGGAAAATACTAAATCCGGGCCAGTAGCATTTGAAACCACTGCCTCAGCCGCGTGCGCTGCGACAAAAATTCGAAAAGCCAATACCCTCCGAGCGCCGTAGCCGCTCCCGCCAGCACGTCGATCACGTAGTGGTGCCGGCTGTACACAGCCGTAAACCAAATACCGGCTACCAATATGCTAAAAGCCAGATTGAGCCACCATTTTTTTAAAAAACGGCCATACAACAGGCACAAAACCGGATAGGCCGAATGCAGCGACGGGATAGCGGCAAATACGTTGGCGTTTTTTTTATACATGTCTGCAAACAGCTGGATCCCGAAAAACCGGTCGAAGTTGGACAAGCCGGCCGGGTTGCCCGGCGTACCGTGTTTTATGTCAAAACCATACAGTTCGATATACCAGGGCGGGGCCGCCGGGTAGAGGTAGTAAATGACAAAACCCAGCAGGTTGGTGAACAGAAAGGCGTAGGAAAACCGGATAAACAAGGGCTTGTCGTGCACAAACAACCAGGTGGCAAACAGCAGGGGTACCGGCACCCAGCCCAGGTAAAACAGCCCGGTCAGCACATCGAGAAAAGCGGTAGTGTGTTGTGCGAAATATTCGTTGAGGGTAATCCGTGCTCCATCGGGCCCCTGCATACCGAACCAGGCTTTTTCAATGTCGTACGGTTCTGCCACATGAATCGGGTTGGCCATGTAGTTGGGCCACACGCGCAGCGAATCGTAAATGATCCAGTACACGATAAACGCACCGAATGCAATAACGAAACGGCGCGGCGCCGGGCCAGCCAGGTACAGCCCAACCAAAGTCAGGTACAAACCCGCGTGTTCGGGGCGGAAGCCGACAAAAAAATAAAACCAGGAAAAATAGGCCAGAGAACCGAATGCGAAAGCCGCGCGCTGCTGCATGTTATTTACGAGTTAGGGGACGAACCGTTCGTACACGGCTTTGCCTGTTGCGGGGTCGGTGCCAAATAGTTCTACATATTTCACATCGGGAATCAGCCCAGCTTTTTTGCCTTCTATTTTTATAAAAACCCGGTTGAGCCAGGCGGGCTTGCCGTTGATGACCAGCTCGGCGCGGGGGCGCAGGTTGGCGTCCATCAGCAAGCGCAATTTTCGTTTCGGGTAGGCCACTACGTTGAACTCGAACTCGCCCGCCCGTTTGCCCGCCCGCACCTCTACGCCATACGCCATGGTACGCTGCAAATAGCTCAGGGGCGCTACCTGGCCCTGTTCGTCGTAGCGCAGCCAATACACCAAAATCGGTTGTTTGCTGTTGAACGAGCGGCCGTTTTCCTGCGTGTTGGCGTCGTACACGATGGTATTGGTATTCGGGTTGCGCTGCACGAAGAACAGGCGTTGCGGCGCCTCGGGAGGGGTGGGAAACGAACTCTGCGCCGGAACCAGGGCCGGTTGAAACATCACCAACAGAAAAAACAGCCTGCACTGCCGCCGGCTGGAGACTAAGCGATACATCCTCAATTTATTTTTTGTTTTGATCCAGGGCGTCGAGCGCCGCTTTGGATTCCCGCATACGCTGAACAGCCGTCCAGTTCGTCAGTACAGCCATCACGAAAATGGGGAAGGTGAAAATGGTAATGTTCTCAAAATAAGGGAAATCCGTGCCGGGAATCACGTACTTGAAATCACCGACGTACGACTGCACCAATCCGCACAAAATAGCCGTAATACCCACCAGCAGCACCCGCTCAGGCCGTTGCATCAGCCCGCCTTTGCACTCGATGCCCAGCCCCTCGGCGCGGGCCCGCACATAGCTCACCATCACCGAACCGATCATGGCGATAAAGGCAAACAAAGAGCTAAGAAAATACTGCTGCGCCACCAGATAGTAACAAATACCCAGAAACATGGCCAGCTCGCTATAGCGGTCGAGCACCGAATCGAACAGGGCCCCGAAGCGGCTTTCCTGCTTGCTCACCCGCGCCAGCCGCCCGTCCATCATGTCGAACAAACCTGCGAACAGAATCACGGCGCCGCCCCAGGCCACGTAGCGCAAATCGCCCCGGGCGGCATTGGTGCCGTACACAAAAATGATTGTAGCGCCGACATTGACGAAAAAGCCAATGGCCGTCACGGCGTTGGGCGTTACGCCTACGCGAGCCAGCAATTCTATAAAAGGTTGAATGACCCGGTATACCAGGGGTTGTCCGACGTCTTTCAGAAAGTTTGCCATAGTCCGTTGTTTTTAAAATTCCATTTTTACCCGCACGCGCACGCCCAGCTTCGACACGTTCGGATGGTCGAGGTAGGTAAAGCGGCGCACCAGATCGACCCGCACCAGGCGGAAAATATTATCGATACCAATACTGCCTTCCACGTAGGGTTTGCGTTCGAGGGTGTAAGTCATCCGGGCGCCGTCATCGTACAGCGGAAAGTTGAGCAGTCCGTTGTCGGCGCTGGGGCGGTTGCGGTCGTCTACGCTGCCCCAAAGGGCTTTCACGGTGAACACTTCCCGGAGTTTCAGTTTTTTCAACAGCGGAACGCGGCCCAGGAAGATACCCCCAAAATTGTGGAAGTAATTGATCGACACATATTTGTCGCTGACAAACTCCAGGAAGTTCATCAGGTTGTACGAGTTCAGCTGGTACGAATACGTTTGGTTGGCGCGGTGAACGGCCAGCAGCGGGTAAGGCACCGTTCCGATTACCCGCCCCATTTCAAAAATACCGATAGACCAGCCGATGGGCGACAGGAAAAATCCTTTCTGCGCCCGAAACCGCAGACTGTGGTAGTTATACTCGCCCTGCATCAGGCCTTTCACGCCGGCGTCGTAGTAAAATTCGAAAATCGGGTACTTGGTCAGGATCGGCGTGCGGTAGGTGGCGCCGTCGTAAAACTTTTCATTGGGCGCAAAGCGCAAGCTCAGGCCCAGTTCGGTGGTAGTGAGGTTTTTCTTGTACCGCGTTTCGCCCTGGTCGAAATAATCGAACAGCAAGGCGCCGGCGCCGTTTTGCCGGATGTTTTGAACAGAAAAACCATAGGAAAAACCCGAACGGTTTTCGTTGAGGTAATCCAGACCGAAAGTTTCCTTATAAATCATGCGGTTGTTGACGCCGCGTTTGAACGAGAGGAAAAGGTTGTCTTCATTGACAAATTGCAGGGCTTGCCCCGGAATCTCAATGTCATTTTGGTACCACAAGCGCAGCTGGTTCAGGGGAAACAACCGCACTTTTGCCTCGCTGAACGAATACCGGATAGAGCCGAAGCCCTTCCAGCGGTGGTCGCGAAAACCATAGGCGCCGTAGCCCTCCAGCATTAGCCGTTCGCTGAAGCGATAGTTGGTGCGCCCGCCGAGCCGCATACGGAAACCTTCGACAGGGTTAAAACTATAGAAGGTATTAGCCGGTCCGATGTCGAAGCCGCCGACCGAAGTGTAGCCTTCAAACAAAAATTTGATGCCGCCCACCATCCGGCGAAACGAGCGGTTTTTGTGCAAACTATCGAGGGTAGCCTCCAGGCCCCGTTCGCTACGGGTGAGCCCCACCTGACGGTTTTGACGCCAAAAAAGGGAGTCGCGCTGGTCGGAGCCGGGGTCGCGCAGCACAGCCAGCGGCGTGCTGAACAGCGAGTCGGGCAAGGGCTGGTTGAGTTCGTAAGCCCGGTAGGCTGTGGTTTTGTTGCCCAGCAGCGAACGCGTGCTGTCGCCCCGGAAAAGGCCGAAATCCATAAAAATTTCGTCCTTGGTCAGCATGAGGCCGCGGTCGTCGGGTTGCACACCCACCCAGGAGTATTCCTGGCTGATCTGCATTTCGTTGACCCAGTTGAGGTTGATATCCTTCGGAATGCCCACCTCGATTTTGCGCAGAGCATACGTTGAGTCGAGCGCTACCCAGAGGTGGCCCATAAACGCCAGGTCAGTTTTGTTGCGCGGCGCGAAGTACAGGTGAGCGCAGGGCGTACCGTCGATCGGCACGGTATCTTGAATGTAAAACCGGTATATGGTAGGAGCAATGGGGCTGAGCGGACTCACGAATTGCATGGTCAGCAAATCAACAGCATTGTTGTAAAAATTGACGTCCATGTACATGCTGTTGATAAAATAGGAGATGCCCTGCAAGTCGAAAATATCTTTGAAAATCACGTTGCGCTCGCCCCGGATGTATTCTTTGCGGGTTTGAGGCGACTGCCGGTAAAACACCTCCGAGGCGCTTTCGCGCAGGAAGAGCAGCAGGCTGATCTTGTCGTTGACCTTGTTGGTGTCGGCGTTGTCGAACACAAACTGGAAACGCCGGAACAAGAGGCTGTTTTTGGTTTTTTCGGTGATGTTGTTCAGGGCAAAACCGACTTTTTCGTATTTTTCATAGCGGTAATACGCCAGGCCTTCCTTGCGGTTTTTGTCTTTGTGTTCGATCACTTTTTTGATGAGCGCCACCGCCGGGTTGTCGCGGTTGCGGTATTTCTCTACGCGCACGGTTACTTCCTTCAAGCCCACCGTGGCTTCTTCCATGCGCACCGTCAGGCGGTTGTTTTCTCCCGGATTTACAGGTACCACCTGGGTAGCAAAGCCCACACACACCACTTTGATCGCCTTTAGGCCGGCCTGCTTGCCTTCCAGGTAAAAGTTGCCCTCGATATCGGTTCGGGTACCCAGGTTGGCGCCCTCAAACTGCACGCTCACGTAGGGCAGCGGATCGTTGCTGACCGCGTCGAGCACCTGCCCGCGCACCGTCGTGATTTTTTGGCCATAGGCCTGGGTTAGCGCGAACAGGGTCGACCAAATGAAAAAAAGTATCCACCGGTTTGCTTGCATAATGGTAAGTTCCATGCAATACCGTGCATTTGAATTTTTTGCAGGTATTAAGTACGATAATGAAGGGGTTGGCGGTTGGCGGCCGGATTAAAAACCAGGTATCGGTTGAATAAGAAAATCAAAAACCACGCGCTCAGAGCCGAACTGATGCGAGCGGGCCAGGGCGCCCAGCCGGCCAGGTCGTGTAACAACCACACCCCGCCTACGTTCAGGCCCATGCCCAGCAAAACGCCGGCGAAATACCTGACGAGCAAATACCCGCCCTGCGTTGTCCGGCTGTGCCGGAAAACCCATTTCCGATGCAGCCAAAAAGCAACCAGGGCGCCTACACTGCGCCCGAGTACGGTCGATTGCACCGCCGACAGGGCCAGTGCGCTCAGGCCAAAGGAAAAGGCAAAGAAATCGAACCCCGTGGCCGTAAGCGAGCTGAGGCTGTACTTGCCCAACAAGTGCAATCCATGTCTCAGGCGGTCTGCCAACTTGGTCATTGCAAAAAAATTTTTGGTAGGTAAATCCAATCTGGCCTTTACCCGTAAACAATTGCGGCTGTTTGCAGCACGACGCTGGCGTAAACCCCCGCCAGCACATCGTCGAGCATCACGCCCCAGCCTTCGCCCAATCGTTCCAGGCGGCGAATGCCCAGCGGTTTGAAAATATCAAACAGGCGGAACAGGACAAAGGCCGCCAACCACCACGTCCACGCTACCGGCAGGCCCAAAACTGCAATCCACATGCCCACCATTTCATCGATGACGGTTTGGCTGGGGTCTTCGCCCCAGTCGCCCGCCAGTAATTTGGAGCCGCTGACGCCAATCCAGAGAAACGCCAGGATCAGGAACAGCAAGCACAGTTGCAGGACCTCCGGGGGTGTCCAAATACTTATCGGCCAGGCGAGCAGGAGCGCTGCCGCCGACCCCCAGGTTCCGGGAGCCAGCGGCAGCCATCCGGCGCCGAAGCCGCTAAGCATGAGCTTGTAAAAGCGCAGCATATTCTTTTTCAAGTTCTTCGTAATAGTCCATGCCCAGGTGGGTGATCAGGTCTTCGCCCATCAGGTAGCGCAGGGTATTTTCGAGTTTGCTCAGCTGTTTAAAAATATCGTGCTGTGGCGGCAAGCCCGGCGCTGTTTGGGGGGCTTTAAAGTAAAACGACAGCCATTCCTGGATGCCGCGCAAGCCGGCGCGCTGCGCCAGGTCGAGAAACAAGGCTAGGTCGAGCACGATCGGAGCAGCCAGGATGGAGTCGCGGCAAAGGAAATTGATCTTGATCTGCATCGGATAGCCGAGCCAGCCGAAAATGTCGATGTTGTCCCAACTTTCCTTGTTGTCGCCGTGCGGGGGGTAATAGTTGATCCGGATTTTGTGGTAAATGTCGCCGTAGAGTTCGGGCTGAAGATCGGCGCTGAAAATACCGTCGAGCACGTTGCCTTTCGACACTTCCTTGGTTTTGAAATTCTCCGGAGCGTCGAGCACGGCGCCGTCGCGGTTGCCCAGGATATTGCTGGAAAACCAGCCGCGTACGCCCAGGGCGCGGGCATGCAAGCCGGGCGCCACGATGGTTTTCATGAGCGTTTGGCCGGTTTTAAAATCTTTGCCGCCGATGGGCGCCTGCATTTGGTGCGCCAGTTCGACGATAGCCGGAATATCGCAGGTCAGGTTCGGCGCGCCGTTGGCGAAGGGCACGCCCATTTTCAGCGCGGCGTAGGCGTAGATCATGCTGGGGGCGATGCGCGGGTCGTTGTTGCGCAGGCCGGTTTCGAAGGCTTCCACCGATTGGTGCACGTCGCCGGGTTCGGTGTAGGCTTCGGTAGAGGCGCACCATACCATGACGAGCCGGGCGCAGTTGTTTTCCTGCTTGAAGCGGCGAATATCCTCCATGAGCTGTTCGGCCAGCTCCATTTTGGTAGCGCCGGTTTTAATGTGGGTGCCATCGAGGTTGCGCACGTAGGCTTTGTCAAACACCGCTTTCATGGGTTTGATTTGCTCGAGCTCGGGTTTCAGCGCATCGACGAGGCCGCGGTCGAGCACTTTGGCGTTCACCGCTGCTTCGTACACGTTGTCGGCGTACACGTCCCAACCGCCGAAAACCAGCTGATCGAGTTCGGCCAGGGGCACGAAGTCGCGGATAATCGGGTTGCGCGGTTCGGTGCGTTTGCCGAGCCGGATAGTGCCCATTTGGGTGAGGGAGCCTACCGGTAATGCGAGTTCTTTGCGGGCGGCGAGCACACCGGCGATGAACGTTGTTGCCACGGCGCCCATGCCCGGTGTGAGGATACCGAGTTTGCCGTTGGCGGCCTGAATGGTTATTTTTTTATTGGCCATTTTCAGATTTTTTATGCGTGAATGTTAAATCCAATGCTGTTCCCGGTACCAGTCGACGGTTTCCTGCATGCCGGAAAACAAGTCGTACCGGGGCGTAAATTTTAAAGCGTCGAGGGTGTGCGAAGCGTCGCACCACCAGCTGACGCCGGCAATTTCGTTGAGTTTTTCGCGGTTGAGCGCCGGCATTTGGCCGCGCCATTTGCCGATGATTTCTGACACACCGGCCACAACGCGCACGATCCCCATGGGGAGCCGGAGGCGGATGGTGCGGCCTTGGAGGGCAATGCGGGCGGCGGCGCCCAAGTCGTCGGTGGTATAGTCGCGGTTGTCGGCAGCGATCAGTTTTTGCGCTACCGGCCCTTGTTCCAAGGCGGCAATCATCAAGTCGGCCAGGTCTTTTACATAAATAAAACTTACCCGCTGGGGCTGGTTGCCGATGTAGAGCTCAAAGCCCCTGTTCACGAGGCGGACAAACTCCAGAATATCCCGGTCGCGCGGGCCGAACACGGCCGTTGGCTGCACCGTCACCCAGGGAAAATCGCTCAGGCTTTCGAGGTATTGCTCTGCGGCGAGTTTGCTGGCGCCATAGTTCGTTACTGGTTGGGGTGTTTGCCGGGGGTTTACGCGGCCCTCGCCGTTGGCCGGCCCTTGCGCTGCCAGACTGCTTAAAAACAAAAAACGTTGCGGAAGGAGCGCGTCGAGGCGCAACAAATCGACGAACCGCCGGGTGTAATCGGTGTTGGTCCGGAAGTAATCTTCCCGGCGCAGGGCTTTGGTTGTGCCGGCAATATGCACCACGTAATCGAACCGGCCGGCCTGTTCGAGTTCGCGGCGCAGGGCCGCTTCGTTGTCGAAATGCAGGTGCAGAAACCGGATGCGGTTGTCTTGCAAAAAGGCCAGGTTGCTGGAGGGGCGCACGGCCGCCGTTACCTCCCAGCCTTTCGCCAGGGCATGATCGGTGAGTATGCTGCCGATAAAGCCGTTGGCTCCGGTGATGAGAATGCGCTTCATTTTTTAGTGCTTTCAGGCGCCTCACTGCGTTTGGCAGCCATCGCCCGATGGTTGGATTTTTTGGGTATTTACCCTTTTTGAATCAATTGTGCATCCGGCGTTGAGTCGTCGCTCAGCGTCACGTTGCCGCGTTCGCGGCGCAGAATTCTGGAAAACAAACCCACTTCCTGGCTGAACAAAAACGTGAAAAACAAGCGGGTGTACGATTTGTGGTATTTCAAATGGTCGTAGAACTCGGGCGCCATAGCTTTCAGTTTGGGCAGGTTGTTCCAGGGGATGGAGGGCATGTCGTGGTGTTCGTTGTGAAAACCGACATTCAGGTTGATCGGGTTCAGCACGCCGTAGTAGCTGTAGGTTTCCTGTTTGGGGTCGAGCACGAGGTAGTGCTCCTGTATCCAACGGGCGCCCAGCGGATGCAAGCCAATGGAAAACATAAAACTCAGGCCCAGGTAGGCAAAGGCTTTCCAGCCGAAGAAATACACCACTGCAATGTCGAAGGCAAATTGCACTGCAATGTTGAGCAACACCCAGCGGTCGACCTCCGCCACTTCCTTGCAACGCACCGTGCGCGCTGCCTGGAAAATTGGAAACAAAAGCAGCCACAGCGCTTTTCCAATAAAATAGTTGTTGATTAGCTTGGCCTCCCAGCGCGACGGCAGGTCGGCGTCGAGCTCGTGAACACCCTGGAAACAGTGGTGCTTGATGTGGTAATTTTTAAACGAAATGGCGGAGGGCAAGAGCGTAGGCAGGTTGGCAAATATGCCGGCATAGATGTTCCAGCTGCGTTTGCGGAAAATCAGGTGGTGCGCCGCTTCGTGGATGCACACAAACAAGGTGTGCGAAGGGAATGCCCCCACCAGCCAGGCCAGGGCCAGAATCAGCCACCAGCTCTGGTCGCGCAGAAAATAGGCAAGCACGACCTGGAACGATACGCAGGCCAGGATGATCAGGGCCGTGGTGGGGTTTTTGGTAATCAGTTGGCGGACTTCCGGGTGGGCCGTGATGATCGCTTTGGTCCGCAGGCGGTGCGGCTCGGTACCTTGGACGTAGGTAAAGTCTTGTTGATAAGCCATTTGGATGATATTATGCAATGTCTTCGGCCGAATAGGCGCTAGAGCGTTAGCGTTTTTTTGTTGCCGACAATACTGTCGGCGTTACAGTTGTTTTTCGTACAAGCGGTATTTCCGGTATACCCTGCCGTGGATGTGCTCGAGGGCGCGGTTCATCATGTCGTTGTTTTCCAGAATCCACGAGGCTTCGCCCCGGTGGATACCTTTGCGCAGGCTGGTGTTGATGTTTCGAACATAAAAACACACGTCGACGCCCAGGCGGCGGTACTCTTTCAGGGTGCCCAGGGCGAGGATGCGGATGGATTTTATTTTTTTCAAACCGAAAAGCAGTTTGAATATCCCGAAGGGGAACAAGCGCCCGCGTTTCAGCTTGATTTGCACTTCGTTGACGTTGGGGATCGTCAGCGAAACGCCGATGATTTCCCCGTCTTTTTCAGCAAAATAAACATAATCGGGGTCGATTACCTGCTTCAGGTCTTTCCCGATCTGGCGCACTTCGTCGGGGGTCATCGGCACGAAACCGGTGTTCTCCGCCCAGGAGGCGTTGTACACCGGCAGGAACCGCTCGATTTCCTGATCGTACTTTTTCATGTTGATCTGCCGGATGGTCACGCCCCGTTCGGCCAGACGCTGCTCCAGTTTGGCGGCAAACTCCATGACCTCGTGCGGCAGATCCGAATCGAGGAGTTCGTAGCAGAGCAGGTCGACGTTTTTACTGAAACCATTTTGCTCGAGGAGGCCGATGAAGTACGGTGCGTTGTACGTATTCATGATGAACGGGGGTTCATCGAAGTTTTCGACCAGCAGCCCGCAGGTTTCGTTGGTAGAAAAATTGGTGGGGCCGATCACCTTTTCCATGCCTTGCCGGCGCAGCCATTCGGCGGCAGTATCGAGCAGCATGTTGGCGGCGGCCTGGTCGTCGACGACGTCGAAAAAGCCGAAAAAGCCTTCTTTCCGGCCGGTAAATTCCAGGTGGTTGCGGTTGAGGATGGCTGCGATGCGGCCGATCACCTGCCCGTCTTTTACCGCTAAAAAATACTCGGCGGTGGAGTGTTTGAAAAACGGCGACTTCTTCGGGTTTAACAGGGCTTCCTGCTCCATGTACAACATAGGCACATAGTTCGGGTCGCCGTCATAGAGGTCGTGGGGGAAATCGATAAACTGCGTAAGTTGCCGTTTATCCAACGGGTTGATTTTAATAATTTCCATCAGGCAGTCACCATATTGATTTGGCGATCAAGAATTCCGAGTTGTTTGGCGTTGCGGTACAAAATGTCTACCGCACGGTCAATTTGTTCGATAGTGTGCGTAGCCATGAGCGAAAACCGGATCAACGATTCTTCGCTGGGTACGGCCGGCGAAACGACAGGGTTGATAAACACACCTTCGTTAAACGCATGGGTTGACAGGGCAAAGGTTTTGTAGTTGTCGCGCACGTACAGCGGAATAATGGGCGAAGCCGTGTGTCCGATTTCGAAGCCCAGGTCGCGAAACCGCGCGATGGCATAGTTGGTGTTTTTCCACAGCGCGTCGATACGCTCGGGTTCGGCTTTGAGAATTTCGATGGCAGCCAATACACTGGCAGCGGAAGCCGGCGTCATGCTGGCGCTGAAAATGAGCGAGCGGGAGTGGTGTTTGAGAAACTCGATAACCGAGTGGGAGGAAGCGATGAAACCGCCCAGCGAAGCCAGCGATTTGCTGAAAGTCCCGATCTGGATATCGACCGCCTCGTGGATGCCGTAGTGCGAGCCGGTGCCGATGCCCAGCTCGCCGATGACGCCGATGGAGTGCGCATCGTCGCAAACGACCACGCCGTTGTAGCGCTGGGCAACGGCAGCTATTTCGGGCAACGGGGTCAGGTCGCCTTCCATGCTGAAAATACCATCGACGACGATAAACTTCATGGCATCTGCGGGCAGGCGGGCAGCCATGCGCTCGAGGTCTTCCATGTCGTTGTGTCCAAATTTCTGCACCTTGCCGAAACTCAGGCGCGTGGCGTCGATGATGGAGGCGTGCACGCGCTCATCGATCAGGATGTAATCGTGGCGGCTCACCAGGGGCGCCAGGGCGCCGAGGTTGGCCTGAAACCCGGTGCTGTACAGGATGACCGCCTCACGTTGAAGGTAGTCGGCTAAAGCTTCTTCGAGCTCGATATGGATGCTCAGGGTACCGTTGAGAAAGCGCGAGCCGGCGCAGCCGGTTCCAAACTTGGCGGTGGCGGCTTGGGCGGCGGCTTTGATTTTGGGGTGGTTGGTCAGGCCCAGGTAGGAGTTGGAGCCGAACATCAGCACCGGTTTGCCGTCGATCATAACTTCCGTATCCTGCTCCGATTGGATGACGCGGAAATACGGGTACAGGCCGGCTTTGCGGGCCTTGTCAGGTTCGGTGTAACTATCCGTGCGGGCGAGTAGATTTTTATTCATCCCAGAAAGTATTCGTTTAGTGAAGCAGGAGCGGCAGGGGAAATGGCGGTTTCGCCCGGCGGCTGTTTGGTTACCGTTTGTTGAGTCGGAAAGTAGTGTTAAAAACGTAATCCCACAAGGGGTTGCTCACGCCGAAGCCTTTGTCGTCGTGTTGGTAGTGGTGTAACATGTGGTGCTGTTTGATGCGCTGAAACCAGCCGATTTTCCAATTCAGGTGGTGCATGGCATAGTGCATCATATCGTAAAAAAGGTAGCCGGTGACGAAGCCTGCGAAAAAAGGGAAAACGGTTGGGGCGCCGAGCAGGCTGCGGTAGAGGAAGAAAAAAATCAGCGCGAGCGGAATGCTCACGCTGGGCGGCATGACGAGCCGCAAGCGGTCGTTGGGATAGTCGTGGTGCACGCCGTGAAAAATAAAATGCAGCCGGGCGCCGATCTTGCCGGGTGGCATCCAGTGAAAAACGAAGCGGTGCAGCACGTACTCGACAAAGGTCCAGGCGAACAAACCGCCGAGGTACCACCCGGCGGAGGCCCATTCAGGTGCCGCCAACCAGAGGCACCAGCCGATGAGCGGCAGGTACAGCAAGAGCGGAATGCTGAAATGGACTTTGGAGAGCGCCTCCATCCAATCGCGCCGGAACATGCGCGAAGAGTCGGTATTGTTCGAAACGAAGGTTTTTTTAACGCGTACTTCCGACATGGTTATGCAGTTGACCAACGATAGTTTAATAAACCGGCGGGGATAGCCACCGGCGGTTGGAGCCGGCAGAAGCCCGGGAAAAAAAGATTAGGAATCGATCGGTTTTGAAAAAATGAAACAGCGCCGTGGCTATCCGGTAGTTTGGTGTTTTTTATCCCACTCCTCCAGCAAGTGTTCGATGCCTTCGGACATATAATGTTGAAACGCGACAATCCGGTTAAGATCTTCCCCGAGCGCTTCGCAAGAGCCTGAGCAGCGTTCGCGCAGCACTTCGTCCAGCAAATCGCCCAACACTGTTACCCGGCGCAGTTTGGTTTTCAGGGTGCTCAGCCAACCAGCAGTGTTAATTTTGAAATACCGCCGCCGGTCGCCGTTAAATGTAATATAATCCACGACGCCCTCATTGCTTAAGCTGGTGAGCGCATTGCTAACAGCACTTTTGCTCGCTTGCAAAAACTCCTGGATCGCAAAAAAATCTTTGTGTGGCGGATCGCAAACCAACAAGTAGGCAAACACCCGGCCGGTCATTGGAGCAAAACCGGAACGTTCAAAAAATACGCCCATGCGTTCTACTTTTTCCCGTACTCGTTCTGTTTTGTCTGCCTCCACTAGGGTCATGACGCGGTCATTTTTCCGGCAAAGGTAAGGCACTTCTTTTGGTTCGGAAACAAGAGAACCAAATTTACCATTCTTTGACAAACTACCGGTGGTAAGGCATCCGGGCTGCGATCGACCGCGCAAGCGTCAGTTCGTCGGCGTATTCCAGCTCGCCACCAAAGGCCACACCTCTGGCGATGGCGCTGATTTGAATGCCCATCGGTTGTAGTTTTTTGGCCAGGTAGTACACGGTAGTTTCTCCCTCAATAGTCGGGCTGATGGCCATGATGACTTCCTGAATACTGCCGGCTTCTACCCGCCGGAGCAGGCTGTCGATATTCAAATCGTTCGGTCCGATGCCTTCGATAGGTGAAATGATTCCGCCCAACAAGTGGTACAACCCGCGGTATTGCCCGGTATCTTCAATGGCCATCAGGTCGCGGATATTTTCCACTACACAAATCAGGGAACGGTCGCGGCGCGCATCAGCGCAGATATGGCAGGTGTCGGAATCGGCCAGGTTGTGGCAGCGCTGGCACTCGCGGATTCCGGAACGCATAGCCGTCAGGGCAGCACTGAACTGCTCGGTGACGGCAGGTTCCTGTTTCAACAAGTGTAATACCAAGCGCAGGGCGGTTTTGCGTCCGATCCCTGGCAATGAAGCAAAGGCTTCTACCGCTTTTTCAATAAGTTTGGAGGAAAAAGTCATGCGGGGCAAAGATAACTTATCCGCCGGCGTTCGGCTTCAAAAAAAGCGGCGGCAGGCCTTTCCAGGTAACTGCCACCGCACGGAAAACTACCCTGTCATGTCCTATTTCTTTATTGGTGATGGAGTGATTGGGGTTTTAGTAAGATGGAATGTTATCATCGTTCGTTGGGTATAAAAATCACTCCATCACCCAATCACTCCATCACTCAGGGGGCAAGCCAGCACCGGAATATCCGTGTGGTTCACAGTATCTTCGGTAAGGCTGCCAAACAGCAAGTGCGACAAGCCCTGACGCTGGTGGGTGCCCATGGCGATCAGGTCGGCGTGTTCTTGCCGGGCAAATTGCAGGATGCTGGCTTCTTCGTTGAAGGTATTTCCGCTGATGAAGGGCGTTACGTTTTTCAGGCCGGCCGCTTCGGCAAAGTTTTTAACAGCTTGTTCGATATCCTCGTTGGAGTCGAAGCCGGCCGGGTTGTTCAAATACAGTACTTTCACTTCAAAAGGGAAAATTTTTTGCCATTCGGCCAACACCTGGAACACACCCGCCTGATCTTTTCGAAGCGTGGTGGGGAGGATCACTTTTTTCAAACTAAACACGCCGGAATTTTCCGGTACTGCAAGCACCGGACAAGGGGCTGTTCGAATCACCTTTTCTGTGTTGGAGCCCACAAAAAACTCCGTTGCCCCGGTAGCGCCTTTGGTTCCCATGACGATCAGGTCGGCGCGATCTTCCTCTGCAATCCGGCGTATTGTAGCGTACAAAAAACCCTCCTCCACCACGGTTTCAAATTTGACGTCGGCATATTTGCCGGAGTCTACCAGTTCCCGTTTGATTTCGTACAGTTCCTCGGCTGCATTCTCATAGTATTCGCTCATGTCGTATGCTTCCGGTACATAATAGTCCGGCAATGGCGGGGCATAGGCTACCGCCGTGTTGGAATGCAGCAATTCCACCCGTCCTTTTGCCCGCTGAGCCAAACCGGCAGCGAGGCGGACGGCATGCTTGGAGTTGTTCGAAAAGTCGGTGGGAACGAGTATCTTTTTCATGACAACGGTGGTTTAGGACGACAAATATGCCAGCTCCCACCGCTGAAAAAAATGACTTGTATCAGGTCGGTTTATGAGTGTGCTCAAAACACTACGCTACTCCAGCGCCGTATCCAACCGCCCGGCCGCACTGCGTTTGGCGGTACCGAACAAAACGCCCACCCCCATCAGCAGCATAAAATAATACACCGTCAGCCGCCAGCCAGCCATCGCCGGACCAACCGCGCCGTGCGGTATCAACTTGCTGAATACCAGTAAAAAGGCCGCCTCGGCGCCGCCGGTACCTCCGGGCGTCGGCACAAAGAGCATGGCCACATACACCATCCATTGCAGAAAAAATATCCGGAACAAATCCACGTCCAAACCCAAAGCCAGCAGGACCACGACCAGCACCGAAAAGCGCGTCATCCATTGACCGATAATCGCCAGCATGCTCCAGGCAAAAGATTTTTGCCCGCCGGCCAGCACCAAGCGGATCGCCTGGCGAAAGTCGGCCAGCATCATGGCCCACCGTTCCGATTGCTGGGTGCGCTTTTTAAAAATACAGCGCAGCACTTTCGTTTTTTTCAATATCAACAACAGCGCGGCCAACAGCACCAGACAGCACCACAGCGCCAGGCTATGCTCCTGAAAAAATGCGCCCACCTTTTGCCAAAGCGGGTTTTGCCAGGGGCGTGTGAGCACGAGCGACACCGGAATGATCGACAGGAAAAACACGGCCTCTTCCAGGTGGCCCAGCAAGGTGAGCATGGCGGCCTGCCCAGGCTGAAAACCCTGCTGGATCAACATGCCCATTTTAAACGGCGCGCCGCCCACGGCCACGGGCGCTACCACGCCGCCTACGTCGGTGGCCACCACAATGCGCAACAGGTTGAGCCTGGAAATCCGGACGCCGAAGAAGCCTGACCAAATCCAAATGCGCAAAGCATGCCAAAACCAGGGCAGCAAAGCCAGCACCCCCGCCAGCAACAAGTAGCCGCTCGAAAACTGCGACCAATCGAACCGTCGGCCTTGGTCGGTGCTGTACCACGAAAACGCCAGATTGCCCATTACGCCAATGCACACTATTGGGATCAGGCGCCGGAGGATAGTGTCGATACTGGGCAAGCGGCGCATATTTTTTAAGGCCCCGGGAGGCTTTTCTTCAGGAACACCCGGCTTGGATGTCAGTCGTTCATCGTGTGTCTGCACAAAAACAAAAGTTTTCCAGCTTCCTCAGGTGGCGTCAGCTGGCTTTTGAAAAAAAATACCCGTGGCTAACCGCATTGTCTGCTGCTGAATTAAGCTGAAAAACCGGGTGCACCGACACTTGCCGCAGCGCATCTAAGTCCCCCGGGCGCAGGCGCTCTTCCGTGATCGGCAGGTTCGCTTGTTCGTACAGGCGCCGGTAATCGGGCAGGCGCAGGCGGTTGAGCGGCTGTACGCTGTTGTCGATCCAGCGCCAGGCGGCGGGTGAAAATTTCAGAAAATTATAAATGGTGATCGAGCGGTCGAAATGTGCAAAATGGTCGGACAAGTCGATAAAATGCGACTGCAAGCCGCCGGGGCGTACCACGCGCCTGAACTCACGCAAGATATCCAGCAAAATATCCGGGTAAATGTGTTCGAAGGTATTGTTGGAGTGGATAAAATCGATGGAGCCCGCTTCGAGAGGCAGGCGCCGGGCGTCGTGCACCAGGTAGTCGATGCCGAACGCCTGGGTCAATTGGGCCATGTCGGCGGTTTGGCTTTGTTGAAAAACCGTCCGCAGGCGCTCCAACCGTTCGGGTTGCAACGGGATGATTTCTTGCAACCGCCCAGCTTCGGCGTAATCGAGCATTTTCCGGATAGTGGTGCGGATGTGCCGGGCATTGGTTAGCAGCGTCACGTCTACGGTTCGGATGCGCTCGGCGCCGTAGAGAAACATGGCTAAGGGCACGACCGGGTACCATCCGGCGCCGAGTTCGAGGGTTTGGCGCGGCGGCTGGGCGCCAGCGTACCGTTGCCAGGCTGCGATGTGTTGCCGCGCGTGTTCGAGGCGGTCTTCGAAATAGCCGTCGCTGAGTTGTACACCCTTGGTCACATATTTTTGGAACAAGTAGTTAACTTGTTGACTGCAAGGGAGGTAAGAGATAATTTTTTGAACGATGGCTTTAAGAATCCACTTTCTGATCATGCGCGGGCGGAGCTGGTGTTTGGTCGTCAGTAGCCTGGAGATACTGTTCTCGCAGGATATTCATGTGGTGAATCTGGTGGCCGATAATGATAAAAAACAGGGCGCGGGGGGTCACTTTCCAGCCGCTGGCCGTACCCAGGAAAGCCGCCTGTTGGTCGGTGCATTGCCGGAGCAGGTACACGGTGTTTTCGCGCACCAGCTTCCATTCTTTCAGCAGGTCTTTGATGGTGCGGTTCGACACATCGGCCTCCGCCATCCAGAAATCCTGGTTAAATCCGGGCAGGGCGATGCGGTCGGCCCGGATGAACGACAAGATGCGAAAGGCGAACACCCGCTCGAAATCGATGAGGTGGATGAGCACCTGTTTGAGCGTCCATTTGTCGGGAGCCGGGCGAAAACCACCTAAATCTTCTGGCAAAGCGCTCAGTGTTTGCTGGGCTTCCCGAAAGGTTTTGCGCAACAGGCTGAGGGCGCTACCGCGTTTGGGCAGCTGCTTAAGGTATGTTTCGTGAAAAGGTGCGTATTCGCCTTTTTTCGGCCGCTTCATGTTTTTTACGTGTCATTTTGGTCAAAGGAGGTCATTGAAAGTCATTCGGGGAATCAGCGATCATTTGCTGCGGGCGAGTTGGGTCATAAACCATACTTCGAACACCGTGAATACAATATAAATCAGCAGAAAAATTCCAACAAACCACTGGTTGCTCGGCTTGGCTGATTGTTGATAAATAAACAGTACCCCCACCGCCAAGACCATTTTGCCAAATACTGAGGCGGAAATCAGGTTGTTAAAGGCCAACTTGCTGCTACTGCCTGCTGCACTGCGGCCTGCGAAAAACAGCCCGGTGCAAATCAAAATAAACAGCAACAACACAGCGCCGGAAAAGCCACTATGTACCTGCGCTGGAGGAACCAGCAGCAACAACAAGGCAATCAGCGCCGCAGTGCCTATGGCCACCCCGGCCATCCGGGTAAAAAAGGTGGAAATGGTCATCATCGGCGGCGAAAATACGGAACCCGCCGGAGTTTTGATTCCCGGAGCCTGGCAACCAATACCAGGATTGTCACTTCAATTGCCGGTATAGCGATACCAGTGAAGCCACCATAAAAAAAACGGTCAGGAAAACGGCCCACAAAGGGCGCTCGAGCTGCATTTTCTGGTCGAGCCAGCGCCCGATAAAAACGCCCGCCAGGCATGCGCCCAGCAGCTGGAAAGCAAGGCCACTGTATTTGGCCCAGTCTTTAATTGCGGACTTCCGCTTTTCCTCCGGCGATTTTTGCGGAATCATCAGCCTCGGATTTTACTGCGCCGGCTTTGGCAACGCCATTTGCAGGAACGCTCTCCATTTTGCAGGTAACGTTGAAACGGGCGCCGCTTTGCACCAACAGTTTGTTGGTAACGATCTCGCCCTCTACCACTGCTGATTCGCGAACATTCAACAGCTCGTGCACCCAAAGTTTACCTTTGAAACTGCCTTCGATCACAGCGTTTTCGCAGCGAATTTCACCGTCGACCACGCCGGTCGGGCCGATGATCAGTTTTGCTTTGCAATTCAAAGTCCCTTTTATGGATCCATCCACACGAAGGTCGCTCTCGCATTGCAAAGAGCCTTCGACAGCGGTGCCTTTTACTAAAGTATTGAGAGAGTTGGGCGAAGACGTAGCGGCAGATTTGGGTTCATCCGTACTTTTATTGCTTCCAAACATAGCGTCTTGATTTTAGGTGATCAGCGGGAAAAAATGAGTTCAGGAATATTACGCTCAGGGTGGCGGGCCGCTGATTTTTCGCTAACAAAAATGAAAAAGATTTCCGAAGCGCACAAAGCTACGGAAATCTTTTTCAGCATTTCTCCGGGAAAACACGGAGTTGTTTTTTTTAGAAATTCGGGCAATATACGCCGCGACGCTCCGGGCCGCAAATTTTGTACACCAGCGAGAATTCGAAAGCGCCATTGCCGTTCGAAGCGGTGTACAGGCTGGAGGTATTGATATCGTAGCTGAAACCGATGGTGAACTGCTCGTAGTCGAAGCGGGTGCTAAGGATAAAGGCATCCACAAGTTTACCGCTTTCCAGTTTGTTGGCTACGCGGGCCCAGGCGCCGATCTGGAAAGCCTGGTGGTAGCGGCGGCTGTTGCCGAGCAGGAATTTGAACGAGTTGCCGGCATTCACCTGGAACGACGGGCCCTGGAAGAAAGTTACCACACCCGGAATCAACCCGAAGCGCTTGCCCACCATAAACTCACCGCCGGCGTGGAAGGTGAATTTGCTGTACAGCGGAATGTTCTGGTCGCCGAACGATTGATTGGCGCGGTTAAGGTGGTTGAAGGCGCCGCCGAAGTAAAAGTTGTTGTCTTCGTCGAACACGCTGAACCACAGGATACCAGCCGACATGTCGAGGAACAGGAAGTTCGGGTCGTCGATCGGTTCACCCGGTTCATTCGGGTTGTAATTGCCATTGCCGTCGTTTTGGCTGGGCCATTTCAGTGCGGCACTGTTAATGCTGCGCTGGCTCACGCCTAGATCGGCGCCAAATACCAGGTAGTGGGCTTTGCGCCGGTAGCCGCCCATCTTTTTGGCATAGGAGCCGGAGAGGCGGGCTTGCAGTGTGGCAAATTCGGACTCGCCGGCTTTGTCGCCCCAAAACGTGCCGCCCAAGCCGAAGTAATCGTAGCGGCCCACGGCAATTTTTTGATCATAGGAGGCCGAGTAGGTGTTGTAGGCGTTTTGTTTCAACACGGAAGCCCATTGGTTGCGATAATTGGCCACAATCCGGTGGTTACAATTCATCACACCCGTCATAGCCGGGTTGAGGTTGAGCGGGCTCATGTAAAACTGGGAAAAGTGGATATCCTGGGCGCGAAGGTTTGTCGCGGTGATGAGGATGGCCAGGAAGAGCGTAAAAACGTGTAAAGTAGTTTTTTTCATAGACAGGCAGACTATGTTGTTTGGTTGAGAACAGCGTACAATATTAGGCAGCGTGGGAAAAATGCCCTAACTTTTTTTTGTTAAAGTGTGCAAAGGTAGGTTTTTCCGGTTTTGCGGCGAAACATTCAAAGGGATTTGCCGCTGAAAATCGAATATTTAACGGTTTCGGTTTTTTCTTGTTTTCCGCGCCGGCACGAAGCCTAACGCACTCAAATTTCGGCATATTTTGACCTTAACGTTAAGAACCGTCCTCCGCTAGAGGAATTAACAAGCGGAAACGCTGCTTTCCGGCAAGCCGTTTTTTACAAACGCCGGCGCACGCGTTCCACCATCGTCGCTTTCCAAGCGGGGAAACTGCCTTCCAGAATATGCCGGCGCGCCTCGCCGACCAGCCAAAGGTAAAAACCCAGGTTTTGCAAACTGGCCAGTTGCATGCCCAGAATTTCGTCGTTGACGAACAAGTGGCGCAGATAGGCCCGGCTATGCGTGCGGCTGGTGGCCAGGGGGCTTTCCGCGTCGATGGGCGAAAAATCGGACCGCCAACGCGAGTTCCGAATATTTACGACGCCTTCCGGGGTGTACAACATGCCGTGCCGGGCATTGCGGGTGGGCAGCACACAGTCGAACATATCTATGCCCCGGTCGATGCATTCCAGGATGTTTTCCGGGGTGCCGACGCCCATAAGGTAGCGGGGTTTACCGGCGGGTAAAATGTCGGTCACCAGTTCGGTCATGGCGTACATATCCTCGGCCGGTTCGCCGACCGAGAGGCCGCCGATGGCGTTGCCCGGGCAATCGGCAGCGGCGATGGTTTCCGCCGAAATTTTGCGCAATTCCGGGTAAGTGCTGCCTTGCACGATCGGGAACAGTGTTTGTTCGTATCCATACAAGGGCTCGGTGGCCCGGAAACGCTCCACGCAGCGGCTGAGCCAGCGGTGGGTGAGTTCCATCGAATTTTTCGCGTAGCGGAAATCGCAGGGGTAGGGCGTGCATTCGTCGAAGGCCATGACGATGTCGGCCCCGATTTTTCGCTGGATGTCCATCACGCCTTCAGGCGTAAAGGTGTGCCGGGAGCCGTCGATGTGGCTTTGGAAGGTGACGCCTTCTTCGCGGATTTTGCGGCGGTGCGCCAGCGAGTACACTTGATAGCCGCCGCTGTCGGTGAGCATAGGTTTCGCCCAGGCGTTGAACGCGTGGATACCACCGGCTTGTTCGAGAATATCGAGGCCTGGCCGCAGGTAAAGGTGGTAGGTGTTGCCCAGGATGATCTGGGCCCGGATGGCTTCGTCTAGTTCGCGTTGGTGCACGGCTTTGACAGTAGCGGCGGTACCCACCGGCATGAATATGGGCGTTTCGATGGCGCCGTGGCCGGTTTCGATGCGTCCGGCACGGGCTTTCCCACTACTATGTTGAAGGGTAAATTGCATGTCGGTTGCAGCCTTAGCTGAGGTTTCGCTGGCTGTCGAGTTTTAGTAATACCCCGATCATCAGGGTAAACCCGATGAGCGAGGAGCCGCCGGCGCTGATAAACGGCAGCGGAATACCGATAATAGGGAACAAGCCCATCGTCATCCCGATATTAATGATAAAGTGAATAAAAATAATGCCGGCCACTCCGTAGGCATACACCCTCGAAAAGTTGGAGCGTTGCCGTTCGGCGATCTGCGTGATGCGGTAGAGCAGCACGAAAAACAGCCCGACCACGCCGAGTACGCCCACGAAGCCGTGTTCTTCGCCGACCGTGCAAAAAATAAAGTCGGTGCTTTGCTCCGGCACGTATTTCAGCTTGGTCATGTTGCCTTGCAAGGGACCTTTACCCATGAATCCGCCGGAGCCAATGGCCATTTTGGAATGCAAGAGGTTGTAGGCCGAGCCCCGGGCGTCGGAAGCCGCTTCGGAGGGGTGCAGCCAAATACGGATGCGCTGCTGCTGGTGCGGCGCCATGAGCGAATAGGCGAAACCCGCCAAAAATACCATTCCGGATGCCAAGCCCAGCAGCAACACCGTTAGCTGGAGTTTGCGCTGGATGATGCTGTTTTTTCGAATATAACTTTTTAAAAAAGCCGCCAACAGGTAGGCCAGCGCTGGAGCCATTGCCCATGTGGGGTCGAGCGCAGCGCCGGCAGGAGCCGGGCCTGAAGTTTTCAAAACCACCCAGGCGCATATTTCTTCCCACCAGATCAGCAAGGGTATCTGCACAACCCAGGCCGCCCACCAATACCGGTTGTTCTGATGCTCCTGAACGATACGAAAACTCGTCAGCATAGCCAGCACCGCCACCACGTACGGCGCCTGAAACAAGAGGCCCAGAATAACCATAAGCGCCGTGCCGAAACCCAGGGTGTACCAGCCGGCCGGAAGGCCTTCGCGATACAATACAATCAGAAAAGAGAAAAAGATGAGGGCCGACCCCATGTCTTTTTGCAATAAAATAATAAGTACGGGAAGCAAGAAAAAACCCAAAGCAAACAGCCGGGTTTTCGGGTCGCGAAGCGTCACCCCCGTTGAGCTCAAAAAGCCCGCCATAGCCAGGCAGGTGCTGAATTTTGCTATTTCCGATGGCTGAAAAGAAAACCCCCCGAGTTGATACCAGGCGTTTGCCCCGTTTACTTCCCGGCCCAGCACCAACGTACCCAACATGAGCACCATGGAAACCAAGTAAATCGGCACCGCGAAGGTGCGCCAAAACGCCCAATCGGTCATCTGAATAAAAAACAACATGACCAGGCAGAGCACGATAAAAAACAACTGCTTACCCGGACTGGTATCCAGGTCGAAAATGGCATAAGCCTGTTCGGCATTGAAGTTTACGG
Organism: uncultured Saprospiraceae bacterium; assembly: GCA_964630705.1. Classification (GTDB taxonomy): domain Bacteria; phylum Bacteroidota; class Bacteroidia; order Chitinophagales; family Saprospiraceae; genus M3007. The sequence continues at coordinate 11,500 of CAZVZH010000004.1, read as the reverse complement.
AATAAATCATTAGCCAGCCTACTACCACCAGGGCGACATAGCAGGTCAGCACCGTAAAGTCCAGTTCGCCAAAGGCTATTGTTGTTTTTCTCGGTTCTCGCATAAGACGGCGGCGCCGCCAAATTTAAAAGTCTACAAAATCGCGCGGGTGGATACCCGGATCGCGCGTGGGATAAGCGCCCGAATAATACCCTTTCAATTGAACTAAAAAAGCCAGGGCTTCTTCACGGGTATAAAAAGCGCCCACCCGAAGCTTGTAATAGGGTTTTTCGTGTACCCATTCCGCTGGCACGCCCGGAAAGAGTTGTAAAAATTGATTGCGCCCGGATTCGACCTGTACGCGATCGGTGCTCGACATTAGCTGCAGGCGCCAGCCATCGATCACCGCTTGGCTGCGGTTTTGATTAATCCAGACCTGCATCAACTGCTCGATTTCCGGATCCGCTTGTACCAAAATATTTTGCGCTCGTATCGAAACGCTCAATACCAACAGTATACCAACCAGAAAAACGCGCATAAAAGAATATTTTTTGATGCTACTTCCCTGTTTCTGCCACCAAAGCCGGCCCAACAGAAGTGCCCAGTCGGTCGGCGCCGGCTTCCAACATAGCCCGGGCGGTTTCGCGGGTGCGGATGCCGCCAGCCGCTTTCACCTTCATGTCGGCGCCCGCCAATGATTTGAGCAGGCGAACCATTTCCTCGGTTGCGGGAAAGCCGTGAAACCCCGTCCCCGTTTTCAAATAATGAATACCCGCTAATTTGGCAATGTCTACCACCCGCCGGATTTCTGCTTCCGTCAGCAGGCCACACTCCAGAATCAGTTTGGAGCTGCGTCCGCGCAGGTGTGTTGCCCGGACGATACCCTCGATGTCGTGCTGCACGTGGTTCCAATTGTCGCTCTTAACGGCAGCAATGTGCAATACGGCATCAATTTCGTCAGCGCCCTCATCAACGGCGCGTTTGATCTCCTCGCTTTTCGCCGCAATGGCGGTATATCCCATCGGAAAACCTACCACCGTGACCACCCGTACGGGTGCTTTATCGCCAATGATTCGCTTGGCGTCGCGTACAAAAAACGGCGGAATGCAAACGCCTGCGAAGTTAAACTGCAAGGCTTCTGCACAAATTTTTCGGACATCCTGGAGCGAACAATCAGGCTTCAATAGGGTATGTTCAATAAAACCGGCTAAATCTGACATCAGGTTATACAGCAATTTTGAGCCGCCAAAAATAGGGCGGCCGCAGGCTTACCGGGTAATTTCAACACGTTAAAATGGAAGAATTTATAGGAGAAACAGCAAACAGGAAAAGGCGGGGCCTAAAAAAAAGCAAGCCTCCCCGCATGGTTCCGGACGGGAAGGCTTTCGCTTTCATTTCGTTCTCCCTGCAAATATACAAGCTAATTTGTCGGTTTCTCTTTAATCTGCAATTAAAAAATAAATTTACAACAAGATATTTTCGAAAAAATTGAGGCCCTTGGATTTGGCGGAATTTCAAAGTTAATTTCATAAAACCTTTTGTTTTGAAATCGCTTTTGCCGGCGCGCACCAAGCGCTATCTTTGCGGCGAATCCGCCCCAACAATCTCCCTTCCCCATTGTTTATGCGCACCATATGGCAAAGGCAAAAGCATCTACCCCCTCTGACACCGCCGCTTCAACCGGCCAGCCGCTTGTTGCGACGCCCCCTGCCGCTGCTCAGGAATACATCGAAGTAATCAATACCCGGGTGCACAACCTGAAAAATGTTGATGTGCGTATCCCGCGCAACAAATTGGTGGTCATCACCGGCGTGAGTGGTTCGGGCAAGAGTTCGCTGGCTTTCGACACCATTTATGCAGAGGGGCAACGCCGGTTTATGGAAACACTCTCCAGCTATGCCCGGCAATTTATTGGCGAAATGGAACGCCCCGATGTCGAGCAAGTTACCGGCCTGAGCCCGGTCATCAGCATCGAGCAAAAAACTACAGGCCGCAATCCGCGCTCTACCGTTGGTACCGTCACGGAAGTCTACGATTTTCTACGCCTGTTGTTTGCCCGCGCCGGCGATGCCTACTCGCACGTGACGGGGAAAAAAATGGTAAAGTTTACGGAGGAACAGATCATCCAGCACATCACCGAAAATTTTTCCGGGCAAAAAATCACCCTGCTCGCCCCGGTCGTCCGCTCCCGCAAAGGCCACTACCGCGAACTGTTCGAACAAGTGCGCAAACAAGGCTATACCAAAGTGCGGGTCGACGGCGAAATCCTGGAGCTCAGCCCCGGTATGCAAGTCGACCGCTACAAAATCCACGACATAGAAGTGGTTGTCGACCGCCTCAAACCCGGCGACGACCGCCTCGACCGGCTGCACGATTCTGTAAAAACCGCTTTGCGCCTGGGCGACGGAATGGTCCAACTGGTTGCCGAATCTGTGGAAAATGGCGCTGTCAATAGTTACTCCAAGCGCCTCATGTGCCCTGAGTCAGGCATTTCCTATGAAGAACCCTCTCCCAACACCTTTTCTTTCAATTCGCCCTATGGCATGTGCCCGCACTGCCGCGGCCTGGGCGAAGTGCACGAGGTAGATATGGCCCTGGTGATTCCCGACGATAGCAAAAGCATCAACGATATCGGAATTGTGCCGCTGGGAGAAGTGCGCGACAATTACAATTTCAAACAACTGCGCGCCATTGCGAAAAAATATAAGTTCACGTTTTCGACGCCTGTCCGCGAAATTCCGGAAGAAGCGCTGAAGATCATTTTGTTTGGCGGCGGTGAAAGCTTCGACATCAGTATGAACTGGGGGGGCGACGAGTACAATTACAACCTGGTCGCAGAAGGCATCGCCAATATGCTCAAGCGCTGGTACGCCGACAGCACCAGCGAAAAAATCCGGCAGTGGGCGGAGGATTTTATGACCGTCCAGCTTTGCCCCGAATGCGAAGGCAGCCGGCTGAAACTCGAAAGCCGCTGGTTCAAAATCGCCGGAAAAAACATCGCCGAACTGGCCGATCTCGACCTGGTCGCCCTGTACCAGTGGCTCCACGACGCTGATCAAAACATGTCGGAACGCCAGCGCGCCATCGCCAAGGATGTGTTGAAAGAAATCCGGTTCCGGCTACACTTTCTGCTTCAGGTTGGCCTCGATTACCTGGCGCTCAACCGGCCGGCACGCACGCTTTCCGGCGGCGAGAGCCAACGCATCCGCCTGGCCACGCAAATCGGCTCGCAACTCACCGGTATCACGTACATTCTCGACGAGCCCAGCATCGGCCTGCACCAACGCGACAACCACCGCCTGATCGAAGCGCTGAAAAATTTGCGCGACATCGGCAATACAGTTTTGGTCGTGGAGCACGACCGCGATATCATGCTGGAGTCTGATTACCTCATCGACCTGGGCCCCGGCGCCGGTAAGCTGGGCGGCCAAGTGGTCGATATCGGCACACCCGAAGAATACATGCGCAACAGCACGATCACCTCCGATTATCTGAGCGGCCGGCGCAGCATCGAGGTGCCGAAAAAACGGCGCAAAGGGAAAGGCGGTCAACTGGTTTTACAAGGCGCAAGCGGGCACAATTTGAAAAATCTGACCCTGCACCTGCCGCTTGGAACATTTATTTGTGTGACCGGAGTCAGCGGTTCCGGAAAGTCCAGCCTGATCAATGAAACCCTCTACCCCATCCTGCAGCAGCATTTTTACAAAAGCCTCAAACGGCCGTTGCCCTACGAAAAAATCGAAGGTCTGGACCTTATCGACAAGGTGATCGAGATCGACCAAAGCCCGATCGGCCGAACGCCCCGCTCCAACCCGGCCACCTACACCAATGTGTTTACCGATATCCGGAAATTGTTTGCAGATACGCCGGAAGCTAAAATCCGCGGCTATGCGCCGGGCCGCTTTTCCTTCAACGTCAAAGGCGGCCGATGCGAAGTTTGCCAGGGCGGCGGTATGCGCGTAATCGAAATGAACTTCCTGCCCGACGTGGCCGTGCCTTGCGAACGCTGCCTGGGCCGCCGATACAACCGCGAAACCCTGGAGGTACTGTACAAAGGCAAGAGCATCAGCGATGTGCTGGATATGACCATCGATGAAGCCGTCGATTTTTTCGAGCCCGTGCCGACCATTTACCGGAAATTAAAAACGATTCGGAGCGTCGGCCTGGGCTATATCACGCTAGGCCAACAAGCCACTACCCTCAGCGGCGGCGAAGCCCAGCGTGTCAAACTCGCCGAAGAACTCAGCAAAAAAGACACCGGCCGCACCCTGTACATCCTCGATGAGCCCACCACAGGCCTCCACTTCGAAGATATCCGCCACCTCCTGGCGGTGCTCAACAAACTGGTGGACAAAGGCAACACCGTCGTAGTGATCGAACACAACCTCGATGTGATCAAAATGGCCGACTATATCGTCGATATCGGCCCTGAAGGCGGCGCAGGTGGGGGCGGCATCGTGTGCACTGGCACACCGGAAGACGTCGCTCAAGTAGAAAACAGCTGGACCGGCAAGTTTTTAAAAAGCGAATTGTAAGCCCCAGGGGCGCTTATTTTCGGCCGAAGTCTGCCGGAATTTCCCCCCAGGCTTCCGTCTCCCACTTCCGGATAGGGTTGGTTACTTTATTGCCGGCCAGCCATTTTTCAGCGCGATCGATCAATTCGAAAATCTGGTCGTTGCGGCCAGTGCGCGCCAGCTTCGTTCGGCAGGCTTTGGCTTTTATCCAAAGCATGGCATTGCGGGAGTCGGTGTAGATCGGGGTATTGGGGCTGTTTTGCTGTTTGAGCCAAGCCAGGCCGTGCACTATAGCGAGAAATTCGCCGATGTTGTTGGTGCCGTCGGGCAAGGGGCCGATTCTAAAAATTTCCTGCCCGGTACGAATATGTACACCGCGGTATTCCATGTCGCCCGGATTGCCGCTGCAGGCTGCGTCGACCGCCAGGCTATCGGCAGGCACGCCAACTTTTTCGAGTTCGCCCAGCGATTTTTTTACGGTTTTGGTGTCTTTACCCACATAAGCCCAGTAACTGCCGCGAAAGGCTTTTTCTGCTTCATCGCGCGACGAAAAGCTTTTGTACTTGGCCTGCGGAAAGCCGTCGATTTGACGCTTGGCGGCATCCCAACTCGTGAAAACGCCAGGCATGTGCCCTTCCCAGACGACGTAGTATTTCTGTTTGGCCATGGCGCTACAGCCCTAACAAATTGAAGCTGTAGTACAGCGAAATGCCCTGAAGGCCGATACGGCCGTTGCAAAAAGCGGGGTCGTCGCAGTCACGGTTGTACAAAGCGTCAAGGTCGGCCAGGCCCAGGTTGGCACGCAGGCCGAAGGTGCCGCCCAGATCCTTTTTCCAAAAGTTCCATTTGTATTGGAATCCCGCAATGATGCCCAGGTCGTTCTTTTTGAAATCGTTGTTGGCGTCGAAAAGTTTGTTTCCGCTGGAGGGTTGTTCCACACCCGAAATCTTATTGAACAACAGCCGGCCATAATACGGCCCGGCCAGGATGGTAAACCTACCGTCGCGTTTCAGGTTGATCTCCGGCACGGCAGCCAAAATCAGCCAGGTTTGGCGGTAGTTGGCGTCCCGCACGTAGTCGATCACCGAATCGGTAAAGACGGTAAATGCCGATTTGGCATACGTAAACTTTCCGGCCAAGCCCGCTTCCAGATTGAGGGTAATGAAACCACCGCGGCCCTCAAAGCGGAATTGCGTGCCGACTTCCCAGCCTACGCGAGGCTCGGTAATCGGATTTTTCGGAATATTGGGGTCGGCCGAAGAGGGGAAGTTGCCGGTGGCTCGTTGGGTAAAATAATTGGCGCCCGCGCGGATGTGAAAAGCCGTTCGGGCGGGAGTGAACTCCCGCTCAAAAACACTTTCAGAAGTCACCGTTCGGCTCCCACGCTGCCCCTCGGTCCACACCTGAATTTCACGGTTGCCGAGCATGCGGTAGCGGATTTTTTTCGGGTTGACTTGCTCGGGGTTTTCAAACAAATACCCGTCAAAATCAGCCAGCGTAAGTTCGAAGGGAATCGGCTCGTTGTTATTTTGCCCCCGGATAGTTTGGTGAAAGGTAATCACCTGGCCGCGCAGTTCGATCCGCATGGTTTCCAACAAAACAGTGTCGCCCGTTTCTTCCTTGATGCGCAGTTCGCGCCCACTGAGGGTGCTGTCGTTGTCGCGCGCCCAGATCTGCAGGCGGTCGCCTCGGTCTTGCGGCATAAACCATACGCCTTTCAGCGCCGTCAGTTCCCGGAAAATGATGTCGGCGTCTTCAATTTGTGCCTCGGTGCCAAGCGGCAACAACAACAAGAGGAATAAGCCAATGCCGTATTTCTGTAAAACCATCTTCAAAATTTTTGGCAAAAAAACGAAGAATTGTTGGCAACTTGGCAATACGCCGGCGCCTATCCGAAGATCATTACTTTTCTTGGAACACAAAGGATCGGTAGCCCCCCCGGCGCTGAGGCAGACAAAAAGACTGCATAACCACTAAATGATGTGTTAAAAAAATCTCAAATTGCCGTGCAACCCGGAAATATCAACTTTGTCAATACAACCAAATCACAAAATGGACGCCACGCAAACGCACCGCGACCTGATCGAACGCTGTAAACAGGGCCGCCGCGACGCGCAGTTTGAGCTGTACCGCCTTTACAACCGGGCGATGTACAACACGGCCTTGCGTATGGTGCAAAATACGCACGATGCCGAAGACCTGCTGCAAAGCACTTTCGTTGAGGTGTTTATGAAATTAGACACCTTCCGCTACGAAAGCAGTGTCGGCGCCTGGATCAAGCGCATCACGGTCAACAAATGCATCAACTTTTTGAAAAGTCGACGGTTAACTTTTCAGGAGCTGACGCCTTACAATGAACGCTCCGAAGACCCGGAACCGGTGCCTGAAATGCCCTACTCTGTCGATCGGATCAACCAAGCAATCAATGTCTTGCCGGATGGCTACCGGATGGTATTCACCCTGTACGCCATCGAAGGCTACGATCACGAAGAAATAGGCGATATTTTAGGCATAACGGAAGCAACTTCGAAATCGCAGTACAGTCGCGCCAAATCAAAACTACGCGGCCTGCTTTCTGGAGAAAGCGCCTGAAAACTCCAAAACCCGCGGCAGCAACCGCTCAAAAAAACCTGAACAGCATGATGTCCAACAGCAATAATATCGAACAGTTTATCCGCGCCAATCGTGCAGATTTCGACACCGCCGAACCCGATCAACAGGTGTGGGCAAGGATAGAAAAAACACTCCAGCGCCTGCACCATTCCAGTCCACTGGAACAAACAATCGCTTTTTATCGGCCCCTTTTCGACCAGGCGGCTCCTGCCGAAAAACTGTGGGGCCAGATTGAAAAATCGCTCCCGGAAACCGGCAGCACTGCACTCGAATCATTTATCCGCCATCACCGTAACGAATTTGATACGCAATTGCCCGGCGATCAAGTTTGGTCTTCTATCGAACAGGCCCTTCCTGCCAGGCCGGCAAAAGTAGTTCAACTCCCCTGGCAACGCTACCTAACCCGCATCGCAGCCGCTATCGTAATCCTGATCGCCGGCGTCAACATCGGCATCTGGTATGCCGGCTCCAGTCAGCCGGGTATGAGCCTGAGTGAAGTGTCGCCCGAATACGCCGAACTCGAACAATTTTACCAACGCGATATCTCAGCCAAACAAAACAAACTCGCCAGTTTCGCCAGCTACCAAGGCAAAGCAGTTCGCGACGACCTGAAACAAATGGATCAGATGATGAATGAACTGCGCGAAGAACTCTCCAATGTACCCCCAGCCAATCGCGAACAAGTTGTACGCGCCATGATCGAAAATTACAAGGCCAAAGCCGCTATCCTGGAACGGGTACTCCGTTATCTGGAACAACAACAGCAAACACAGCAACCCGCACCGACAAACAGCAGCAAACATGAAATTCGCAACATTTAAACTTTTCCAGGCACAGCAGATTGCCGTACTCTGCCTGGCACTATTGGCCGGCGCTGTCGCGCCGGCCAGGGCAGCAGGCCCCAAGCAGGAATTTACCAAAACCATCAACCGGGAATTCAGCACAACTGCCGCCGGCACGACAGCCCTCTACAACAAATACGGTAAGGTAAATGTCAAAACCTGGGATAAAAACACCGTGAAAATCGATATTACCATCATCGTCAACGCCAACAACCAGCGCGACGCCGATAAGATTTTCGAACAAATCAACGTCAACTTTACCAATACCGCCGGCTATGTAAAAGCTGAAACCATGGTGAATCCTGGCGGAAAAAACTGGTGGCCCGGAAACAGCTGCCAGGATTTCAAGATCAACTACGAAGTGTGGATGCCCATCGGCAACCAACTCGACCTGAAAAATAAATACGGGAACTCCTACGTAGCCGCACTGAATGGCAAACTAACTGCTGATATCCGCTATGGCGACCTGCGCACCGAAACCGTCAACAACGATGCCAGCATTTCCATCGGCTATGGCAAAGCTTCTATGGCCAAAGTGCGCAACCTCTCGGGCTACCTCAGCTATGGCGGCCTTGTACTGGCCGACGCTACCGAAGTCCAACTCGATACCAAATACTCCGAACTGCAAATCGACCGCGCTTCTACCGTTCGAGTGACATCCAAATACGACGATTTTAACTTGGGAAATATTCAAGACCTGCGCGTGCAAACCAAGTACGCCAACATCCGTATCCAAACCGTCGGCGCCATGTTCCTCACCGCCCAATACACTGATGTCAATGTAGCCAATGTGGCCGGCACAGTAGATGCCGACCTCACTTACGGCAGCCTGAAAGTGGGCGCCCTCGCCCGCAATTTTTCCGAAGCCAAAATCGTAGGCAAATACACCGACGTACAAATGAATGTAGAAAGCGGCGCTACCTTCCGCTTCGATGCTGAAGGCAACTACACTGATTTTAAAACGCCTTCCGGCGCTACCATCCGACGCCGCGACGACCAGGGCAGCCGCTCCTCTGTGGAAGGGTTTGTCGGCGACGCCAATGCGCCCCGGTTAGTAACCGCCCGGCTCACTTACGGCGATTTTGTGCTAAAATGATTGACCTTGCGACCAACCAAAGGCCTGGTTTTCACCGTTGACGAAAACCGGGCCTTTCGTTTTGGGTCGGCGGTACACCTTCTTGGAGCGCTCATCGCGTGAGCACAATGTAATCGCGAAGCAAGGTTTTTAAAAAATCTACCCGGTTGAGCGGCCGCTGTTCGACCTGTAGTATGGGCATCAACCGGCTCACCAGATCTTCCACCACCGCCTCATGCGCCGAGTTAGGGTAGCGCTGCGCCCTGCCGAGTACGGTTTTTATGAAAATCATATCCTGTTCGTTGAGTAGGCGTACCTGAGGATAAACCGGTTGATAATTTTCAAGCGTCGAAATGCTGAGCACATCCTGCAACCGAAATTGAAAGTGAATGCCCTGAATTTTGATTACCGTCGTATTCGCCGCCATATCACCCAGGCGCTGACTTTTTCCCGTGGTTTTTATCAAAACTGCGCCAATCACGCTGAAGGAAAACAGCGAGTCGACCAGCTGCAACACCGCCCGCAACACCACATCGCTCCACTCCGGGTCTTTGCCGTCGAGGCGCACAACTTTGATGCCCATCGCCAGTTTGCCCGGCGTTTGTCCGATGTTCCAGATTTCAAAAAAAATATGATAAAGGAAATAGGATAAAAACGGCAGCAAGGCTACCACGACCAGCCAGCCTTGTTCGCCAGAAAACACCGGCCCAAAAACTATCTGAACGATCTGCAACAGGATAAAATACCCGATCAGCACAATAGCCAGATCGAGCAACCAAGCCAGGCCGCGCTCGCGCAACCGAGCCAGCTCGTATTCGATAGTCACGTTTTGCGTGGTGGTGATTTCAATGGATTTTTTCATAGCCGCTACACCGCTACTTGATACTCGCGCAGCGCTTCGTTCAGCGATACTTTTTTATCTGTACTTGGTTTGCGCTGGCCTATGATGAGGGCGCAGGCCACCTGATACGTACCCGCCGGGAAGGCCTTCGGGTAAGTGCCCGGAATAACAACCGAACGCGCTGGCACCCGGCCCTTGTGCACTACCGGTTCCGGACCCGTTACGTCGATGATGTGCGTACTTTGGGTGAGTACCACATTGGCGCCCAACACCGCTTCACGCTCTACGTGCACGCCTTCTACCACGATGCAGCGCGAACCGATAAAACACTCGTCCTCAATAATCGTAGGCCTGGCCTGCGGCGGTTCCAATACGCCGCCGATACCCACGCCGCCTGCCAGGTGTACGTTCCGGCCGATCTGCGCGCAGGATCCCACCGTGGCCCAAGTGTCGACCATGGTGCCGCTGCCCACCCAGGCGCCGATGTTGACGTAGGAAGGCATCAGAATGGCGCCTTTTTCAATAAAACAGCCATATCGGGCCAGAGCCTGCGGTACCACCCGCACGCCTTTTTCGGCAAATCCGCGCTTCAGCGGAATTTTGTCGTGGTACTCGAACGGCCCAACTTCGATGGTTTCCATCGCCTGGATAGGAAAGTACAGAATCACCGCTTTTTTTACCCAATCGTTGGTTTTCCAGCTACCGCCGGGCGCGGGTTCGGCCACGCGGAGTTGGCCGTCGTCGAGCAAGCCAAGCACGGTGCGCACGGCTTGTTGAATGTCGGGGTGTTGCAGCAAGGTACGATCGTCCCAAGCGGCTTCGATGGTTTGTTTTAATTGATCCAGCATGTGTTGAAATTGAAAAAATTAGCCGGTAAGCAACACGGCGATCAGGTAGTCGGCCAGCAAAATGATGATGTCGCTGTACACTACTGCACGGGTGCTGGCCTGGCCGAGTTCGATGCTTCCGCCTTCCACGAAGTAGCCTTGGTAGCAGGAAACTGTGGTGAGGATAAAAGCAAACACCAGTGATTTGACATACATCATAAACACGTTGTAAGGCACAAAAAAGGAACGTAGGCCTTGCACATACTCATCGTCGGTGATCAAATCGGTTGGCACGCTGGCCAGGTAACCGCCGACAATAGCCACATAGGCCGAAAAAGTAACCAGCAGTGGGATAGCCACCAGCCCGCCGATCATTTTGGGCCGGATGAGGTAGGCTGCCGTATTCACCCCCATGACCTCCATGGCGTCGATATGTTCTTTTTGGCGCATGCCGCCGATTTCAGCGGTCATGTTGGAGCCGACCTTACCGGCCAGTACCAGGCAGGTGATCGTGGGCGAAAGTTCGATGATCGCCAGGTCGCGCACGATGTAACCGATGTAGTACCGCGGGATGAGCTGCCCGTTCAACTGATAGGCAAATTGCACCGCCGCCACCGCCCCGATAAAAATAGAGATCAGGCAAACGATGACCAGCGAGCCGATACCGATGTCGTTGGTTTGGCGCATGGTTTCGCGCCAGTACATGGAAAACTTTTCCGTGCGGCCGAATACCTGCTTCATCATCTGCAGAAACCGGCCAATGTGGTACAGAAAATTGAATCGTTTGTCGAGGGCGATCATAAAAATGC
>CAZVZH010000003.1:60061-65920 GCA_964630705.1 uncultured Saprospiraceae bacterium | reverse complement strand
TCCACACCGGTTTTGCGCTGGCGGGCGCCTTTGATGTTGTTGTCGCCGAAGCGGTAATTGAGGTTGAAGCGGACGGTTCGGCTTTCCCAGGTACCGTTGCCGCGCATGTACAGGCCGGGGGTAAAATCGTTGACGCTGGCCCAGCCGGCGGTGCGGAGGATGTCGCCGAACGACAAGCTGGCGGTGGCCTTTCCGTCGAAAAACTGTTTTTTCACGCCAAAGTCCATCGCGCCCTGTGCCTTGCTGCGGAACACTGCGCCCCAGATAGCCGGTGAATTGAACCAGCCGGAGAGCTGCAACGACCAGCCTTTGGGCAGGCGGAAGGTGTGCTCGCTGTAGAGGTTCATGGCTTTGAAGGTTTGGTTGACGGTAAAGCCGTCGCGGAAGTTGGCATCGAAGGAGGTGATGTAGCCCGTGACGTTCCAGTAGCTTTCCCACCATTTGGCGAAGGGGATGGGCACGCCAATGCTCAGCGAGTAATTGTTTTGGTCGGCGATGTTTTCATTGGTCAGGAAGGTGCGGTTACCTTCGGTGGTGTCGATTACTTCCGTGAACATATCGCTGGTGTGGCTATAGCCCAGGGTCGTGTTCATCCTGCCCATGAAGGTGTGGGTGAGTTCGAAGCTGTTGGTAAACTGCGGCCGCAGGAAGGGGTTGCCTTTTTTGTAGGCCAGTTCGTCGAGCCGGTCTTCGAAGGGGTTGAGGTCGCGGTAGTTGGGCCGGTCGATGCGGCGGCTGTAGGTCAGGTTGAACTGGTTTTTTTCATTCATGCTGAAGGTGACGGCCGCGCTGGGGAACCAGCTGAGGTACTGGGCCTCGTTCATTTCGCCGGCGCCGGGGCGGAGGCTGGTGAGGTCGCCTTTCCAGGTGGTGTGTTCGGCGCGCAGGCCGGCCTGGAAGCCCCATTTTTTCAGCTGAATATTGTAGTTGAGGTAGCCGGCGTGCACCATTTCGTCGTACCGGAAGCGGTTGCTGCGGGTGGTGTCGGGTACGGGCGTGCCGTCGTAGATGTTGAAAAAATCGAAAACGTTATCGGTTTGAACGTTGGTCAATTTATAACCGAAGCCAATTTTTCCCTGAAACAAGCGCTGCTCGTAGTCGGCTTTGGCAATCCACATGTCGATGTCTGTCGGCGTGATGTTGCGGTAAATGCGTTCCTGCAAGACTTCCTGTTCGGTGGGGTCTTTGTAAAAATTGGGCTGGTAGGAATTGGCGCGGTAGGTGTAGGCGCCGCGGTTGACGTCGACGGTGAATTCCCGCCCGAGGGTGTCGGCGAAGCGGTAGTTGAGGTTGAGATTTCGGTTGTTGCGGTTTTGGGGCACAAAGTTGGAAGCGACCAAAACCGAGTCGATCTGCGCCGGCGTGTTCAGGTTGCTGATGTACGTGCGGGCTTCGTTGGTCCAGGGGCCCTGGGCCAAGCGGCCGTCGAAGACGAATCCGATGGTGTGTTTGGGGTTCAGGAAAAAGTCGGCGCCTACCTTGTAGTTGTGGTTATTGTTGTTGTCGCTCATGGTGCTGGCCTGGTCGTAAATGTTGCCAGCCTGTTCGCGGTAGAGGAACAGATCGTTGTGCCAGGTGCCGAAGTGGTTGGAGTAGTTGCCGAAAACGTTTACCCAGGCATTGCGGTGGTTGATGGCGAAATTGCCGCCGCTCTTGAGGGTTTCGCCGAAAATGGCCTCGCCGCCGACCGAGCCGTTGGTGCCGATCGAGCGGTTTTTGCGGGTGCGGATGTTGATGATGCCGGCGTTGCCCGAGGCGTCGTATTTGGCCGAGGGGTTGGTGATCATTTCGATGGCGGCGATGTCTTCGGCGCGCATGCTTTTGAGCAGGTTGGCCAGGTCGCGGCTGTCCATGGGCACGTCGCGGCCGTCGATCTGGAAGCGCACGCTGTTTTTACCGCGCAGGCTGATGTTGTCGTTGTTGTCGACGATCACGCCCGGCGCTTTGCGCATGAGTTCGAGGGCGTTTTGGCCCTGGGCGTTGATGTTGTCTTCTACGTTGAGCACGGTTTTGTCGGCGCGTACTTCTACGATGGGCCGGCGGGCGACGACGGTTACGGTGCCGATTTCCTGGGCATTTTCCTGGAGGGCAATGGTTTCCAGCGTTTTATCGCCGCCAGCATAGTCGAATGCAGGGAGGGCGGCTTTGCCGGCGCCGATCAGTTGGGCGTCGACGAAATAGCGGCCGGCCGGGATGTTTTCGAATTCGTAGCGGCCGGCGGGGTCGGTAATGCCGCCTTTGACCAGGCTGGAGTCGGCTGCCTGGTACAGCAACACAGTTGCGAATTCGGCGGCGGTACCGTCGGCATTTTGAACTTGACCGGAGATGTTTTGCGCCAGGGAAGGCCTGCTCAGCAGGAAAATGCTGAGCAGGGCAAGGAAGATGGTTTTCATTGCTTAATTTTTAGTTGCAGAGTAGTTGATGATGGTTTGGCTGGATGGGCGAGGATTAAAATTGTTTTTGTTTTCGCGACAAAGATGCGGGCATTTTGGTATTATGCAATACATAATACCTGTTAAAAGCATACTCTTTCTATAAAAAGGGTGTTTTGAACGACTAACTTTTGGCGGTTTCCCACCAAATGCGGTGTAGTGGGCGGTTAGTCGGGGAGAAAGACAGGGCGATGGACAAAAAGGTTACAAGCGGGTTGCAGGAAATTCCCGGCCTGCCCCACAGGTTATGGTGCAACTTGCGATATTTGCCCCGTTTTTAACAAAACCCGACACATGGCAGCAAAGAGTAAGGGTGGCAAGCCCAGTCCTAAAATAAAACGCAGCACGCCGGCCGAAAAGCCCGCTGCTCCTAAAAAGCAACGCGCGAGCCGTGCCGATGCGCTATTCCAGCCAGGTTTTTGGCGTCAGCACTGGATACCGGCCCTGCTGCTTGTTGCGCTGGCTTTCGGCTTGTATGCGGCTGCGCTGCAGTTCGGGTACATCCTCGACGATCAGATGGTTATCTGGCAAAACGCCTACGTGCAGAAAGGCTTCGCCGGCATTCGCGAAATATTCGGGGCCGATAGTTTTATGGGTTATTTCCAGAAAAAGGAAAACCTGCAGTTGCTCGAAGGCGGCCGCTACCGCCCCTTGTCGTTGGCCACCTTTGCCCTGGAGGTGGGTATTTTTGGGAAAGACCACCCGAGTATCAGTCACCTGATCAATATTTTACTGTACGGGCTGAACGGCGTGTTGCTGTACCGCCTGCTGCTTGCTTTTTTCCCTTTGGGCGAGCATGCGCGCTGGTATTTCAGCGCGGCGTTTATCGGCGCCGTGCTGTTTGTTGCGCACCCGATCCACTCCGAGGCGGTGGCCAATATCAAGGGGCGCGACGAAATTCTGGCCCTGCTGTTCAGTTTGGCTGCGCTGTATGCCGCGTTAAAATATTTCGATACCGAGCGGGTGCTGTGGAACTGGGCGGCGGGTTTGTTCCTCTTGCTCGGCTTGTTTGCCAAGGAAAATGCGCTGACCTTTTTGGCCGTCATTCCGCTGACCGTTTGGTTTTTTGCCAAAGCGCCGGTGGGCCGCATTGCCGGCGCCAGCCTGCCCTGGTTGTTGGCTACGCTGGTGTTCATTCTCGTGCGCTACAAGGCGTTGGGTTTTATGCTCGACCACGGAAGGGCGGTCAGCGACCTGATGAACAACCCATTTCTGGGCATGTCGGCCGGCGAAAAACTGGCGACGATTTTCCTGACCCTGGGCTGGTATATCAAGTTGTTGTTCGTGCCTTATCCGCTGACGCACGACTATTACCCCTATCACGTGCCGAAGGTGGGCTGGGGCGACTGGCGCGCGCTCGTTTCCCTGGCGCTCTACCTGGGCATGGGCATTTGGGCCCTGCTTAATCTTAAACGCCGCCGCATCCCAGCCTACGCCGTTTTTTACTGGTTGATCACGCTGAGTATTGTGTCCAACCTGTTCGTATCGGTGGGCACGTTTATGAACGAGCGTTTCGCTTATATGCCGTCGGTGGCATTTTGCTTGCTGGCCGGCTGGTTTTTAGCGCAAAAAATGCCGGCGTGGTTTAAAGAACAACCCAACCGGCCTTACTTGCTGGGCGTCGGGATTTTTGCCCTGGCCACGGCGGCGTTCAGCTGGCTCACCATTCAACGGGTGCCCGATTGGAAAGACGCGTTGTCGCTCAACCGCTCGGCGGTCAAAAACTCCTCGAACAGCGCCCGTTCGCACTGTTTTTACGTGACGGCGATCTACGATAATATTTACCTGAAAACAAAGGAGCCGGCGGAAAAAGCGCGTTGGGTCGACACCATGGAGTACCACATCAACCGCTCCATCGAAATCAACCCCGACTACGGCTCTGCGCTGGTGATGAAAGGCGCCATTGCGGCTGCGCGTTTCGAACAGGACAAGCAGATGGACAAGCTCTTCCACGAATTTGGCGCAGTTCTTGAAAAAATTCCGAACAACGCCAACTTCCGGCCGTTCTTCGACAAATACATGCAGTACCTGGCTACCAGTGGGGGCAACCCGAATAAAATCAACGCGTTTTGCTACCGTATGGGCTACGAATATTTTTACCAGCAAAAACACGATACAAAAAACGCCATTGCTGTGCTCGAGCACGCCCTGCCTACCCAATGGGAAGACGAGCGAGTACTCAACGCCCTCGCTGAAATTTACGCCGCTTCCGGCAACGCCGCCAAAGCAGCCGAAATGAAGGCGCGGGCGGAAGCCTCGGCGAAAGTGCTGATCCGATAAGCGGCCCGGTAAACACCGTAGGGGCAGCCTTCGCGGTCGCCCAAAACGCCATTGTCAAAAACGCCATTCAGGGCGACCGCGAGGGTCGCCCCTACCAGATCAACTCCATCGACATGAAAGTTACCGACCATTTTAAAAAAGCCAAGGATAAAACCCTGGTGTCCTTCGAGGTGCTTCCCCCGCTGAAAGGCGGAAGCATGCAGGCGATTTTCAAAACGCTGGACGTGCTGATGGAATTCAAGCCGCCGTTCATCGACGTTACCTACCACCGGGAGGAGTACATTTATAAAGTGCGGCCGTCCGGTTATTACGAAAAAGCGGCTATCCGCAAGCGGCCGGGCACGGTGGGCATCTGCGCCGCCATCATGCACCGCTACAAAGTGGACGCCGTGCCGCACCTTATCTGTGGTGGTTTTTCCATGGATGAAACCGAAAATGCGCTCATCGACCTCAACTTTCTGGGCATCAACAACGTGCTGGCTTTGCGCGGCGACGCGCGTCAGTTTGAAGAGCGGTTCATTGCGCATGATCAAGGGCACAAATACGCCCTCGATCTGGTGCGCCAGATGGTCGGCATGAACCAGGGCCGCTACCTTGACGACGATATTGTCAATGGCGAAAAAACCGACTTTTGCATCGGCGTAGCGGGATACCCGGAAAAGCACTTTGAAGCGCCCAACTCCGACACCGATCTGGCGTACACCAAAATGAAGGTCGACGCCGGCGCCCACTACATCGTCACCCAAATGTTTTTCGACAACCGCCGGTATTTCGAATATGTCGACGCTTGCCGCCAGGCGGGTATCGAGGCGCCAATTGTGCCGGGCCTCAAGCCGCTGACCAAGCGTTATCAGCTCAATTCCATCCCCCGGAAGTTTTTTGTCAACATGCCCAAAGACCTGGTCGACGCAGCGCTGAAAGCGGCCGACGACGAGGCTGTTCGCCAGGTGGGCATCGAGTGGTGCATCCAGCAATCGCGCGAATTGAAAGCAGCCGGAGTCCCTTGTTTGCACTATTACACCATGGGGGATACCGATACCATTCGCGCTATCGCCCAAGCTGTGGTGTAACCCCCGACTGTCAGTCGGGGCTGCTCCGGCGGGCGTCGGGGCTGCTCCGGCACGCGCCGACAAACAGTCGGGGCTGC
>CAZVZH010000003.1:58190-59961 GCA_964630705.1 uncultured Saprospiraceae bacterium | reverse complement strand
CCGGCACGCGAAGCAGAGCAAATTAAATTCGATCAGTGTCCGACGTGGTTACTCATCCTTACTGCAATTCCAAAATCTTAGCGAACACCTCCTGTTCATCGCCGGGGCGAAAACCCTTGTGGTGGTAGGCGAGCCGTCCTTCCTTGTCAAAAATAAACACCTGCGGCAGCCCATTAAGGCCGCCATGCGGCATGACGGAGCGGAAGAGCCGGTCGCGGTCCCAGTATACTTCAAAGGGGAATTGTTTTTCCCGGGCAATTTCCGCGATTTGGCGGAAGCGGTGCGGGAAGTCGATGGAAATCGCCAGCAAGCGGAAGTTCGCCTTTTTTTGCCAGTCGGCATAGTTGGCCGAGTAGGTGGCCAGTTCGCGGTGACAAGGCATACAGGTTGTGAGCCAAAAGGCGATGACGGTGGGTTTTTTATTCTGCAGCACTTCTTTGGAGTTCGACTCCCTGGTGCTGTCCATGTCGAGCAGGGGAATGTTGTAGGGGTACACCGTATCGACCGGGTACTTAGACTGCGTGTAGTAAATCGTTTGGGAAAAAGCCGGGCCGGAAAGCAGGGCGAAAGCAGCGAAAAGCAGGTAATTTTTCATGGCAAATGTTAAAGTCAGTGCAAAGTAAAGCCCCCGGATAGTTTTAACACTTGGCCCGGGTGACTTGAAAAAAAGTTTAACGTCTCATTAACGGTCCGAAAGAAAAAGGCGGTAGGTATCGCTGGTTTTTCGTCTCTTTGCAGGTGCGAAGCCTATGTGCATACCTTAATTTTCTTAACCATCCGCCTGACTTTTGACTGAGGTTCAGACATCGCCGAAGATTTCGGACAGCGAGTTGATCGCGCGCTATCTGGAGGAGCAGAATCCGGAATACTTTACCGCCTTATACCGACGGTATGCGGGAAAGGTGTTTGCCAAATGTATTTCCATGCTCGGCGACGAAGCAACGGCCCATGATGCCGTGCAGGATATTTTCATTAAGGTATTCCTGAACCTATCGCGCTTCAACGAACAATCTTCATTTTCAACCTGGCTCTATTCGATCACGTACAATTTTTGTATCGACGTGATTCGCAAGCGGAAAAAAATACCGGAATTGCTGTCCGACGATGTCGGTCGCCTGGGTGACGAACCGGTGCCCGAAGTGCCCGACAGCGTGTTGCTGGAAATGAAACACGACCGTTTGGAGCAAGTGCTGGCCGATTTGCAGGAAGGCGACCGTATCGTATTGCTGATGAAGTACATGGACGAGATGTCGATTCGCGACATGGCTGAATTTTTTCAAAAAACCGAAAGTGCCATCAAAATGCAAATCATGCGGGCGAAACACCGGGCCAAGCAGTTGTACGATGAACGCTTTGCCGCCGACCCGCTCCTTTCTTGAATCCACGCCCCAACAACCGCCAAACCGATTTATTCATTTACATGTGCTGAAATGGCAACCGAAAAGAACAGTTTTAAAGACCTGGAACGGGCGTACGCTGCCGGGCTGCCCCCCGGGCTGGAGCGGCGGGTATCCAGCCAAACCACCAATTTCGCCGTATTTGGGCGGGTAGTGGAAGTGTACATGCCCAATGCGCTGCAAGCTGTCGTGCAGATGATCGGCGGCTCCAGCGGCGGCCCCGAAACCGACCCTATCCCCGGGCGGCGGCCTGCCCCCGATGAGTGGCCCGATTGGCGGCAACCGCCGGGTAGGCCCTGAAGGGATAAGGGTTTATAAAGGTTTATAAAGGTTTATAAAGGTTTATAAAGGTTTATAAAGGTTTATAAAGGTTT
>CAZVZH010000003.1:14046-58090 GCA_964630705.1 uncultured Saprospiraceae bacterium | reverse complement strand
AGGTTTATAAAGGTTTATAAAGGTTTATAAAGGTTTATAAAGGTTTATAAAGGTTGATGCAGTTTATTGAGTTGATAAACAAAATATAAACCCAATCAACTTTTATAAACCTCATCAACCAGCAATTTAATCCCGTTTGCAAACAATCTTTCTTCCATGGATTTTCTTGAAAAATTAAAAGACGGCATCTTCACAGAGTTGGTGGCCCGCTTTTCAGAAGCGGCGCCCAAGCTGCTTTTTGCTCTGCTCATCCTGCTCATCGGCCGCATCGTTGCCGGTGCGGTGCGCAAGGTAGTGCGGCGGGTGTTGGCCAGCCTGCAGGTGGACCGGCTGGCCGAGCGCCTCAACGAAATTGACCTGGTGCAGCGCACCGGCATGAAAATTCAGATTTCCGGTGTGGTGGCTCAAATGATCTACTATGTGCTCATGCTGGGCTTTATCATTTTTGCTACCGACATGCTGGGCATACCGGCGATTACCGACATGGTGCGCGACGTGATCGACTACTTGCCGGCGTTGTTTTCGGCGTTCGTGCTGTTTTTGCTGGGTTTGTTTTTGGCCGATATGGTGCGGGGGCTGGTGCTCACCACTTGCCAGAGCCTGGGCATTCCTTCGGCCAAAATGATTGCATCGGCCGTATTTTATTTTTTGTTTATCACCATCGCCGTCAGCGCGTTGTCGCAGGCTAAAATCAGCACGGGCTTTATCGCCTCCAACCTCACCGTGGTGATCGGCGCGCTTGCCCTGGCATTTGCCGTAGGCTACGGCCTGGCCTCCCGCGATCTGGTGGCGAACTACCTCGCCGGGCATTACAACCGAAATAAGGTGCGCATCGGCGATGAAATCAGCATCGGCGGCGCCAGGGGCAAGGTGGTCATGATTGACTCTACCTCCCTGATTTTGCAAACTCCGGAGCGGGCTATTATCGTACCCCTCAACAAAATGACTACTGAAAACGTAGAGGTATTTTACCCGGAAGGGCAGGATGAGCACCTGCTCCCGCCCAAAGTTTAGACAATTACGAATCAATATTTTATTAAAAACCTATTCTATCGTATGCGCTCCTTTTTACTCATTCTGCTTACTGTATTTCTCGCCCTCCCCGACGCAACCGCACAAGATGCGCCTGCACCCGACAGCACCTGGACGTTCACCGGCGGCATTGGCCTCGACCTGGGCGGCCTGGGCATCATCAACCCGCGCGTCGGCGGCGGTACCGGCCGATTCGGCATCGGTGGCCTCGGTACGCTATCGGCCAACCGCACAGGCGCCAACTCCTTCTGGAACAACCAGTTCACCCTGCAACTCAGCACTCAAAAGCTCGGCCGCACCTCGCTCAGCCAGCCCGCAGGTTTTCAAAAAAACCTCGACGTGCTGCGCCTGGCTTCCACTTATGGCTATAAAATTGGCAGCGACAAGTGGTTCGTTTCGGCCGACCTGCTGGCTCAAACCCAACTGCTGAAAACGTACCGAAGCAACTACCTGAAACCCGTGGTGCTCGACGGCAAACCCGACATCGTGGTGTCCAACTTTCTGTCGCCTGCACTCATTCAGTTTTCGCCCGGCATCACCTACAAACCCACCAGCCACCTGACCCTGCAATACTCGCCGGTAGCCCTGCGCTTTATCTACGTGGCCGACGATTCGTTGGCCCTGCTCGATATTCACGGCAACGACGTCACCCGCGACGCCAACGGCGTGATCACCGATTTCAAAAACCATTTCCTCGGCCTGGGCTCCGAACTGGTCGGGCGGTATGAAAACAAATACTTCGACGGCCGTTTTGCCACCAACACGACCCTGCGCCTGTTTTCCAATTACCTGGAAAACCCCGGCGCCATCGACGTGCTGTTCACTAATAACTTTAGCATCCAACTGTTCAAGGGCCTTTCGCTTGACCTGCTCGGCGAATTGTTCTACGACCAGGACGTCAAAATGAACCTCGATGCCAACGACAACGGCATTTACGGCGACGACGGCGACCGCCAGGCGCCTGCCGCCCAACTGACCGGGGCGTTTATGCTTAAATACAGTAAGATATTTTAAATGTGGGGGAATGTGGTCAATGTGGGGTAATGTGGTCAATGTGGCTAATTGGTTCACCCACACAGATACCATTGGCTACATTGACCACATTCCCCCATATTGACCACATTGACCACATTAAAATCATGCATATTCTAATGGTTTGCCTGGGCAACATATGCCGGAGCCCGCTGGCAGAAGGAATTTTGAAACACAAAGTCCGCCAAAAAGGGCTGGACTGGATGGTCGACAGCGCCGGCACCGGCAACTGGCACGTGGGCGAATTGCCCGACCACCGCTCCATCGCTGTGGCCCGGAAATACGGCATCGACCTCACCGACCAGCGCGCCCGGCAGTTTCAGGCAGGCGATTTCGACCGTTTCGACCGAATTTTCGTGATGGACACCCAAAACCACCGCGACGTGCTGCGCCTGGCCCAACACGAGGGGCACCGGCAAAAGGTGCAACTTATTCTCGATCTTTCCCACCCTCAGGAGCAGCGCAGCGTGCCCGACCCGTATTACGACGACGATGGTTTCGAGGCCGTATTTCGGATGCTCGACGCTGCCTGCGACCGTCTGCTCGAACCCTGAGCGGACGCCCCAAATCCTCTACTTGGCTTGAACAACATGCGCTACTTTCTCTTACTCGCTTACAAGGGTACCCGCTATGCCGGCTGGCAGCGGCAAAAAAATGCCCTGAGCGTGCAGGAAGTGCTCGAAACAGCCCTGGCCACCATCCTTCGCCAGCCGGTAGAACTGACCGGCTGCGGCCGCACCGACGCCGGGGTGCACGCCCGGCGTTTCGTGGCACACCTCGACGTGCAGGGCCGAATACCGGCGCGTTTTCTCAACGGACTCAACAGCCTTCTGCCCGCCGACCTCGCCGTGTACGGCATTTATCCGGTGCATCCGGAAGCCCACGCGCGTTTCGATGCCAATTTGCGCAGCTACACCTATTGTATTACCTTCCGGAAAGACCCGTTTTTAACCGAAACGGCTTGGTTTTACCCACATCAGAGCCAGTTGGATGCACAACAGTTGAGCGAAGTAGCCGGTTTGTTGCAGCAGTACGAACACTTTTTCCCTTTTTGCAAATCGCACAGCGGTGTCGAGCACTACCGCTGCACCGGCCTGCAGGCCCGCTGGGAGCCGGCCGCCGATCAGTTGCTTTTTCATATTTCCGCCAACCGGTTTTTGCGGGGCATGGTACGGCTTATCGTTGGCGCCAGCATACAGGTCGCACGCGGGCAGCTGGCCCTCGACGATATCCGCCGGGCGCTGGACGAACAAACGACCTTGAAAAAAAACTGGAGCGCCCCGCCGGAAGGCCTGGCGCTGACCGAAGTGAAATATCCCTACGACTGGGAAACAACTTCAAAGCCAATACATTAATCACCGTGTTGTTATGAAAATTATTATCGCCGGCGCCGGCGCTGTGGGTTTTCACCTGGCGGAGCTCCTGGTCCGGGAAGATCAGGAAATTGTGCTGATCGACACCAACGAAGAGGCGCTCCACCACGCTGCCACCCACCTCGACGTACTCACCATCCGGGGCGACGCCGCTTCTACCGATGTGTTGATGCAGGCCAATGTGGCCAAAACCAAACTGCTCCTGGCCGTCACCACTTCCGAAAAAACCAATTTGCTGGTCGCTATTTTGGCCAAGCAAATGGGGGCAAAAAAAACCATCGCCCGGGTGAGCAACCCGGAATACCTGGAACCTTCGCAGAAAGAAATATTTCAAAAACTGGGCATCGACACCCTGATCTCGCCGCAAATACTGGCGGCTCAGGAAATCGAACGCTTGCTGCGCCGGGGCAGCTTCACCGATGTGTTTGAATTTGAAAAAGGTAAAATTTCGGTGGTCGGGTTTAAAACGCATGTCGATTGCCCCCTGATCAACAAGTCGATGGACGACATCGACCGCCTGCACCCCGACCTGAATTTTCGCGCCATCGCCATCATGCGGGGCCACGCCACCATCATTCCGCGCGGCGACACCACCCTGCGCAAAGGCGACTTTTTATACCTGGCTGTCAAAAGCAAATTTATCGACGAGGCCATGCAACTCGCCGGACGCCAGCAACGGGCCATTAAAAAAGTGATGATCATCGGCGGCACCCCCATCGCCCTGCGAACGGCCGAGCTCATCGAAGACCGGTACCAGCTCACCGTTTTGCTCGACGACAAAGAACAGGGCAAACTTTTCGTCGAGGCGCTGAACAACACCCTGGTAGTTATCGGCGACCCCAGCAACATCGACGTGCTGCGGGAAGAACGCCTGGAGGAAGTCGATGCTTTCATTGCCCTGACGCCCAACTCCGAAACCAACATCATCACCAGCCTGATCGCCGAAGAATCCGGCGTGTATAAAACCATTGCCCTGGTAGAAGATGTGAACTACACGCACATTTCGCAAAACATCGGGGTAGACACATTAATCAACAAAAAACTCATTGCCGCCAACAACATTTTCCGTTTCGTGCGCAAAGGAAAAGTAGAAGCCGTCGGCAGCCTGCACGGGGTAGACGCCGAGCTGATCGAGTTTTCAGTAGAAAAGCGCAACCGCCTGCTGCGCTATCCCATCCGCGATTTGCACCTGCCCAAACAAGCCGTGATTGCCGGTGTGATCCGGGGCGAGCAGGGGTTTATCCCCGACGGCGATTTTCAACTCGAAATGGACGACAAAGTGATCGTTCTGGCCCTTCCGGAGGCTATTCACAAGGTGGAAGAAATTTTTAAGTAATGATCAATTTCGGTGTTGTAGCCAATGTAGTGGGCATTTTGCTCCTCGTGATCGGCGGGTTTATGCTCACTGCCCTTCCTTTTTCCTGGTATTACGGCGGCAGCGATGCAGAGCCGATTTTTCGCTCGGCCCTGATGACCGTGGCTGCCGGCATTTTGTTGTACTGGACCAATGCCGGCGCCAGGCGGCACATCGGCAAACGCGAGGGCTACCTGATCGTCACCCTGGGCTGGCTGGCCGTGTCGTTTTTCAGCACCCTGCCCTACCTGTTCAGCGGCGTTTTTCCCGACCTGACCAATGCCTTTTTCGAAAGCGTGTCGGGCCTCACCACCACCGGCGCTTCCGTGTTGCGCGACATCGAGGCGGCGCCCAAAGGCATACTTTTTTGGCGCAGCATGACCCAGTGGATCGGCGGCATGGGCATCATCGTGCTCACGGTGGCCATTTTCCCGCTGCTGGGTATTGGCGGCGTGGAATTGTTTGTAGCCGAAGCGCCCGGGCCTACTTCCGATAAAATTCACCCCCGGATCAAAGAGACCGCCAAGCGTTTTTGGCTGATTTACACCGGCCTGACGTTGGCACAAATGCTCTTGTTGATGGTTGGCGGCATGGATTTTTTTGACGCCATCAACCACAGCCTCACCACCATGGCCACGGGCGGTTTTTCCACTAAAAATGCCAGCGTGGCGCACTACGCCAGTCCGTTCATTCAATATGTAATCGTGTTTTTTATGTTCATGGCCGGCATCAACTACACCGTAATTTACTACGGCCTGACGCGGCGGTTCGGCAAGGTGTGGAGCAGCGACGAATTTAAGACGTATGTGGCCTTGGTCCTGATTTTCACCCTGATCGTAGCCGCCACGGTGTACCAGGTGAGCGGTTTGACGTTGGAAAAATCGTTTCGCGACGCGCTGTTTCAGGTGGTGTCGATCATCACGACTACGGGCTTTGTGTCGGCCGATTACACGGCCTGGGCGCCGGCGATTACCCTGCTGTTTTTTATGTTGCTGTTCTTGGGGGCCTGCGCGGGTTCTACCAGCGGCGGGATCAAAATTATCCGGCACCTGGTGTTTATGAAAAACTCCTTCCTCGAGTTCAAGCGCCTGCTGCACCCCAAGGCGCTGATTCGCATCAAAATAGACCGGCAGTTGGTGGCGCCGCGCATCCTGACCCACATCCTGGTTTTTTTGCTCATTTATATCATTTCGTTTGTGGCCGGTTCGCTGGCCATGACCGTCCTGCTGGCCGATTTCGAACAGCCCTTGCTCACGGCGGTGGGGGCCGTAGCCACGTCTTTGGGCAACGTGGGGC
Source organism: uncultured Saprospiraceae bacterium (assembly GCA_964630705.1). Classification (GTDB taxonomy): domain Bacteria; phylum Bacteroidota; class Bacteroidia; order Chitinophagales; family Saprospiraceae; genus M3007. The sequence continues at coordinate 52,003 of CAZVZH010000003.1, read as the reverse complement.
CGGGCATCGGGCAGGTGGGGCCGATGGACAATTTCGCCGCCATTCCGGCCGCCGGCAAATGGTTGTTGTCGTTGCTCATGCTACTGGGGCGCCTGGAGTTGTTTACCCTGCTGATTTTGTTTATCCCGTATTTCTGGCGGATGCGTTGAAGGGCTTTGTTGATAAAAAAAACTGCATTTAGCGGCCAGGCCTTACTTTTGCATTTATCCATCCCCACCTGTAACCGGCGGATAGCCTATTCGCAGCATACCACTTTATGGCCAAGAGCAAACGCGGACAAGGAAGCCTGAACTTCGACAATGAGCGCCTCTCGAAACTGCTCGGGATGTTCTTGCTGTTCCTGTCTTTTTATTTCCTGATCGCTTTCACCTCGTATTTTTTTACCTGGCAAAACGACCACGACATCGTATTCCGGTTTTCCTGGGAAATGTTCCTGGGCGATGTGGAGGTCGACAACTGGCTGGGCCGGCTTGGCGCGTATTTGGCCGACAGCATTATTTACTGGGGTTTCGGCGTGGCCTCGTTCGGTTTTGTGTATTTGCTGTACCAGTACGGGCTGGGCCTGATACGCCGCGCGCCGATGAGCCACCTGACCGCTACGTTGCGGCGCACGGCGATCTGGATGGTGATCGTTTCGGTCGTCGCCTCGTTTTTTTTCCAGTTGATGGAGTTTCCGGTGGGCGGCGTGTTCGGGCAGGCCGTGAGCGAGTGGGTGCAGAAATTTTTGGGCATACCGGGCACCCTGGCTTTGTTGGTGTTCGCGCTGGTAGCGGTGTTTGTTTGGAACAACAACCCCGACTTGTCCGATTTCACCTGGAGAAAATTTATTTACGAAACCAAACGCGCCTGGCGCGACCTGCTCAGCGGCGAATACGGCAAACGCATCCGCATCCCCAAACCTGGGATTTCCACCGGCCAAACCGTAGAAACGGTTTTGTCGGCCGATGACCAGGAAATTCAAATTGCCCGCCCTGTCGAAGCCGAAAAAGCCTCCGTGCCGGCCGGCGGCCAAATGGCCTTCGACCTGAGTAAAAAAAGCGCCCTGTTCGACGACGACGCTCCGGCAAAAAAAGACAGCCCGGCCGACAACACCGAACTGGAAATCAACCTGCCCCCGGCGCCCACCCCTGTGCTGCCCGATGAAGCCGATGCCTACAAACCGCCCGTGGAAATCATCCAGGAAGACAACCCCAACCTCAGCGAACCCTACGACCCTACCCTCGAACTCTCGCACTACGAATACCCCCACCTCCAGCTCCTGCACGAGTACGACAACACCCACCTGGAGATCGACCGCGACGAACTGGAACACAACAAAAACCAGATTCTGGCCACGCTGATGAACTTCAAGATCGACATCGAGAAGATCAAGGCCACTATCGGCCCTACGGTGACGCTGTACGAAATCGTGCCGGCGCGGGGTATCCGGATTTCCAAAATCAAAAACCTGGAAGACGACATCGCCCTCAACCTCTCGGCCCTGGGCATTCGCATCATCGCGCCCATCCCCGGCAAAGGCACCATCGGCATCGAAGTGCCCAATAAAAAACGCCAGACCGTGGGTATGCGCGAAGTGTTGATGGACGAACGCTTTAAACGCGCCAAAATGGAATTGCCCATTGCCCTGGGCAAAAACATCCAAAACGAAGTGTTCGTAGCCGACCTCACCAAAATGCCCCACCTCCTCATCGCCGGCGCTACGGGCCAGGGCAAATCGGTGGGTATCAACGTGATTCTCAACTCCCTGCTCTATAAAAAACACCCCTCGCAGGTCAAACTCATCCTGATCGACCCGAAAAAGGTGGAGCTGTTCCCCTACGCCCGGCTGGAAAACCACTTTTTGGGTTTTTTGCCCGATCAAACGGAGCCGATCGTCACCGAAACCACCAAGGTGGTGCAAACGCTCAATTCGCTGATCATCGAGATGGAATCGCGCTACGACCTGCTCAAAACAGCCGAAGTGCGCAACATCGCCGAGTACAACACCAAATTCGTCGCCCGGAGGCTCAACCCCAACAAAGGCCACCGCTTTATGCCTTACATCGTGCTGGTGATCGATGAATTTGCCGACCTGATCATGACTGCCGGCAAGGAAGTGGAGCTGCCCATCGGCCGCCTGGCCCAGCTCTCCCGCGCGGTGGGTATTCACCTCATCATCGCTACCCAGCGCCCTTCGGTCAACATCATCACTGGTGTGATCAAAGCCAACTTCCCGGCGCGCATCGCTTACAAAGTGGTATCGAAAGTCGACAGCCGCACCATTCTCGATGCCGGCGGCGCCGACCAGCTGACGGGCAAAGGCGACATGCTGCTTTCCGTGGGCGGCGATGTGGTGCGCCTGCAATCGGCGTTTATCGACACGCCGGAGGTGGACCACGTCATCGAGTTTATCGCCAACCAAACCGGCTTCCCCGAGCCGTTTTTCCTGCCCGAATTTCATGGCGACAGCGACGAGGGCAGCTCCAAACAGGTCAGCCTGGCCGACCTCGACGACATGCTCGAAGACGCCGCCCGCCTGGTGGTCGAAACCCAGCACGGCTCCACCAGCATGATTCAGCGCCGGCTCAAACTCGGCTACAACCGCGCCGGCCGGATCATGGACCAATTGGAAGGCCTGGGCATCGTAGGGCCGGCCGAAGGCTCCAAACCCCGCGAGGTATTGTATTACGACAGCGCCGAGCTGGAGCGCTTTTTAGTTGAACTACGGGCGCGCAGCGGACGGTAATATGCACTTATGTGTTTTTGGATTTTGATTCCGAATTTACACAGCGTTGATTGAAAACATGGTGATCGTCGAATTGCTCAAGCAAAACCTCCATGCTGCGGCGCCGCCGGCCTTCTATTTTTGGCAAGGCAGCAACATGCGTGAAATTGACCTGTTAATCGAGCGGTAGCGCTGGTTAAAGTTTAATACCCCGTACTTCATCAAACATTTAAGCAGGAAATTATACCCGATGGGTGAACGGTTGATTTCGTAATTTTGAACCATGCAACGCGACCTCCGCACCCTCCCCCTCCCCGAACTCGAAACCCTTTTCGCTGGCTGGAACGAACCCCGCTTCCGGGCCGGCCAGCTCTACGAATGGTTGTGGGCCAAGTCGGCCACCGACCTGGCCGACATGACCAACCTGTCCAAAGCCCTGCGCCAGCGGCTTGCCGCCGAATTCAGCCTGCACACCCTGCGCGAAGACGCCGTGCAGCACAGCGCCGACGGCACCATCAAATCCCGCTGGATCACCCACGACGGGCACCGCATCGAAAGCGTACTCATTCCGGTGCCAGAAGACGAACGCTATACCGTGTGTGTGAGCACGCAAGTGGGTTGCAGCCTTACCTGTGCGTTTTGCGCCACCGGCCGCATGGGCCGCAAGCGCAACCTCGAAGCCTACGAGATTTACGACCAGGTAGCGTTGGTCAACCGCCAATGCGAACAAGCTTTCGGCCGCCCGATCACCAATATCGTGTACATGGGCATGGGAGAACCCCTGCTGACCTATGCGAACACCTTGGAAAGCATCGCCCGGATTACCGCTGCCCCGCCCCTGGGGCTGGGCATGTCGGCGCGCCGGATTACAGTGAGCACCGCCGGCATAGCCAAAATGATTCGGCAGCTGGCCGACGACCAGTTTCGCAGCAACCTGGCGCTCAGCCTGCACGCCGCCGACGACGCCAAGCGCAACGAGATCATGCCCATCAACGAAAGCAACCATCTGGAAACCCTGATGGAAGCCCTGGAGTATTTTTACCGTAAAACAAAAAACCGGATTTCGTACGAATACATCGCGTTCGAACGCTTCAACGACAGCCCGGAAGACGCGCAAAAACTCCTGCGCTTGTGCCGCCGTAAATTCCCGGTGCGGGTAAACATCATCGAATACAACCCCATCGACGGGGCGCCGTTTACCAAATCGGGGGAAGAGCGTCTGAACGCCTTTGCCGCCTACCTGGCCAAAAACGGCGTGACTATCACGGTGCGCCGCAGCCGGGGGAAAGACATCGATGCCGCTTGCGGGCAGCTGGCGAACAAGTAGGCTCTTAGTCCCGGAATTTATCGAGCAGGTAAGCCAGGTCGGCAGCTTCCGTCTCGCTGAGTTTGCCGCCGGGCATCTTGGAGGTATCAGTAAAGCCGTCGGCATTGATCTCGGTCAGCAGCTTTTTGCCCGATTCGGAAATCGTTACCACTACCATGCGCCGGTCGTCTTTGGCGGGTATCCGCTCGACATATCCGCTTTCCCGGAGCTTTTCCACCAAACGGCTGACATTGCTGCTGCGATCGATCATGCGGCCTTTGATGTCGAGTACCGACAAACCGTTCGGCACACTGCCGTTCAAAATACGGAGAATGTTGTACTGGGGAAGGGAGAGGTTGAAGGTGCGCAACTGGCGCTGCAACTGGCAATTCAACCAGCTGGCCGTGAATAATATGTTTAGGAGAGCCCGCTGGCGGGGCGGCATGGGTTTGGTACTTTTGAGTTCGGCTTCAATAATCATGACGCAAATATAAATGTACTTACATTAAAATACGCAACGAGCGTTTTTGTTTAAAAAACGCCGAATGTATTCGCCCCCGCCAATGGGCGGTTCAACCCTTTTCTACGACGGTTCACGGGAAAGGGTTTTTTTGAGGACAGTTATCGCCAGACGTTTGTCTTGTCAACAGAAACAACCTGTATCCACTAAATTTTTGACAATGAAAACGTCCCTGTTTGTAGTCTTACTTACACCTTTTTTCCTGATCCCCGGGTGGTTAGGCGCTCAAAACCAAACCATTCGCGGCGTTGTGCTCGACCAGCAGTCGGAACTGCCGCTGATCGGCGCTACGGTGCAGCGCCTGGATGCATCCGGCCAACCGGCCGGCGGCGCCATGACCGATGCCGACGGCCGCTTTGCGCTGACGGAAGTGCCCGTGGGTCGCCATGTGCTCCGCATCACCTACCTGGGCTACGAGCCGCTCACGGCGCCTAACATTCTCGTTACGGCTGGCAAGGAGGTCCAACTCCAACTGCGCCTTCAGGAAGCCTTCTCTTCCCTGGGCGAGGTGGTCATCAACGGCCGGGCCGACAAAGACAAACCCGTAAATGAACTGGCCACCGTGAGCGCCCGTCAATTCGACACCGAGCAGGTGTTGCGCTATTCCGGCGGCCGCAACGACGTAGCCAAGCTCGTGGCCAATTTCGCCGGCGTAGCCGCCAACAACGATGCCCGCAACGATATCATCATCCGTGGCAACTCGCCCACTGGCGTGCTCTGGCGCCTGGAGGGTATCCCGATCCCCAACCCCAACCACTACAGCACCCTGGGCACGACGGGCGGCCCTGTGTCGGCGCTCAACCCCAACATGATCGCTACCTCCGATTTCCTGACCGGCGCCTTCCCTTCCGAATATGGCAACGCCACCGCCGGCGTGTTCGACATTGCCCTGCGCACAGGCAACCAGGAGCGCTTCGAATTTACGGGCCAGCTCGGCGCGTTTTCGGGGTTGGAAGGCATGATCGAAGGGCCGCTCAACCGAAAAAACAACGGCTCGTTTGTCGTCGCCTACCGGCATTCGTTCACCGAGGTGGCGGCGGCGGCAGGCCTGAATATCGGCACAGCAGCGACACCGAAGTACAAAGACCTGAGTTTTAATGCCGACTTCGGCAACACGCGGGCGGGTCGGTTTTCGCTGTTCGGCATTGCCGGCGAAAGTTCGATCGATTTTCTGGCTGCCGAGATCGACACGACCGACCTGTTTGCCAACCCGGAAGAGAATGCCTACACTACCTCCCGTTTTGGCGTGCTCGGCCTCAAACACAGCTGGCTGCTGAACGACAAAACTTATGTCCGCACGGTGCTCTCCGCTTCCTATTCGGGCAACACCTACCAATCAGACGATCTGGTGATCGACGACGGCGCCCCCTTTCGCACCAACGATGTCGATGATGACGGCCTCACTTACCGCCTTTCCTCTTACTATAATTCGAAAATCAACAACCGGCTGACGCTGCGCGCAGGAATCCTGGCGCAAATATTTTCCATCGACAGCCGTTTCGACACCCGTTTCAACACCCCCGACTTTGATGCCGACGGCAAACCCGATTGGTGGCGGCAGCGCGATTTCAGCGGCGCTTTCGGCCTGTACGAGGCCTACGGACAGGCACAGTACCGCCTCAGCGAACGGTTGACCCTCAACGGCGGCTTGCACGGCATGTATTTCGACGAGTCGGAAGACGTTGCGCTGGAGCCCCGGGCCGCGCTCAACTGGCAGCTGGCGCCGAAAAACACGCTCAGCCTGGGCTACGGCATGCACCATCAAAACCAGCCCTTGCCGGTATTCCTGTACCGCGAGCAGTTGCCCGACGGTTCTACGGTTGCGAGCAACAAAGGCTTGGGCTTTACCCGCAGCCAACACCTGATCCTGGGTTATGATTTCAAACCTGGCGCCAACTGGCGGGTTAAAACCGAAGCGTATTACCAGTGGCTGTCGGATGTGCCGGTGGATGCCTATGCCTCGAGTTTTTCGATTCTGAACGCTGGCGACGACTTCGTTTTCCCCGAGCGGGGTTCGTTGGTGAACGCTGGCAGCGGCCGCAACCTCGGCGTGGAACTCACGGTGGAGAAATTTTTCAGCCAGGGCTGGTACGGCTTGTTTACCCTGAGCCTGTTCGACTCGAAGTACAAAGGTTCCGACGGCGTCGAGCGGAACACCGCGTTCAACGGCCGCTATGTAGCCAACGCCCTGGCCGGGCGGGAGTTTCCGCTGGGCAAATCGGGCCGCCGTTTTCTCACACTCGACACCAAGCTGACTGCCGCCGGCGGCCGCCCCTACACCCCCATCAACCTGGAAGCCAGCCGCGCTGCCGGCGAAGAAGTAACGTTCGAAAACCAGGCATTCAGCCAGCGCCTCGACGCGTATTTCCGCTGGGATGTGAAAATCGGCTTCCGGTTGAACAGTGCACGGCGCAAACTTTCGCAAACTTTTTTCCTCGATTTCCAGAATGTGACCAACCGCCAAAACATCTTCGCCATGCGCTACAATACTGTGCGAGAGGAAATCGGCCGCCTCAACCAAATCGGCTTTTTCCCGGATATTTTGTACCGGGTAGAGTTTTAGCAACAGCCAAACTGCCGGCGGCGCCCTCCCAACATGCTCTAACTCCAACAACTTCTTACTTTTACCTTTCAATACCGCGCGCCATGAGCAAAAAATGTTTTCGGGAAGTGACCGGATTCGACGACCGGCTGGTTGTGCTGATCGGTTGGCCGTTGGCCAGCCTGCTCATTTCGTTGCTCTTGTTCAACGATTATTACGAGCGCGGCGACTGGGGCTTTTTGAGCGTTTGCATCCCCATGTCGTTTGTGTATACGGGCGTTTTTTGGTACACCCTGCGCTGGACGTACTACCAGGTAAAAAAACGTTATCCGGCCATGCGCGACATCGGCAAACGCCTCGCCTGGATGCTGCTGGCGTTTGTGGTGGTCGACCTGCTGATCAAATTTACGCTCGATTACTTGTTTCAGGTATTGATTCCCAGCCATCCGGACAAGCCCCAGCCGATCGTGGAGTTCATTGCTGCGCTGATGGTGTCTGCCCTGGTGATCGCCACCTACGAGGTCTTGTCGTTTTACCTACAATTGCAAACCGCCGTCGCCGAAAAAGCCCAGCTGGAGCGGCAAAACGTAGAGTCGCAACTCGAGGGCCTGCGCAACCAGGTGAACCCCCATTTCCTGTTCAACAGCCTGAATACGTTGGTATACCTCATTCCAGAAGACCCCGACAAGGCCGTGCGTTTCGTGCAACAGCTCAGCAAAGTATACCGCTACGTGCTGGAGAGCCGGGAAGCCCGTATCATCCCATTGGCCGAGGAACTGGAGTTTTTGCGCAGCTACGTTTTTTTACTCAATGAACGTTTTGGCGACAACCTCCAGGTGCGGCTTTCCAACCTCAACGGCGAAGCCGACAGCGCCATCGTGCCGCTCACCCTGCAAATGCTGTTTGAAAACGCCATCAAACACAATGTGATTTCCACCGAAAAACCGCTGACCATCGAACTGTTCAAAGAAAACGGTCACCTGGTGGTGCGCAACAAACTGCAGCGCAAAAACCAGGTAATGGATTCCACCGGCGTCGGTCTGGAAAACATCCGCGCGCGCTACCGCATGCTCACCGACCGGGAGGTGGAAGTGATCGTATCGCGCGACTATTTTACCGTTTTGCTGCCCCTTGTCAACGCTCAACCCGCATGAATATCCTGCTCATCGAAGACGAACTGCCCGCCGCCCGCCAGCTGAGCAAACTGCTGCGCCAGCAAGCGCCGGGCTGCACCATTCTCGAAACCCTCGACAGCGTGGAGGGCGCCGTGCGCTGGCTGCGGACCTTCCCGGCGCCCGATCTGGTGTTTATGGACATTCAGATCGCCGACGGGCTTAGCCTCGATATTTTCCGGCAGGTGCAGGTGCCGGCGCCGGTGATTTTTACCACTGCCTTCGACCAATACGCGGTACAGGCCTTCAAAGTAAACGCCGTGGATTACCTGCTGAAACCCGTCGACCCCGACGAACTGCAAAAAGCGCTCGAACGGGTGCAGGAGCGCCGGCAACCCGGCCCGGCCGTGGAAATGCAAGCCTTGCTGCGCCATTTTCAACCAATCAGCTACAAGGAGCGCTTCCTGGTAAAAACCGGGCAACACCTGAATTTTATCGAAACCAGCGACATCGCTTTTTTCCGCTCTTCCGACGGACTTACCATGGCGCACCTGTTTTCCGGAAAAAAATACTTCGTCGATCATACGCTCGACGAACTGGAGCAGCTGCTCCAACCACAATTGTACTTTCGGGTGAGTCGGGCTGTTACCTTGCGGATCAATGCTATTCAAAAAATACACCCGCACCTAAATGGCCGGCTCAAACTGGAAGTGGACCCACCCGCTCCCGAAGATTTTTTTGTGAGCCGCGACCGGGCAGGAGCGTTTAAAACCTGGCTGGGAGGATAGAAACCGTTTTAAAATTACTGGTTATGCCGAAAACATTGTTTGCCTTTGTCTGCGCTCTTGGCTTCGCCGCCCTGGCAAGCGCTCAAATGCCCGACAGCCTGCGGGCCTGCCTCGACAGCGCCCTGGTGCAGGCACAGGATTTTTCGCTGCACCGGCACACGGTCAACTGGGAAACCATAGAAGCAGAAATTAACCGGCAGACAGAACAGGCTCAAACACCGCTGGATTTGCGCGCGGCCTTCAGTTACCTGCTTGGGGAACTGAAAGACGCCCACGGGCGCTTTTTTCTTCAAAACCGCCCCATCGCCTGGTACCACGGAGAGCCGGAAGAACACCAGCAACACATCGACCCGAAAGTGTGGGCCGTCATCCAGTCGGGCAAATACCCGTTTCAGTACGCCATGCTGCCCAACCAAACCGGCTACCTGCGCCTGCCGGGTATGCCCATGGGCAATAATGCCCAACTGGCCGCGCCCATACAGGCGGCCGTGTGCAGTTTGCAACAACAAGGCGCCCTGCAATGGATTGTCGACCTGCGCTACAACGGCGGCGGCAACATGTTCCCCATGCTGGCCGGCATCGGTAGCATCCTGGGCGAGGGCGAAATCGGCGGCTCGATGGACGCTGCCGGCAACCGTTTTTCAAGCTGGAAAATCGCCGACGGCGACGTGTTTTACAACGAAGCGCTCCAGGCCGACGTCGTCAACCAATGCCCGTTGGCCGAACCGCCCCAGGTGGCGGTGCTGTGCAGCCGCTATACGGTGAGCTCCGGCGAGGTAGTGGCGGTGGCCTTCAAAGGCCGGCCCAATACCCGTTTTTTCGGCGAGCACACGGCCGGGTTTGTCACGGAAACCAATTGGAAAGCCTTGCCGGCAGGCGTAACCATGTCGATTTCGGTCAGCTATTTTGCCGACCGGCAAGGGCGGGTGTATACCAAATTTGTGCCGGTAGATGAGGCGGTGGAGTTTGTGCCCGACCTGCCCGCAGCGGATGATCCCTGCATCTTGCGCGCGCTGGAGTGGCTGCGGGATTAGCGCATCCACCCCATCTGTTGCATCAATTTTCTACAGATAATCCGGGGCGCTGCTGCCCCTACCTAAAACAAACGCCATCTCAAAAATGCCTGCATTGTCAAAATACCTGATTGCAGCCGGACTTGTCCTGCTTACCTTGGGCGTGTTGGTCTGGGTCTTGCAGGGGCGCCTGGGTTGGCTGGGGCGCCTGCCAGGCGATATCCGGATAGAGCGGGAAAATTTCCGGTTTTACTTTCCCATCACGACGATGCTCGTGTTCAGTCTGCTCCTGAATTTGCTTTGGCGCTGGTGGCGTTGGCTGGCCGATGGTTCATCGGGAAGCGGAGGTTGATTTTTCCTCCGGCAAATTTGATTCCGCAACAATGTACAACGGGCGGTTGAGCACATTCCGGTTGATCCGGCTGATGTATTCGCCAATCACGCCGATCGAAATAAGTTGTACGCCGCCAATAAACATGGAACTGACGATCAGCGAGGTCCAACCGGTGATTGTTCTATCCAAAACATAGTGCGCATAGATGGCGTATACAATTACGAAAAAAGAAATAATGGAAATAAAAAAGCCGAGTTGGGTGACCAGCTGCAGCGGCTTGTCGGAAAAGCTGGTGATGCCGTCCATGGCAAATTTGAGCATCTTGCTCAATGGGTAACCCGATTTTCCGTGTTTGCGTTTATCCCGGCTGAACAACACCTGCGTTTGTTTGAACCCCAGCCAGGCAATTTGTCCGCGCAGGAACTTGTTCTGCTCGGGCATTTTTTTCAGGTAACCGACCACTTTTTGATCGATGAGGCGGAAATCGCCGGTGTCCAGCGGAATATCGATCGCCGTAAGTTGCCGCAACACGCGATAGAATAGTTTTGCCGTAATTTTTTTAAAAAAACTCTCGCCCTTGCGTTCGGCGCGCCGGGCGTACACCACTTCGTAGCCCTCCTGGTGCTTTTGGTACAATTCCGGAATAAGCTCGGGTGGGTCTTGCAAATCGCCGTCGATAATGACCACCGCTTTGCCGGTGCTGGCGTCGAGCCCGGCGGTGACGGCGATTTGGTGGCCGAAATTCCGGCTGAAATTGATGTAAAACACCCGCTCGTCGCGTTCGGCCAGGCGCAGTAATTCGAACAGCGAGGCGTCTTTGCTGCCGTCGTTTATAAATATCAGTTCGTATTGTTCCGATATGCGCTTTGCAGCCGCCTGCAGGCGCTCGTAAAGTTCGGGGATAATAGGCGCCTCGTTATAGATCGGCACAATGACCGAGATGTCGGGTTGCTTATTCTTTTGGGCCATGAATTTTATACGTTATAATATTTCCGTTCGATTGAATCTGCTCAAAACGATAATGCGCTTCGATGTGCTCCTTTACAGGTTTTTGATAGAAAAAAACTATATCGCCAGGTTGTAAGCCGTAGCGATAGCGGATACCCACATTCATCCCTTTTTCATAGAGGGCTTTTAAGTAAAAAATATTATTGGCATTGTAGCCCTCTTCCATCAGAAACTGACCATCCAGGCTGTACTCGCCCCGGAGCGCTTTTTTCAGGTAATAGCTGATCTCATAAAGGTCTTTATCATACGGGGCCTCTTCCGGCATATAGGTGCGCCCAATAGTATTTTTATAGGGAATTATAAAAATCAGGAAAAGAGATATATACGGCAGCGCATTGAACCGAAGGGTCTGAACGGCATACGGCGATTGTTCCAGCCATTCGAATACCACATGAATACCCGCAGCCGCCAACAGCGCCAAAAACGGATATACCGGCGCCGGATACCACTCCAGTTTGGTTTTAGCCGAGGAAATAATCAGGAAAAAAGTAGCGCATATTAAACAACTGAACAGGCTCAGCCGGCTGACCCGCTCGTTTTTCGACAGCCAGCCCAGCAAGGCGCCGCAGGGCGCCAACAGGTACCATTCCGAAAATTGGCGCAGGCGCAGGTTGTCGAAATAGTACCAAAAGCCATGCTGGTGTTCTTCAATGGTGTTGAGGTAGCGCCCGCCTAGTTCGTTCATGTATACGGCCTTGAGGTAGCCGGGGTTCTGCAACTCCCGCAGTAAGTAGTAGCCGCCGGCAAAAACGATTAAAATGGATAGTCCGAAATAGAAATCTTTATTTTTTAAAATTAAAACTACGCGGCGACGGTACAGCGCGTACAATATCATGGCCGGACTAAAAAGCAGGCCCGCTACCCCTTTCGTCAGCACCGCACCGGTAATCAGTATAAAAAACAAGTACAGCCATTTCCGGCGCAGCGTTTCGCAATAAGCAAAAAAGCCCATGGCGGCAGTAGTCGTGAACAGCGTTAGCAGCGCATCATAATCGCCCGTGCGGGCCACGTGCAGGCCCAGGTATCCGGGCGAGGTAATCAGCACCAGCACCGCGATAAAACCCGGCCAAAAATTGTTCAGGTAACGGACCGACAAGGCTACCAACGCTACGCAAGTGAACAACGCAGCAAAGGCCGAAGGCAGCCGCAACGCCAGTTCGTTGACGCCCAGCAGCTGCATCAGCGCCACTTGCAACCAGATCATCAACGGGGGCTTGGTGTTCCACATATCTGGCTCGCCGCCGTAATGCGTGACCATGACATCACCGTGTTTCCACATTTCATAAGCGTTTATGGCCAGCCGGGATTCATCCCAGAGGCGCACCGGCAGCGCATCCAGGTGGCCAAAAATGGGCATGTACAAAATGGCTGCGAGCAGAATGTATGGCAGGAAACGGGTCCAGGATTGCTGCATGGGAGGTTATTGCATTTTCAACTTCAGGCGCGAAAATAATCCGAACAATTCACCCGGACCGTCAAAACTATGGTTTTAAAAAAAACACCATCACACACCTGCCAGCGCAGCCGTGAGGGCTTCCAGATCGGCAGCTGAGTTGTACACATTTGGCGAAACGCGCAGCGCGCCGCCGCGCACCGACACGTAAATGCGCTGGTCGGCCAGGCGGTGCAACAGCGCCTCGTAGTCGGTCGCGCCAGGCAACTCCAGCCGGAAAAGGTGCGCCGCGCGCCAGGCAGGCGTTTCCAACTGACAGCCCAGCGCGGCCCATTTCGGAAGAAAAGGCGCTATGAGCGTACGGCAGTATTCCTGCATAGCGGCTGGCTGCCATTCGAGCAACTGGTCGAGCGCCGCTTCCAGCACCGGCAACTGGGCGAATTGGGAATACTCGCCGGCGTTGTAGCGCTGGGCCTTGGGGCGATAGGCGCGCTCGTAGCGGGTGAGCTGGGCAAACTGCTCGCTGCCGGCGCGGTTCATCCAACCTTCCTCCAGCGGGATGCCGTCGTCGAAAAAAGGGCCAAACCAGGCCAAGGCCGTACCATAAGGGCCCAGCAGCCATTTGTACGCTGCGCAAATGAGCGCGTCGGGCTGCACGGCTGCGTGGTCGAACGGCCAGATGCCCAGGCCTTGCGTCGCATCGATGACAAACATAGCCCCATGTCCCCTGCAACGGCGGCCGAGGGCTTCCAGATCGAACACCGTGCCGTAGATCCAGTGCACCGGACTGGCCACCACCAGGGCCGTATCGGCCGTAACGGCTTCGAGCAAGGCGGCATTCCAGCGGGCGCCGCGCTCGGCCAGGCCCTCAGGCCGTTCAACCTGGTGGAGTTCGAGGCCCAGCTCAGCGGCCGCGCGTTCGAAGGTGTAAACATTGTTAGGGAACTCCTCGCCAATCAGCACGATGCGTCTCTTGCCCGGCAGCCCCGGCCAGCGGTGCAGGTTGCGGGCTACGATAGCCATGCCGTACGATACCGCCGGCAATAAGGCCACCCGATCGGGCTCGGCGCTGCCAAGGAGCCGGGCGAAGTGGCTGCGAATGCGGTCGGCGGTTTCGAAATGGTCGGCCGCTCTGAATGTAAACGGCCGCTCGGCTTTCCGGCGCAGCCCTTCCAAGCCTTTTTCTACCGAGCGGTGCAGCCCCGGGGAATAGGCCGCGCCGTTGAGGTAATGGACAGATGGTTCGAGCGCGAAGGCGGGCTGTTGGCACGATAAAGACATAAGCAGCGATGTATTATTTTTGTGTACGATTTCCGCTGCAAAGCACGCTGCTTTGCCGGAACATCGGGCTTTAAAATACTACAAAATGAAAAACGCTACTACTTCCATGTATGCCCAGGCGGCGTACATGTTCCTTGCCGGCTCCGGTTTCCTGCTGATGCCCAACACGGTGCTCCCCATTTTTAGCCTGGCGCCGACCGGGGAGGTGTGGATTCGGGTAATCGGCTTGCTGGTGGTGGTTTTTGGAGCTTACTACTACCAGATGGCGCGTACGGAAACGCTCGCGTTTTACCAGGCCTCGGTGTGGGGGCGGCTGGCTGTGGCGGCGGGATTGGCGGCCCTGGCTTTGGGTGGTTTCGGCGAACTGCCGCTCTTGTTGTTCGCCGGCGTCGATGCCGGCATGGCGGTATGGACGTATTCGGCGCTTCGGAGCATATAAGCGGGCGAATGGGCCACTTGCGTAGACCACCTCCGCGTTGGCGGCGAACGGACCGTTCACGTTACATATCGTAGGTCACTTCGACGACTTCGGAGTCGGGATGCGCCTGGCAGGTGAGGCAGTACCCGGCCTTCACCTCCTCGTCGTCGAGGGCGTAGCAGGCGTCCATTTTCACTTTTCCCTGAATCACTTTTGCCATGCAAGTGGAGCAGGCGCCGGCTGTGCAAGAGTAGGGCGCGTCGTGTTTTTCCTTGACCATGACGTCGAGGATGGTGGCGCCCGGCGGGATGCTGGTTTCGATTTTTTTGCCGTTGAGGTGGACGATCAGCCGCACCTGCTGATCGCCGGGGCCAGCGCTGAACTCGCCCGGCACGTGGGTTGGGTTGACGAAATGCTCGGTGTGGATTTGTTTGGCGCCAATGCCGTGGGCCTGCAGGCTGATTTTGACCATGTCGGCCATGTTGCCGGGGCCGCAAATGAAGTATTCGCAGTCAGATTCGGGTCCGTGCGGCGGATTTTCGTCCAAAAAATTAAGGGCCACGCGCCCGTCGATCCGGCCGGTTTTTCCTGCCCAGTTGGTGGTGTATTTTTTAAAAATTCCGAGAAAACTGCCGGCAGCTTCCTTACGGGGCTGGCTCAGGATGTATTCGACAAACAGCTGGCCGGTGTAACGTTCGGAGAGTTGGTTGAGCGTTTCCCGGAAAATGATGTTGTCCTCGTCGCGGCTGCCGTACAGCAAAAAAATGCTGCTCATCGGCTCTGCTTCCAGGGTAGCTTTAATGATCGAGATCAGCGGGGTGATGCCGCTGCCGGCGCCAAAAATGTAGTAGCTCCGGCGTTTTTCCGGATCAAGCGGCAGGAAAAAACGCCCGTCGGGACGCGCCACCTCCAGGGTGTCGCCGGCTTGAACCTGATCGTGCAGGAAGCCCGACATTTGGCCGCCGGCCACCTTTTTAACCGTTACAGCCAGGCAGTTTTCCAGCGGACTCGACGACATGGAGTAAGAACGGCGAATCTCGTGGCCGTTTAGCTCGCGGCGCACCGTGATATGCTGGCCTTGTTTGTAAGTAAACGTTTCGCGGAGCGCCTCCGGAACTTCAAGTTCCAGGGTAACCGTATCGGCGGTTTCCGCTGTTCTTTTTTTAACTTTGAGTGGGTAAAAATCCATGATAGTGCGCTTGTCCAAATGACCCAATAGCATTCAATTTCCAAAAATCGTTCAAAAGTACGGCAGCCTAACAAAAGCGCTGCCGATAAGTTGATCATGAAAGACGCAAAATACCTGATCGCTTACCTACTGCCCCTGAGCGCCTTGCTCGCCTTGTTGGAACGCGGCGAATGGGCTTGGGCAACAGTCGTGTTGAGTTTCGGCATTATTCCCACCCTGGAATTTTGGCTGCCCCAGTCCACAGAAAATGTGCCGCCCGAGCAGGAGGCCAGCCGCTCCGCCCGGCGTTTTTTCGACGCACTTTTGGCGCTCAACCTGCCGCTGCTGTTCGGCATTGTGGGCTGGTACCTGTACACGGTGCAGTCCGTACCCTTGAAATGGGCGGAATACCTGGGCCTCACCCTGAGCGCCGGCATCGTAGTTGGCGCGGTGGGCATCAATGTCGCCCACGAGTTGGGGCACCGCGCGAGCTGGTTGGAACAACTGCTCGCGAAATGGATGCTGCTGCCGGCGCTGTACCAGCATTTTTTTATCGAACACAACCGCGGCCACCACAAAAATGTGGCCACCGAGCTCGACCCCGCCAGCGCCCGTCTGGGCGAACCGGTGTACCGTTTCTGGCTGCGCTCGATTGGAGGCAGCTGGCACAACGCCTGGCGCCTGGAGCGCGAGCGCCTGGCCGGCCGGCCGTTTTGGAGTTTGCAAAATGAAATGCTGCGCTTCCAACTCGGGCAAGCCGCCTGGCTGTTGGCAATTGTGCTGTTGCTGGGCTGGAAAGCCCTGGCCGGCGCCCTGGTCATTGCCCTGATCGGAATTTTACTGCTCGAAACGATCAACTACATCGAGCACTACGGATTGCGGCGGCGCCTGTTGCCTTCGGGCCGCCCGGAGCCCGTGCGCCCGGCCCATTCCTGGAACAGCAACCACGAGCTCGGCCGTATTTTTCTCTACGAACTCACCCGCCATAGCGACCACCACTACAAATCCACGCGGAAATACCAAGTACTTCGTCACATGGACGAGAGCCCGCAGCTGCCGTTTGGCTACCCGGCCAGCTTGCTACTGGCCTTGGCGCCGCCGCTGTGGTTTCGGGTCATGCATCCTTTGATCGACGGGATGGAGCACCGACCGTCTTTACAGGACGGAGCTGGACTTTAGCCATCGAACGTGTGAAAAAAGCGCCTTTAAAGCTACAGGAAGCATGTTTTTCAAATTATGAACACCCCAATTTTAATCCGGTGTTCAAAATTTGCCCTTGTTGTAACCTGTTTACAGGCACATCAAGACTCGTTTTTTAACGAAAGGCATCAGATTTAGAAGCCGGAAGGGCTTCTAAATCTGATATCCTGACAATCGTGAAAATCCTGTCCCAATTCTCTTGGTCGGCCACAACTTGGCGCCAGTTTTTTCAAAATCTGGTCTGCCACGTTTGGGTTTTAAAAAGAGGCTAAAGTTCAACTGAGCGTAGGTCGGACAAAATAAAAAAAACTGTCCTGTCCTTACAGCCAGCGGACCAAGCCGAAATCCTGCCGGTGCGGCAGCAAAGGGTGCTTGGGAAACATCCGGAACCCGAACTCGAACACCCCGGCAGTTTGTGGCTGAAAATTGCAGGCGTAGGTAGCCGTTTTGCCGCTGTGGCCTTCGAGCGCCAGTTCGCGGGTGCTGATGAGTTCCAGTTGCGTTTCCGAAACGCGGCGGAAAAAGACCACTTCGACGCCGATATCCGAGGCGTTCAGGTGGGGGATATTTAGTTTTACCCGGGCCTGAAATTGGTCGCCCAGCGGCAGTGCGTGGTTGAAGGTGTCGGGCGCCTGAAGTTCGGTCAGTTCAATAACCGACCAGTATTGTTCCACCTGTTTTTTCCAGCTGATAAGGTCGCGGAGTTGCTCGAACTTGTTTTTTTTCAATTGCTGACTGCGCGTCCAGAGTTTGCTGTAATAGCGGGCTTGGTAGTCGTCGTACATGCGCGTCATAACGAAGTCGGGCGCAATGTCGGCGATGGTGTTTTTGATGTGGCTGACCCAACGCGTGCTGACGCCGGCTTCGTTGCGCTCATAAAAGCTGGGGACAATATCGTTTTCGAGGATGTTGTAGATCGTTTCGGCGTCGAGTTCGTTCTGGAGTGCCGGGTCGGAGTAGGTATCGTGTTCGGGCAGCGCCCAGCCGGCGCCAGGTTTGTAACCCTCGCACCACCAGCCGTCGAGCACGGAAAAATTCATCACCCCGTTCATCACGGCTTTCATGCCGCTGGTGCCGCTGGCTTCCTTGGGCCGGGTGGGGTTGTTGAGCCAGATATCGACGCCCTGGGTGAGCAGTTTGGCCATTTCCATACCATAATTTTCCAGGAAAATGACCTTGCCTTTAAATTCAGGGTTGACCGTTGTGTTGTAAATAAAGCGGATAAACTCCTGACCGCCTTTGTCAGCAGGGTGCGCCTTGCCGGCGAAGAGGAAAATGACGGGCCGGTCGGCGTTGTTGACGATTTCGGAAAGGCGGCGTTCGTTGGAAAACAGCAGCGTAGCGCGCTTGTAGGTGGCAAACCGGCGGGCGAATCCGATGAGCAGGGCGTCTTCGCGTACGGCGTTGATGATTTCGAAAATTGTGCGCGGGTTTTCGCCTCGGCGGGTGAGGTCGTCGCGCAGGTGGCGCCGCACCCAGTCGAGCAGGCGTTTTTTCAACTGCTGGCGAATCGACAGGATGGTTTCGTCGGGCACCTGTTGGATTTTCGACCAGTGTTTGCGATTGGTTTGGTCGTCGAGAAATCCTTTACCGAACGTTTGGGAATACAGCTCCAGCCACTCGGCGGCCACCCAGGTGGGGAAGTGCACGCCGTTGGTGACGTAGCCGATGTGCGATTCGGCGTAGTTGTAATCGGGGTAAAGCTCGTTGAACATTTTCTGGCTCACCTCGCCGTGCAGGCGGCTCACGCCGTTCACTTCCTGCGAGCAGCGGATGGCCAGGTGGCTCATGGAGAACAATTCGTTTTCGTCGTCGGGACGAATGCGACCCAGGGCGATAAACTGGTCCCAGCTGATACCCAAGTCGTGGGTATAAGCGCCGAGGTATTCGCTCAGGAGCGTTTCCGAAAAGGCGTCGTGGCCGGCAGGTACGGGGGTGTGGGTAGTGAACAGCTGGGTGGAGCGCACAATTTCGAGGGCCTGATCAAAAGGCAGTTGTTTGTTGATCAGGTAGTTGCGCAAGCGTTCGAGGCCCAGGAAAGCTGCGTGGCCTTCGTTGAGGTGGTAAAGGTCGGGCTCGATCTGCATGGCTTTGAGGGCGCGTACGCCGCCGATGCCGAGCAGGATTTCCTGGCGGAGGCGGTGGGCATTGTCGCCGCCGTAGAGTTGGTGGGTGAGCGAGCGGTCTTCCCAGTTGTTGTCGTCGATGTCGGTATCGAGCAGGTAGAGCGGCACCCGGCCGACCTGGAGTTTCCAGATTTTAGCCCAAACCCGGCGGCCGGCATAATCGATGTGAATTTTCAGCCATTCTCCCTGAGCGTCGCGCACGGGCTGCAGCGGCAGTTGGGTGAATTTTGCAGCTTCCAACTGGTGCACCTGCTCGCCGTGCAGGGTGATGGCCTGCTGAAAATAACCGTAGCGGTACATGAGGCCCATGGCGGTAAAGGGCACGTTGCGGTCGCTGATTTCCTTGAGGTAATCGCCAGCGAGCACGCCCAAGCCGCCGGAGTAGAGCCGCACGCTCTGGTGCAAGCCGTATTCCATGCAGAAGTAGCCAACCTGGGGTTGGCCTGGCGAAGGCTGCGCTTGCATGTATTGCCGGAAGGCTTGGTGCACTTTTTTCAAACGGGCGGTAAACCCGGCATCGTCGAGCAAGGCTTTGGCTTGGTCGACGCTGAGTTCGTCGAGCAGGGCGAGGGGGTTGTATTGCAGCGTTTCGAACAATTCCGGGTCGATGGAGCGAAACAGTTCGATGGCTTCGTGGTTCCAGCTCCACCAGAGATTGCCGGCCAGCTCGTGCAGCGGGGCGAGGCCTTCGGGGAGTTTGGGTTCTATAAAAATGCGTTTGAGCTTCCCGCCGTTTTGGGTCAGATTGCCTACGAGTTGATGCAATTGCGTCATTGTTGTTGTATTAAGCGGTGCGGGGTTTTTAAAATAAAAATGAAACCCGCCAAGTCGGGCGGGCCGGCAAAAGTACGGCGATTTGCCGAAGCTTCGTGTACATGCCACAAAAAGCGTGGGCGCAGGCGAAGAATCGTGGAATCCGGTATTTTTTCGGTACTTTTCGGCGAAATCGCTCCTGCTGACGCTTATGAAATCTGTACTCGCTCTGCCTTTTTTCCTCGCCGTGCTCGCCGCCTGCGACAGCCCGCCCCCGCCCCAACCAACGGCGGCAAGCGCACCGTCGCTGCAAGCCGCTGAACGCACCGCACAAGCGCCGCAAACCTATCGCGGGCTATACCGCCTATGGACCGGCCGCCGCGTTTTTTTCGATTGCGCCGCCGGCCAGGAATACCCGATCGGCACAGCGCCGGCCTTGCTCGACTCGCTCTACCGGGAAGCTTGCGCGCCCGCACCCTGCCCTGGAGAGCCGGCCTATGCTGTGCTGCAGGGCCGCTTGCAAAACGGCGCGCTTCAGGTCATCCGGGTCGATTCGCTGCTAACCCGCAACCGGCGCAACAACTGCCGGCCGGTCGATTTTTGGTGCACTGGCACCGAGCCGTTTTGGCTGTTGGTGATTTCGGAAAAAGAAAAGGCAATGTATTGGAAACAACTGGGCGAACCGGAAGGACGCACTTTCCCCTGGGCAGCGCCGGAAACGGCAGAAGGCCGCTGGAGTTATACGAGCACGCAGCCTGAAACGGGTCAGACGCTGCGCGCCCACATCCGCCGGGAGCCTTGCAGCGACGGGATGTCGGACCGGGTGTTCCAGTATTCTGTGGAAATTCAGCTGGGCGAACAACGGTTGCGCGGCTGCGCGGAGTGACAGGATTTTAGAACAGACAGGATTTTCAGGATTTGCAGGATTGATTTTGTTGCCATACCATTCACCAATAAAATCAATCCTGAAAATCCTGTCTGTTCTAAAATCCTGTACGTTCAATGCGCGCGGCGGAGGCCGGCGAAGTACACCTGAATACCCAGCGAAATGGCGAATTGGTTGGTTTTGGTCGTCGTTTCGGTGGTCACCCCCCCTTGTTCGGTATTGAAGCGGCTGCGGGCAAAGTTGTATTTGAACAAGGTTTCGATACCGATGGCATCGTTGGAAAAAATGGTAAAGCCCGGGCCGGCGCCGAAAGCAATAATGTCGGTACTGATGTTTTGCGGCTGACCGTCGATGATCAAATTATCGGAGGAGGTACCGAAGCCGAAGTTGCCCTCCAGAAAAACGGCTTTATCGCCGCCGAAGGGGATGTAGTAGCGGCCGAAGGGGCCGAAGAGGAGGTCGGTATCGTCATTTTTATCGGCGTTGGGTTGTTTTTCCCGGCTGAAGGTATAGTCGAGGCCGACGCCGAGGGCAAAGTTTTCAAAAAGAAAATAGCCCACGTGGGGGGCGATGTTCCATTGGAACGACTCGGGCCCTTCGCCTTGTCCGGAGGTTTGTGAAATGGTAGAGGTATTGGAGGAAAATCCTATGGCTGTCCCGATGACAAAGTTGCCACGCTCGGTAAATTGTTGCGTCCAACCTTGAACCGGCAGCAGGAAGGCGGCTATGGCCAGCCCCCATGCCCAAATGATGATCGGTTTCATACGCTATTTGTTTGGTTAATGCTCGTACAAAGGATATTACCTTTCCCGGGCATTCAAATGATGCGTATCAAACCGCGGTCTGACCCTGGTCAAAAAAAACCGGGTCTTCAATACGCCCGCTCATCCCGATTTTCCACATAATTGATAAAAGCGCGGTTGACCACCCGGTTGCCGCCGGGCGTGGGGTAGCGGCCGGAGAAATACCAGTCGCCGCGGTTTTTCGGGCAGGCTTGGTGCAAGCCTTCGATGGTTTGGAAAATGACCTGCACTTTGGGTTTGATACCGGCAGGGGTGACTATTTGAGCGATGCGCTGGCTGATTTCGCAGTAGCCGAATTCGTTGTACAGCGGGGCTACTTCGTTCTGGATCATTTCCACGGGTAGTTGTTCGCTGGCTTTGCAGCGCTGGTAGGTGTCGTGCAACAGTTGGGCCTTTCCGTTTTCTTCGAGCAATTGCACGAGAGCCTGAAACGCGACAAAGTCTTTCATCTTGCTCATGTCGATGCCATAGCAATCGGGGTAGCGGATCTGGGGCGCGCTGGAGAGGATGATGATGCGTTTGGGATGCAGGCGGGCGGTGATGTTGACAATGCTGTCGCGCAGGGTAGTGCCGCGCACGATGGAATCGTCGAGCAGCACGAGGGTGTCTTTATGGTTTTCGACCAGGCCGTAGGTAACGTCGTACACGAAGCTCACCATGTTGTTCCGGCTTTTGGTATCGGCGATGAAGGTGCGCTGTTTTTCGTCTTTGTGCACCAGTTTTTCTACCCTGGGCCGGCGGTTAAGAATCTCGGCAAGTTTTTCCGGACTGAAATTTTTACCGGCCTTGAGTTGCAGTATCTGCTGGTGTTTCCACTGGTTGAGTTCTTTTTCTACGCCCTCCACCAAACCGTAATAAGCTGCCTCGGCAGTGTTGGGGATGTAGGAGAACACCGTACGTTCGAGGTCGAAATCGACGGCTTCGAGCACGGGCCGGGCGAGCAGTTCGCCGAGTTTTTTGCGTTCGAGGTAAATTTCGCGGTCGTTGCCCCGGCTGAAGTAAATGCGCTCGAAGGAGCAGGCGCGGGTTTCGCGGGTTTCGGTAAAGGGGAGCGTGCTGACGGCGCCCGGGCCTTTGATAATGAGCGCGTGGCCGGGCTGGAGTTCCTTGACGGTATTGAAAGGCACGTTGAACACCGTTTGGATGGCCGCACGCTCGGAGGCGCCAACCACCACCTCGTCGTCTTCGTACCAGTAGGCCGGGCGGATGCCGTTGGGGTCGCGAATGAGGAAGGCGTCGCCGTGGCCGATAAGGCCGCCGAGCACATAGCCGCCGTCGAATTTTTTGCAGGCGCGGCGCAGCAGCCGCTGGATGTCGAGGTTTTCGTAGATGAGTTGGTTGATGTCCCGGTTGGAGTAGCCGTCGGGTTTGTACCAGGTGTGGAGGCGCTGCACTTCGTCGTCGAGGAAGTGGCCTATTTTTTCGAGTACGGTGACGGTGTCGCTTTTTTCCTTGGGGTACTGGCCGAGGTCGACGAGCTCTTGAAAAAGTTCGTCGACGTTGGTCATGTTGAAGTTGCCGGCGAGCAGGAGGTTGCGGTTGATCCAGTTGTTTTGGCGGTGGAAGGGGTGCACCTGTTCGATGCTGTTGTCGCCGTGGGTGCCGTAGCGCAGGTGGCCGAGCAGCACTTCGCCGGCGTAGGGGGCGTTGTCTTTGAGCCAGGTGGGGTCGTTGCGGTGTTCGGCGGGCAGTTGGTTGATGCGGCTCCAAACCATTTCGAAGAGGTCGGTGAGGTAGGTGTTGGGGGTGTTGCTGCGTTTGCGGCTGATGTAGCGGGTGCCGGGTTTGGGGTTGAGTTTAATGGTGGCCAGGCCGGCGCCGTCCTGGCCGCGGTTGCGCATTTTCTGGAGGAGGAGTTGGAGTTTTTGGATGCCGTAGAACGCGGAGCCGTATTTTTTCTGGTAATACTCGAGGGGTTGGCGCAATCGCAGGATCGCGATGCCGCACTCGTGCTGAATCTGGTCACTCATAGTGTGGGAAAAAACGATTTGAAGCCGGGTGGCGCAAAGGTACGATGCTGTGGAACAGCCTTGGGAAGATTCCGTTGTTTTTCCGGTTGGGGATTTGAAAAATGTTTGGGAATTGAAAATCAAGTTGATCTCAATCAGCCAAGCCTCTCCAACTACAGAAACGGTAGCCCCCGCTGCGCTCTTGGTCGGCATCGCCGCCGTAGTACACCACTCCTGGCTTGGAGCCGGGCTGCAGGTTTTGCCAATATTGCAGACCCTTCAGCCAATCTGCTGCTATCGTGTGTCCGCTCTTGATCTCGATGGGCTGTTGAAACAAACCTTCGTCGATCAACACGTCAATCTCCCGGCCGGAACTTTCGCGCCAGAAATACAAATTGGAGCGTTGCCCCATATTGAACCGCTTTTTCAAGAGTTCATTCAGAATCAGGTTTTCAAATAGCGCTCCGCGAAAAGGGTGTTGCCCGAGCAATTCCGGGTCGGAAATGCGCAACAGGGAACAGGCCAAGCCGGTATCGTAAAAATACAGCTTGGGGGTTTTTACGATCCGTTTGTTGAAGTTTTTGAAAAATGGTGGAAGTAACCAAATCAGGTAGCTGGCTTGCAAAATTCCAAGCCAGGATTGAATCGTTTTATGATCGACACCAACCTCGACGGATAAACTGGTATAATTCAGCTCCTGGCCGATGCGGCCTGCGCAAAGCGATAAAAAACGCTCGAACAGCAACAGGTTTTCTATGTTTTTTATTTGGCGAACGTCGCGCTCCACATACGTACGCAGGTAGGCCGGATACCAATCGCCAGGTGGTATTCCTTGCGCTTGAACACCGGGATAGGCGCCCTTCCAAATCAACGTATTCAATTGGTCGAACGCACCCGGCACATGCCGCAATTCGGGAAAAGAAAACGGCAACTGCTCGATGAACGCCACCCGGCCTGCTAACGACTGCGTAATTTTTTCCAGCAATAAAAAGTTGTTCGAGCCGGTAAGGATAAATTTTCCGGCGCGCACGTCCTCATCCAGGTTTTGTTGCAACCAGGACAACAACTCCGGCGCCCGCTGAATTTCGTCGAGAATAGCGCCATCGGGATAACGATTCAGAAACTGCATCGGGTCTTCTATGGCGAATGTGCGGTCGGCAGGCGTTTCCAACGATACGTAAGGCTTGTTCGGAAAGCATTTTTTGGCCAACGTCGTCTTACCGCTCTGCCGGGGCCCGATAATCGCTACGGCTTTAAAATAGCCGACCAATTCGCGCAATTTTTTTTCTGTCTGTCGTGGAAAAATCATGCAGATTGGGAGTTCGATTCCCAATCTGCAAAAATATGGGTTTTTATGTCTTCGGACAAGGCCGCACCGAAAAAGCCGTAATTTAGCAGCCCATTCCCACAAATACTCCAACCCGCTCATGTCAACAAAAACACCAAGAAAACGCCGCCCCTGGTGGCTCCGCCTGCTCCTCAGTATCGGTATTACCGTAGGGGTGCTGGTAATTGTTCTCATACTTCTGGCCTCGTTTTTTGATCGCCAGATCACCCGGCAGGTGCTGGCGGAGCTGGAAAAAAGCCTGAAAACGGAGCTGGAAGTGCGCGACGCCAGCCTGTCGTTGCTCAGCGGCTTCCCGAACGCCTCGGTCAATCTCAGCGACGTGCGGCTGAAAGACGCCTTCGGCGGCTACCTGCTGGTGGCGCGCGAGGTGTCGTTCCGCTTTCGCCTCGCCAGCCTGTTCGGCGAGCGCATCGAGGTGAAAAACATGCGCCTGAGCGGTGGCGGCATCCGGGTACGCATCACCGAACGCGGCCGCGCCAACTACGATATTTTCAAGGCCAGCGGCGACGATTCGGGCAGCACGCTGCGCCTGGCCCTCGAAAATGCCGAACTCGACAACCTGCTGCTTTCCTACCAAAACGCCCGCACCCGGCAGGTCGCCGAAGCCAACCTGCGCAGCGCAGGCTTTGCTGGCAACTTTTCAGCCGAACAGTTCAGCCTGTCCAGCCAGGCCAACCTCGACATCGCCCGCATCCAAACCGACAGCAGCCGCTACCTCCTGGGCGAAAACCTGCAATACAACGCCGTCATTGCCGTCAACCTCACCAAAGGTTTGTACGATTTTCAAAATGTCGAACTGCGCGTAGGCGGCAACACCTTTCAGGTGAGCGGCATCGCCGTCGACCGGCCGCAGTACACCGACTTAAACCTGACACTGCAAAGCAAAGAGGGCGATGTGTCGGTGCTGTTCGACCTGCTGCCTGAGCCGTACCACAGCTATTTCAACGATTTCCAAAGCAGCGGCAGCTACACCTCCAGCGGGTTTGTGCGCGGCCGCGCCAGCAAAACGCAGTCGCCCACCATCGGCGTCGAGGTGGCGCTGCGCAACGGTCGCCTGCTGTCGGAAAAACTGCAAAGCCCCCTGAGCAACGTGTCGTTTCAGGCCCGCTACAGCGCCGCCCCCGATGGCTCCGGCAGCTTCGAAATTGCCGGTTTTCAGGGCAATTTCGGCGGCGAAACGCTAAACATGGATCTGAAAATCACCGAGTTGGACAACCCACTCATCAACTTTCGATGCCACGGCGCGCTGCCGCTGGCCGCTTGTTACGGCTTGCTGGGCAGCGCCGACATTTCCAGTGGCGAAGGCAGCCTGCGCATCAACCAGTTGGAACTCCAGGGCCGCTACGCCGACATGCTCGACATGGGCCGGATTGCCGCGGTGCGCGCCAGCGGCGAGCTCCAGTTTGAAAATGCCGGCATCGCTTACAAAGACGTTCCGCTCCGCATCAGCGCCGGCCGCCTGCGCCTGGCCGACAACCTGTTTGTCGTCGACAGCCTGGCCCTGCAAGCCGGCCGCAGCGATTTTGCCCTGCTGGGCAGCGCCCGCAACCTGTTGCCCGTATTGTTTTCCGACTCGCTTAACACCAACAACGCCCTGCTCGAATTCAGCGGCGAACTCCAATGCCGCCAGTTCGACCTCAGCCAACTGATCGAACTCTTTTCGGTGGCGGAAGCCAAAGCCGGCGGCGACCAGGCCGCGCTCGACTCGCTGCGCAGCGCCGGCAACCTCGACCGCCAGCGGCTGACCGACCGGCTCAAGGGTGCGTTCGAGATGCGCATCGACGCGCTCGACTACGAAAAAATACAAGTGCGCAATTTTCAGGGCAACCTGGCTTTCGACCACAACCAATTGTTTGTCAAAGGCCAGGCGCAAACCATGCAGGGCAGTGTCCAGCTCGACGGCACGGCCTATTTCGCCATTAGTCCTACACTCAAAATGCGCATCACAGCCAGCGACATCGACCTGCAAACCTGCCTGGAACAATGCCAAAATTTCGGGCAGGAGGTAGTGACTTCTGAAAATTTGCGCGGCCGGCTCTCGGGCCGGGTCGTGCTGTGGGCCTTCTGGAATGAGCAGAACGAATTTTTGATGGACAAACTCCGCGCCTATGCCGACGTGCAAGCCCGCAACGGCCAGCTCCTGGGCCTGAAAATGCTCGAGGATTTTTCTACCTACGTGCACCTCGAAGACCTGCGCGACGTGCGCTTCACCGACCTGCAAAACTACCTGGAGATCAGCAACCGCCGCCTCTACCTGCCGGTGATGTTTATCCAAAACAACGCCCTGAACATGGCCCTCTCCGGCGTGCATGCTTTCGACAACGACATCGACTACAAAATCAAAGTAAACATCGGCCAGACCCTGCTGCAACGGCTCAAAGGCCGCGACGCCAATTTCGACCCCCTGCCCGAACGCAGGGGCTGGTTCAACGCCTACTACTCTATCGTCGGCAACCTTGACAAATACGACATGAAGAGCGGTAAAAAAACCGTGAAAGCCGAATTCGAACGCAGCGAGGCCCGCAAGCAACGGATCGCGCAAGCCATCCAGCAGGAATTCACCGGCGCCTACTCCCCGCCCCCGGAAACCGGCGACGATACGGAATACCTCGACCCCATAACCGGCGGCAGCGGCCGGCCCGGGGCGGTGCGGCGGGAGCAGGAATAAAAAAAGGCAAAATAGCCTGCCCCGCTTTGGCGGGGTAAAATGTAAAAGGCAAAAGAGATAACGGGGCGGTTATCCTTTTGCCTTTCTTGGACTGGGTTTGATACTTGCCGCGATTACTTCAGGTAATTGGTCAGGAAAAACTCCCGGTAACCATCCAGGGTTTTGTTGCGCAGCACGCGGCGGTAGTTTTCCTGGGTAATCGGGAAAAACTCTTTGTTGTATTTCCGCTTGTCGGTTTCACCCAGAAATTCGTTGCGGTTGCGCACCTCTTCGTAGTATTTCATGGCGGCTACGCGGTTGTCGAATTTGCGCACCACGAGGATCGGCATGTTGGTATCGGTGCCCAGGAAAATACTGGAGATGCGGAGGTTGTCGAGCCGGTGGAACTCCCGGTTGTAGTCCGAAACCGCAATTTTCACATCGTCGAGGCGTACGTCGCCGCTGAGGGCAACCAGGATGTAGTGCAGCTTGTCGTCTTCGAGCACAAAGTCGTTGGCAGCGCCGGGCGCCGCGTTGTTTTGCGCAGCGGCAGTCACTTCGAAGCCTTCGCAGGCGAGCAGGCGGGCAATTTCCTTGGCCCGGGTCGATTCGCCGCTGTCGGGGTAGCGGGCAATCACTTCCTTCAGCGCTTCGCAGTAGGCGTCTTTGCCCTGCAGGTTGCCGGTACACAGGGCGCTGAGCAGGGCGAATTTAGCCATCAGTGCATTGGTGGAGCCGTATTGTTTGGGCGCTTCCTGGCAGCGTTGGTAGGCTGTTTGGTAGTCGCCTTTGCTAAACAGGGTGTAGGTTTGTTCGTAAAACTGGTTGAGTTCGCGGTCGCGCTCCTTGTTGGCATTCAGGAAATTGGGGTCGGTAATGGCGCGGGCAAAAGGGCTGGTGGGGTATTTGCCGACGAGTTTGTCGAGGTAGTATTTGGCGCGGCTGGTATTGCCCAGGCTGGTGAAGGCCAGGTAGCAGTAGTACCAGGTTTCCTTTTCGTACTTGAGGGTATCGGGGTACCGGGTTTGCAGTTCTTCCAGGGTTTCGCTGCAGCGTTTGTTGTTTTCGAGCCGGTCGCGGAAAAGGGTACCCAACTGGTACATGGCTTCGTAGGTCGACAGGTGCAACACCGCGAGTTCGGCCTCGTTGCGGGGGATGCCCTGGAACAAGTCGGTGAGTTCTTCTTCGCTGATGATGTTGGTGCGCGCACTGTCGGTGGTTTCAGCCAGATCGGTTGGGCCGCCGGCCACTTGCCGGTTTTTCCGGCGCCAGTCGTCTTCCAGTTTGCGGTTGCCCCACACTTTGGAAAAGTCTTTTTTACCTTTTTTCAAAAAGGCGGGGTTGTAAAAATAGAAAGAGGAAGGCCGGGCGCCGGCGCCAGGGATGGGCAGCGACTTGGCGCTGAGGGGCGGTTCGGCCGGGGTGGACGCAGCCGTTTTTTCAGCTTCTTCTTCGCGTTGTTTTTTGATTTTTTTCGCCAGTTCCTTGCGCTCCGCATCGCTCATGTAGAACACTTTGATAATACTGTCATTGGTAGCGATGGTGGTAATCAGGCGGGCGATATCGGTCAGGTTTTCGGCATATTTCTGTACCTGGCGGAAGCGCTCATCGGCAGCCGGCAGCACGGTGAGCGTGCTATCGTAGTATTTTTTGGCAAAAACAAAATCCTCGGTTTCAAAGTACAACTCAGCCAGGCGCAGGTACGATTCGCTGCGCTGGTTGGTGTTGGTTTGGTTGTATCGCAGCGACTCCTGGAGCAGAGCAATGGCTTCCGGGCGCTGGCCGTCTTTTATGGCGATTTCCGCCATGACGTAGTAAATCTGGTCGCGGGACTCGTTGTACTTCGTCTCCTTGGCCATGCGCTCGAGCGTGCGGGTAGCTTCTGCGCTGGTCAATTTTCCATGGGCCCAGCCGTTTCGAATCTGGCGGAGGCGGGCGTTGAATTCCATTTCAAAACCGGGGCGGCTGCCGAGCGAGGTTTCGAGGGCGGCGAAAGCTTTTTCGTGCTGGCCGGCGCGCTCGTAAATCTGGGCCAGGATAAAGGCCAGGCGGGCGCGTTCTTTCCGGCTGACGCCCTGCTGAACGGCGAGTTCCAGCGGAGCGATGGCGCGTTCGTAGCGTTTTTGTTTGAGCCAGAGGTAAGCTTCGGCCATGGCCAGCTCGTCGCGCAAGCCGGCGGGAAAGAAGGGGTCTTGCGCCAGGTCGCGGAACAGAAAATCGGCCTCGTCGTATTTTTCCCGTTCAATCAGGGTGCGGCCAAACCAGATCATGGCGAGCGGGTAAGCGGCGTCGCGTTTGATGCCCTGGCTGTAGGGGTCGGGCTGCTGCGGAGGCGGCGGCTCTTGCGGTTTGCTGGCCTCTTTTCCCTTTTTATCCGACTTGGAGGCGCGTTTTTTCTTATTGTTTTTCTTCTTGCGGGAGATTTTTTTCTTCCGCTTTTTGCTTTGTTTTTTCTTTTTGACCTTGTCTTTTTTCGACTTCCCTTTTTTCAGCTTGCTCTTGGCCTTGTTGTTGGGGTTGTATTCCTCCCGGATATAGCGAAACGTCGATTCGGCCGTTTCGTAGTCGCGTTTGAGAAATTGCGCCTGCCCGATCATCGTGTAGCAGTCGTCGGAAAAATCGCTCACCCGGTGGAGGGCAATGGCCATCGACGATTTTTTGATCACATTGTCGAGGTCGGCGAGGGCAGGTTGCGGGTCGACGGCGGCGTAGGGGTACAGGTCGAGAATCTGGCTGTAATTGTCCTTGTGTTGGGCATCGAGGCCCTTGATCGTCAGGGTCAGGAGCTCGTCGGCATTGAACCAGTAATTGTAATGGGCCGTCAGGTTGTGGTAGCCTTTTTTAAACCAGCCCACTTCGGCGCCTTTTTTCTTGGTGGTCACACAGCCGGCCGAAAACAAAATGGCGAGCAGGCCGATCCCTATAATCCGGATATTCTTCATTCTTTTTTCCAAAAAAATTAAGTGGAAACGCCGCAAACCAGCAGCAATACCTCTTGGCGTAAATTATTTAAAAATGGTTGTCTGCGACGCTGCGTTTAACAAAAAAGCGGAAATTTGCAGGATGCAAAAGTACCTCGGTTTTATAAAAAAAGTCGCCAACTTCTTCCGCCGCGACGGCGAAGACAGCCGCAGCCTGCTGGAAAAAATGCGCGACAAGTACCGGTTGGTCATCATGAATGACGAAACCTTCGAAGAGGTAACTTCCCTGCGGCTCAGCCCGCTCGGCGTGTATATTTTCCTGAGTTCGTTGGTGGTGGGAACGGCCATTTTGATGGCGCTGTTGATCGTGTTTACCCCTTTGAAACGCTACATCCCCGGTTTCGGCGATTTTCAACGCGATGCCGAAATTGCCCAACTCACGTCGAAAGTAGCCAACCTGGAAGACGAGATCAAAGCCCACCGGGCCTACAATGAAAACTTCCGGAAAATTCTCGTCGGCGACCTCGCCGATTTCTCCGAAGAAGCCGCCCGAAAAAAGGGCCAGGGCGATGCTGCTCCGAAAGATTCCGGGAATAATGTACAGCCGGTTGAACGCATCGATGAAGACAAAGAACTGCGGGCAGCTGTAGCCAACGGCACTTTCTCCGGCGCCAACAACAGCGGCGGCCAAGCCCTCAACCCTGTGCTCTCCCGCGAACAACCGCTGGAGCAGCTGTTTTTCATGCCGCCGGTTTCCGGCGAGGTGGTGTCGGTGTATGATTTGAATAAAAGCCACTACGGCGTGGATGTGGCGGCGCCCAAAAATACGGCCGTCAAAGCCGCCGCCGACGGGGTGGTCATCTCCTCCGGCTACACCGTCGAAACAGGGTACAGCATCGCCATCCAGCACCCCAACAACGTGGTGACCATGTACAAACACAACTCCGTACTGTTGAAAAAAGCGGGCAGCAGCGTCAAAGCCGGCGAAGCCATCGCCATCATCGGCAATTCAGGTGAAAATACCAGCGGCCCGCACCTGCATTTCGAACTCTGGCACAAAGGCCGGGCGGTGAACCCGAGCGACTACATCAACTTTAATTGAATGCGGAATGCGGAATACCGAGTGCGGAATGCGGAATGCGGAATTTTTCATCATTTCGTTGCAGGGTAGTTGGCAAATTTAAGGCCGCCAACCATCCCGAACCCTTGAACAAAAAATTCCGTATTCCGAATTCCGTATTCCGCATTCCGTATTCCGCATTCCGCATTCCGCATTCCGCATTCCGCATTCCTCACACGCCTGGCTCCACGAAAGGCAATTTCACAATCGTAGCTTCCAGTTTTTTACTGCCGGCCACAATTTGAATTTTCGTGCCCAGCTCGGCGTATTTCGCTTTTACGTAGCCCATGCCAATGGGCTGGTCGAGCGTGGGCGAGTGGGTGCCCGAGGTGACGGCGCCGATACTGGCGCCGCGGCGGCTTTCGATGGGATAGTCGTGGCGCGGTACGCGGCGGTCGTTGACGACAAAGGCGACGAGTTTGCGTTTGACCCCCTCGGCGCGTTGCTTCAGAAAGCGCTCCTTGGAGGGGAAATCGGCGTCCTTTTTCAGCTTGGTGATCCAGCCGAGGCCGGCTTCGAGCGGACTGGTTTTGTCGTTGATGTCGTTGCCATAGAGGCAATAGCCCATTTCGAGCCGGAGGGTGTCGCGGGCGCCGAGGCCGGCGGGTTTAATGTTCCACTTGGCGCCGTTGGCGAATACCTTGTCCCAGATTTTAGCAATGTCGCGGTTGCGGGCATAAATTTCAAAACCGCCCGAGCCGGTGTAGCCGGTGGCCGACACGATCACATTGTTGCAGCCGGCGAAGCGGCCGCGGCAGAAGGTGTAGTATTTCATGCCGGCCAGGTCGATGTTGGTGAGTTTTTGCAGGGCTTCGGCTGCTTTGGGGCCTTGCACGGCGATCAGGCCGGTTTTGGCTGAAATGTTTTGCATTTTCACGTCGAAGCCGCGGGCCAGGCGGCGGAGCCAGCGCCAGTCTTTAGTTTCGTTGGAGGCGTTCACCACCAGCATGTAGGTTTGGACGCCGGCCTCGGTCATTTCGGGCACGTCGTCGAGGCGGTACACGAGCAAGTCGTCGACAATGCCGCCTTTTTTATTGGGCATGCAGGAGTATTGCACTTCGCCGGGCTGGAGTTTGGACACGTCGTTGGTGGTGGCGCTTTGCAAAAAAGCCGTGGCTTCTTTGCCCTTGACGATAAATTCGCCCATGTGGCTCACATCGAACACCCCGACGCCCTGGCGCACGGCCTGGTGCTCGTCGGTGATGCTGGTGTAGGAAATAGGCATGTTGTAGCCGGCGAATTCGGCCATTTTGGCGCCCAGCGCCAGGTGTTTTTCTGTTAGTGGTGTTGGCTTCATTGTTTTAAATCTTCTTTTCCAGCACAATTTTAAGCGTTCCTGCTGAATCCGTGTAGGTGGAGGTGATATCAAATCCGCTGCGGAGGTTGAGCAACAGCATGGCTTTCCAGCGGTTGAGGGTTTTGGTGCGGATGGTGTGGTAGCCTTGTTGCCGGCACCAGGCATGCTGACGGTCGAGCAACAGCTGCCCGATACCCGTGCCGCGGCGCCCGGGCAGCACGCCGCCCAGCCAGCTGTAAAACACGCCGGGTTCGGGGCTGTAGCCAAGCTTGAAACCGATGGCGTCCGGCCCATCGAAGGCCACCCAGGTCATACCGCCCGCCGGCATGCGTTCGGCCCATTTTTGCTCCAGGGCCGGCGAAGATTCCTGCTCGAAAACTGCCCGGTAGAGGGCAAATACCACGGCGCGTTGGGTTTCCGTCAGCAGGCCGGGCCAGGCTTCGACAGTCGGTGACATGAAGCGGGTTTATTCTTTGGACGCCGGCGCTTTTTGCGAAGGCATCACTTTGAGCCGGTTGTTGTTCCGGATTTTGGAGTTCGAGGCCGGCGCAGCGCCGGGAGGGGGCGGGCTGTCGATACCGCTATCGGTTGGGCCGGGCGCTCCGGAGGCTGGGTCGGCGCCTCCGCTTTCGATCGTGGCGTCGCCCGGCTCCAGGCCCATGCGCTGGCGGATGTCGCGGGGCAGCGATTTTTTGTGCAGGGTCAGGGAGAGTGTGTTGAGCCGCATGTAGGCTTCCGACACGTAGACGTAGCCTTTCAGGTCGGAAATTTCACCCCAGGAGTTTTTGACCACGTAAAAAATGCCGCTGTGGGTTTCGTTGAGCATACCAACGATGTGCATCAGGTGGTCGTCCTGGGTTTCCAGGCGGTCGAACAACTGCTGGCGGTAGGCCTGGCTGACTTGTTTTTCGGGTTCCCAGTACTGAAAGGTGCTGGCAATCTGCTCTTTCGATTTTGACGACCAGTCGGCCTCCGGCACCAGCGCCAGGCCACTGCGGGCGGCAAAGCCGGGGTTGCTCACGTCGGCGTCCCATTCCACGGTGTACCCCTGTTGGAGGGAGTAGTTGAGGCAGCGCATGAGCTCGTGCAGGGGCAGGTTGAAAAACGCGCCGTTGGAAAAGTTGTCGGGCACTTCGAGGATAAAACTCGTCCAGAACGGGTGGTGGGTAAACGACGTGAGGTTGACGTAATCGTCGGGGTTCAAACCCAGGTAATCTCGGAAAGAGGTCGGCGTATACTGCACATTTTGGTAAGTAAATTTAATCGGCACGGGGCCGAATTCGGCGTCGAGAATGGCGTCGATCTGTTCCAGCCAGTTGTCGGGCAGGGGTTCTTTGGCAGCCTGTTCGACCAGCTCGTCGCACTTTTTCCGGAGGCGGTCTTCCAGGCCGCTGTGGTTGAAGGGTTGGGAGGGGTCTTTCCGGCCGGGATACACGCTTTCGGGCACCACGCCGAATTGGCGCACGGCATTCAGATTGTCGTGGGCCAAACCGCCCTGGCTGAATTGAGCTTTACCCAGGCGGCGCACGTAGTTGAGGCATTTCTGGCGGTAAATGTTCCGTACGGTGAACATTTCCGACAGGTCGTGCGTACCTTTTCCCATTCGGATCAATTCGCTTTCGAGAAAAGAGGTGGTCGAAAAACTCCAGCAGGTGCCGGTATTGCCCTGGCTTTTTACCGCAGTGGCGGGCAGGCGTTTGTATTCGGTGAAATCGTAAGGTTCGGATGTTTGAGCAGCCAGCTGAAACGCAAGGGCCAAACCCAGGAGGGAGATGAGTATTTTTTTCATAGCTGTGTATTGGTTGGGTAAAAGCCCGGCAAAAATACGGCAAGTTTGACAAACCTACGGACCCGGCTCAGGCATAGGGCCCCAACTCGAGCCCTTCTTTCGGACTGAGTTGCACCAAAATTTGCTTTTCGCCAAAATCAAACACCAGGGCGTCGTTCAGGTACAGGCCCGACTCGTGGCGGGTCAGGCGAACAGCCTGCAAAGGCTGGCCGAGCACATCCGACCACAGCGGGAAAGCTCCGGCGGCCAGCCGTTGGATGGTCATTTGCCGGTGCAACGCTTGCAGCGCCTGGGCCGTCTTTAGCAGGTTTTCGGCGGAAAGGAGGCGGATGGCTTCGGAGTCCTCGCCCGAACTGAGCAGCAGCGCGCCTCCGCCTTCGAACACCAGTTCCACTGCATACAAAAACCGGTAGGGCGGCTGATCGGGCTCGGTGTTATTGAGCCAAAGAAAATAATTGACGTCGACCAGGGCGGCCGATTCGACCGCTTGAAAAGCCTGAAGTTCTTCGAAACGAAAACATTCCGGCGGCGTCGGGTCCTGTTGTTCCATGCCGCCAAAGGTACTCGTTCGCCAGTGCAAAGCCTGCATTTCAAAAATCTACGAAAATATTCGTAGAAAAATTTGACACTACGAAGAAATTCGTAGAAACTTGCAGCCGGATATACCCCCTAATGCCCTAATTTCAATGACATCAATAAAATCCATGGCAATCAACAAACCCACCGAATCCGAGCTGGAAATCCTGCAAACCTTGTGGGAGCTGGGGCCGAGTACTGTTCGCGCCGTCAACGAGCGCCTGAACGCGCCCGATACCCCTACCCGCAGCAGCCGGCGCAACGCCGGCGGCGCCCCCCGCGAAATTGGCTACACTACGACGCTCAAAATGCTGCAGCTGATGCACGAAAAAGGCCTGGTGTCGCGCCAGGAAGACGGCCGGACACACATTTACCAGGCCGAGGTCAACGAAGAAGCTACCCAGTCAGCGCTCCTGCAACAATTCGTGGAGGCCGCCTACCGGGGCAGCGCCATGAAGCTGGTGTTGCAAGCCCTGGGCAACCACGAAGCCAGCCCTGCCGAGCTGGATGAGATCAAAACGCTGTTGGCGCAATTGGAACAAAACCAATCTAAACCATGATCGAACACCCGCTTTTTCTCTCCGATACTCTTGTACAAGCGCTCGGTTGGACGCTGTTGCACTCGCTGTGGCAAGGCGCTGCTTTGGCTGCGGTGTTGTGGCTGGCGCTCCCGCGTATTTCGGGCTCCAGCCGGCGCTATTGGGCTGCTTACGCCGCATTGATGGGCCTGGTATTTTTGGCGGGCTGCACCTTCGCCTGGGTGTACACGACTTACCAGCCGGCGGTAGCCGCAGGCGCCCCTTTGCTTTCGGGCGCGGAACCGTATGGGGCTGCCATCTTCGTTATGACGGAAACCGTCAACGCCGGCGGCAGTTTTGGGTCGGCCATTTCGGCCTTTTTAGAGCCATATCAGCCCTTGATCGTCAGCATTTGGCTCTTGGGATTCGTCTTTTTTTTAGCGCAGGTATTGTTCGGATTGCACTTTGTGTACCGGCTCCGGCGCCAGCAAAATCGGGCACTGGGGGAGGGCGGTTGGCAGGAAAAAATCCGGCATTTGACCCAGCAGCTCGGTTACAGCAAGCCGGTCGGTTTGCTTGAGTCTGCCTTGGTAAAAGTGCCCATGGCGCTCGGATTTCTCAAACCGGTTATTTTACTGCCGCTCGGCATGGTCAACCAGCTCAGCCCGGAGCAAGTGGAAGCCATTTTGGCGCATGAATTGGCGCATATTGCCCGGCGCGACGGACTGTTCAACCTGGTGCAAACCATCGTCGAAGCCGTCTTTTACTACCACCCGGCCGTTTGGTGGATGGCTTCTGTCGTCCGCGCCGAACGCGAAAACTGCTGCGACGACACCGCCGTAGCGCTCACCGGCAACCGACTGGTATACGCCAAAACACTGGTACAACTTCAAGAACTTGCCTACAAACCCCAAACGCCTGCTTTGGCCCTCGGCCTGCAAGGCGCTTCTGGCTTTTTACGCCGCCGACCCATGCTGCTCCACCGTATTCAACGCATTCTTCACCAACCACAACCATCCGCATCACCTATGGAAAAGACAATAGCCCTCGCCATCCTGATCGCTCTGGCAACCCTGTTCACCTTGAGCGCGCACACGCCGCCCGCATTGGTGGAAAACCTGCGTGCGATCGCTGAAAAACCAATTAGTTGGATTCGCCAAACCCCGCCGGCAGCCTGGGCTTTTCAGGCGGTTTCCGACTCCGTGCCGGCGCCCAAGCAGCGCCAGCGAATCATCCGCGACGACGATAACCAACGCGTCGAAATCGAACTCGAAAACGGCGCTATCAGCCTGCTCAAAATTGACGGCAAAACGATCGAACCCGCGCAATATGGCCAGTACAAAACCTTGACCGACGAGGTGCTTAGCGAACTGCCGCCTGCTCCCCCGGCGCCGGCCGCGCCGCCCGCACCCTTCGAAAAATCCTGGACGCCCGCCCCGCCGCCGCCGCCCGGCGCACCCTTCCCGCCGCGCGCGCCTTCGCGCATCAGCACCGATACCGACGGCGCCGGCAACACCGTCATCCGGGTCGAGCGCAATGGCGCCCCCCTGGAAATCCGGGTGAAAAACGGTGAAGTGTGGGTGGGTGACAAAAAAATGGAGGCCGGCGAGTCGATGGAATTGCCCGGCGAAGCCCCAGCCGGCGCCTTTTGGTGGAACGACGGCGAACGCAACCTGCAAATGGAAGGCCAGCGCTTTCTCTTTCGCGATGAAAACGGAAACGTGTTGGAAGTGCCGGGCGCTCCCGCCGCTCCGCATATTTTTCAATTCGACCAAAACGGCGAGCACTTCATCTTCCGCGGCATGGAAGGCCAAACCTTCGAAATGCCGCAGATCGAGATAAATAAAGAAGAACTGATCCAGATGCAGGAAGGCGCCCTGCTCGAACAGCGGAAAGCGCTGCGCGAAGTGGAAGAAGAAATGCGCCAATTGGAAAAAGAAGGAAAGAAAAACCGCCGCGAATGGAGCGCCGAACAACGCGCGCAATATCAAGCCCTGGAAGAAGCCCGGCGCGCGCTGCAGGAAGCCCAACGCGACCAACGCGAAGCCCAACGCGCCCAACGCCAGGAACTGGAAATCGAACGCCGCGCCCTCGAAGATCACCAGCGCGCCAACCGGGAATACCGCATCGCGCGCATCGAACGCCCCGGCGCCGAAACGCTCAGTGCCTCCATCCAAAGAGCGCTGGTGCAGGATGGACTGATTGCCGACCCCAACAACTACTCGGTCGACCTTTCCTCGAAAGGCCTGAAAGTGAACGGAAAAAAGCAACCCGACCTACTGCACCAAAAGTACCTCGACCTGTATTACCGCAAAACCGGCCGCCACATCGGAAACAACAAGATTCGCATCGAGGTGAAAGATTGAGCGGCACAATATAGCCCCAGCTGTTTGTGCTTTTAAACAGGAGTCATCCGAATCAGGGGATAAAGTTTAAC
>CAZVZH010000003.1:0-13946 GCA_964630705.1 uncultured Saprospiraceae bacterium | reverse complement strand
ATGACTCCTGTTTACTTTTAGCGGCAAATCTGTTTTATGAAAAATGCATACAAAGCCATCGCAGCAGTATTTTTCCTTTTTGCCCTGGTGCAATACAACGATCCCGACCCACTGGTTTGGATGCCTTTGTACGCGGCGGTGGCGATCTTTTACCTGCTGGCTGCGCTAGGCCGCTGGCCGGCGCCGATGACCCGGGCATGTTGGTTATTTTTCGCAGCAACACTGGCGTTTACCGGCTACCGCTTGCCCGAATTTCTCGACTGGCTGCGGCTGGGCGCCCCGTCGATTGTGAAAACGATGAAGGCGGAAACGCCCTATGTGGAATTGACCCGCGAGTTTCTCGGCGCGCTTTTGGCGGCGCTGGCGGCGGGTTGGCTGGCCTGGCGTCAGGGCCGGGGAACAGAGCCTTAGCTTGACTTTAGCCTTTTTTAAACCGGAAATCGTGTCAGACCGGATTTTGAAAAAACGGACTCCAAGTTGTGGCCGATCAAGAGAATTATGACAGGATTACCAGGATTTATGGGATTTAGAAGCCGTTCCGGCTACTAAATCCTGGTGATCTTTTAAATCCTGTCTTAAAAAAAGAGTCTTCCTGCGTCTGAGAACTGCTTAGGCTAGGGGCAAATCATAAACATCATACTAAAAACGGGATGTTCATAATTTCAAAAACCTTTCTCCAGGTATTTAATAAGCGCTTTAGGAACGATCAAATAATACGGTCCCAAAAGACATTATTTAGCGTGGCTGAATCCGGTCGCGGATCGACCCGTCTTGTCGGTGGATCACCACATCGGAGCCGTAGTTGCGGGCAATGTCTTTGGCCCGTTCGATGGCGTCTTCCTGGTAATCGTACACTGCCGTGTATTTGCTGTTGCCTTCGCCTTTGATCGCCCAGCCGTCAGGGTGCGGTACCACGTGTTGGTGGAAGGTAGCCGGGCGAGTACGCAGGCCGGCGCGTTGGAGGAGGATCTCGGCGATTTTTTTCAGAAGATTGACCCAAAAATTGGGAGCGTTCGGTTCGGCCATATCGAGCAGTATTTCAAAAAGAGTGAAACGCAGTAGGCAGCTGGGGTAAAGTTAGGGAAAAATCGGTTTGCCGTTCAGCCGGCATCACACCAGGCCCACTACAGCCAGCATCCGGCCCGTCGTGCCATTTTCGTTTCGGTGTGAAAAATAGCGGTCGTTGTGGAGTACGGTGGAGAACGGCGAAACGGAAATTTGCCCGGTTGGTACGCCAAAATTTTCCAATTGCCCGGCGCAGTTTTTTTTCAAATCCACGAAATACTTGCCCGAAGCGGGGTCGAAACGCCAATAGTCGGGCGCAAAGGCAGCGGCTACCTCGACGCCCACCTCGAAGGAACATTCGTCGATACAGGTACCTATGAAAGCCAGGCAATCGCCGGGCCGGGTGCCGAAATGTTGTGCCATGGCTTCCAATGTTTTGCCTAAGATGCCCGCCGCGGCGCCGCGCCAGCCCGCGTGAATGGCGGCAACCGCCCGGCGACGCGGGTCGTATACCAGCACCGGCGCGCAGTCGGCCACCGAAACAGCAACCAACACACCCGGCGTGTTGGTGATCAGGGCGTCGAAGCCCTCCGAGCCGCCCGGCGCAACGGCCAACCGGATTTCGGCGCCGTGCACCTGCTTGCTCCACGCAAGCTGCTCGGGAGCGAATTGGAGCGCCTGGCAAAACCGACGGCGGTTTTCGGCTACATTTTCTGGTGTGTCGCCGGTGTTTATCCCCAGGTTTAAAGAAGCGTAGGGCGCTGGGCTGACGCCACCTTCGCGCGTGCTCTCGGCGGCCGTCAGTTCGGAAAAAGATTTAAAAATTTCTGGGCGGTAAAGCATAACTGGAGGGTAAAAATCCGGATTCCGGGGACATTGATCGAAAAAACGTTCGGCTGGCTCTATTTGCCCGCATGGGTTGGGAAGGGTGCGGTACTTTTGGCTCCGGTAAAATTTGCCCACATCCATCCGAGCATCATGCCTTTTGCTGAAATTCTTCGCCTGGCTTTCCAGAATATTCGCGCCAACATGTTGCGCGCCGTACTCACCCTGCTCATCATCGCCTTTGGCATCATGGCCCTGGTGGGTATTTTGACCGCTATCGACGCTATTGCATACTCGCTCAACGACAATTTCTCGGGCCTTGGCGCCAACTCCTTCAGCATCGAACGCAAGTGGGGCGAAGTGAAAAGCCGCCGCAGCGGCAAGGTACAAAAACGGGGCGACGCCGTTACGCTCAACCAGGCGCTGGAGTTCAAAGAGCGGTTCAATTTCCCAGCCGCTGTGTCCATTTCTTTTTGGCCGGGCAGCAACACTACCGTGAAGTTCGGCAATGAAAAAACCAACCCCAATGTTAGCCTGGCCGGCGTGGATGAGCATTTTTTTCAAGTCAAAGGCATGGAAATTGAGTTTGGCCGCAATTTTTCCTACTCAGAAATCGCCGACGGCCAGTCGAAACTCATTGTGGGACGCGACGTCGTCAAATCGCTGTTTGACGACCGCCCGGAAAAAGCGCTCGACCAGTTGGTGCTGGTCGGCAACCAGCGCTACCGCATTATCGGCGTGCTGAAATCCAAAGGCTCGTCGATGGGCCGCAATACCGACCGGGCTGTGTACACCCCCCTGCTGAAAGCGCGGGCCATTTACGGCACCAATGAAACGGACTACGACCTGATCGTGGCCATACGCAACGGCGCCGATATGGATGCCGCCCAATCGGAAGCGACCGGCTTGTTTCGCCAGATTCGCGGGTTGCGGCCTGGAGAAGAGGAAGATTTTGAAATTTTTGCCAGCGACAGCCTCGTCGCTATTTTAAAAGAAAACACCACCAACCTGCGCCTCGCCACCATCGCCATCGGCCTCATGACCCTCTTAGGCGCCGCCATCGGCCTGATGAACATCATGCTCGTCAGCGTAACCGAGCGCACCCGTGAAATCGGCATTTACAAAGCCCTGGGCGCCACCCGAAAAAGCGTGCTGATGCAGTTTCTCCTCGAAGCGGTGGTCATTTGCCAGATCGGCGGCATCGTGGGCATCCTGCTCGGCATTTTGATCGGCAACATTGTGACGCCGCTGCTCGGCGGTTCGTTTCTGGTGCCTTGGGGCTGGATTTTCCTGGGCTTTACCCTGTGTATGGTGGTGGGAGTGGTATCGGGGTTTTACCCGGCCATGAAAGCCGCCCGGCTCGACCCAATCGAGGCGTTGCGGTACGAGTAAGAGCATGTTGGACAGGATTTCCAAGATCAACAGGATTTTTTTAGGATTTAGAGCCTATCGTTCCGGCTTTTAAACCCTGGTAATCCTGTAAATCCAGTCCTTAAAAAAACAAGTCCGCCTGCGGCTGGAAACAGTGTACACCCAGGGCAAATTATGGACCGCACTCTAAAAACGGGATATCGGTAATTTCAAAAACCTCTTTTCTGATGCGTATCAAGCACTTTTTTTGTCGCTCAAAAGGCCAAATTCCAGCTAAAACCAGGAGGCATAAAAAACATAGTTGTTCGCAATCCGCTCGATCTGGCCTTTGAACAACTCCGGCGTCAGTTCCTTCACCCGGCGTGCCGGCACCCCGGCATACACGCCCCCGCTGGCGCACACGGTGTTTTCCAAAACGACAGCGCCGGCCGCGATCAGGCAATTTTCCTCAACCACCGCCTGGTCCATTACAATGGCGCCCATGCCGATCAGCACATTGTCGTGTAAGGTGCAGCCGTGCACCAGCGCACGGTGGCCGATGCTGACGTTGTTGCCGATGGTGGTGCCGCATTTTTGGTAGGTGCCGTGCAGGATAGCGCCGTCCTGGATGTTGACTTTGTTGCCGATGCGGATAAAATTCACGTCGCCGCGCACCACGGCCTGAAACCATACCGAGCATTCGTCGCCCATGACGACATCGCCGACGATGGTGGCGTTTTCCGCCAAAAAACAATTTTGCCCAAACTGGGGCTGGAATCCGCGACAAGGAAGGATAAGCGCCATATTGCAGTGCAGTTGCGTTATGCCGGTTTTACGGGCAAGTGTTTTTTTAATTGGCCAAACAGCCACCAGGCAGCCGCCGCGCCGGTAGTATTGGCCAGCATATCGTCGAATTCGAAGTGCCGGTTGGGAAAAAAGACCAACTGCACCACCTCCATCAAGGCGCCGTAGCCGCTGGCGGCCAGAAAAATAAACAGACCGGTGTGTTGCGGCGCCTGCTCGAGCAGGCGGTACCAGTGCAGGCCCAGCAAGCAAAGCCCGACCAGCAGCGCGTATGCCCCGGCGTGCGCCAGTTTGTCGAGTTGAAACAAATCGAAACTCGGCATTTGCACCCCGCCTTTCGTAGATAGCAGGGTAATCACCGCCAGCCAAACGGCAGCGGGCAACAGCGATTTTATGCGAACATTCATAGGCGGTTATTCCATGACGCCTTTGCGTTTCATTTTATAATAATGCACTCCGGCGCCAAACACCCAGCCTTCCTTGCCCGATTTGGTGCGAATTTTCACCCAATAGTCTGTCGCCTTTTCGTAGCCCAGGTTGATTTCTTCCGGCTTTTCGCTTTTTTTATTCAAAAAATACACCTGCTCGTCGAGTTGCAACCGGGCGACGACTTCGCTTTTCAAATTAGGCGCTTTGCGCACCTTCAGTCCGTTGATCGTCACGAAAAGTTTGGAAAGGTTGGGCGCCGTGGAAGCAACCGGCGCCGGCTCCGCTGCCGGCGGAGGGGTAGCGGGTTCGTTCGACAATTTGGGGATGCCGCCGCCGGTAGAGTGGGTGGCGGGCGCCGGCGCGGCAGCCGTAGTGGCGGGCGGCGGATTTTGCAATTGCGGCACCCCGGCGGCCGGGCTGGCGGCTGTACCGCCGGGCGCCGGCGCAGTGGCTGGGGGCGCCGAAGGCAGGGGCTCGGGTTCTTCGGTCGTTTCACGGCCGGAGCGCGGCAGCTCACCGCGCTTGCTGGCGCATTTTGAAATGGCCCACAAGGCGATACTGAGAAAAAAAACTGTGATAATCAGGGATTCAACCTTCGGGATTTTCATACACAAAAATTAAACTAAAAGTTTTAAAAACGGCGACGGTTTCGCGAACTCGTTTTATTTTTACCCTACAAAATTACAACAAAAAACGCCGAGCAGCCCATGTCCGACCAGTTGCACTACCAGATTGCCCTGACCATGCTGCCCCAAGTGGGCGCCGTAACCGCCAAAACCCTGGTGAGTTATTGCGGCAGCGCCGAGGCTGTTTTTCAAACCAGCCGCAAGGGCCTGCTCAAAATTCCGGGCATCGGTCCGGGCATTATCGGAGGCATCACCAACGCCGATGCACTGCGCCAGGCCGAGCAGGAGCTCCGTTTTTTAGAGCAGCACCAGGTCGACGCCATTTTTTATACCGACCGGCGCTATCCGGCCCGGCTTCGCCAAAATGCCGACTGCCCGGCCATGTTGTATTTCAAAGGTTCCGCAGCCGGCTTGCTCCAGGCCGAACGCATCGTAGCCGTGGTGGGCACCCGCCAGCCGACCGATTACGGCCGCGCGGTTTGCGAGGAGTTTATCGACAGTTTGCGGCCCTATGAGGTAGTGGTGGTGAGCGGCTTGGCCTACGGCATCGACATTACCGCGCACCGGCGCGCAACGGCCGCCGGCATCCCCAACCTGGCCGTACTCGGCCACGGCCTGGGCAGCATCTACCCCAGCCAGCACCGCCCGGCGGCGCTCAAACTCATCGAAAACGGCGGCCTGCTCAGCGAATACACCCACCAAACCAAACCCGACCGCGAACACTTCCCCATGCGCAACCGCATCATCGCCGGCCTCTGCGACGCCCTGCTGGTAGTGGAAACGGCAGCGGCCGGAGGCTCCATCATCACGGCGCAGCTGGCCAGCCAGTACGGCCGCGATATTTTCGCCGTGCCCGGCCGCCTCAACGACCCTAAG
Organism: uncultured Saprospiraceae bacterium; assembly: GCA_964630705.1. Classification (GTDB taxonomy): domain Bacteria; phylum Bacteroidota; class Bacteroidia; order Chitinophagales; family Saprospiraceae; genus M3007. Next base: position 8,031 of record CAZVZH010000003.1, on the reverse strand, counting down.
AGCGCCGGCTGCAACCAGCTCATCCGCAACCAGCAAGCCCGTTTGGTGGAAAGCGCCGCCGACTTGGCCGAGGCGCTGAGCTGGGACGTGTCGGCCCGGCCCGTGCAAGCCCGGTTATTCGACGAACTTAGTCCGGCGGAAAACGCCATCCTCGAACTGCTCCGCCAACAATCCGGCATGCCCATCGACGCGCTCAGCCTCAGCACCCAACTCAGCCCGGGCGCCCTGGCCACGCTCCTGCTCGGCCTCGAGTTCAAAGGCCTGGTGCGCACCCTGCCGGGCAAACGCTACACCCTGGCCTGACCGGGCCTAATCGGAAAGCTTTTGTATGTTTGAGCGATGAAACAACTCGTGCTCCTGCTCTCGGTTTTTGTGCTGGCGGTTCAAAGCGGCCAGCCGGTTCTGGCGCCACCGGCGGCGCAGCCAGACCAGCATCCCAAAAACATTATTTTGCTGGTAGGCGACGGCATGGGCCTGACCCAGGTGACCGCCGGGATGTACGCCAAAACGGCGCCGCTGCACCTGGAGCGCTTTCCGGTGACGGGCCTGATCAAAACGCACTCGGCCAAAAACCTGATCACCGACTCGGCAGCCGGCGCTACCGCTTTCGCTTGCGGCTGCAAAACCTACAACGGCGCCATCGGCATGACCGTCAAAAAAAAGCCTTGCCCTACCCTGCTCGAACAAGCCGAAGCATTTGGGCTGGCTACCGGCCTGGTGGCCACTTCCAGCATCACCCACGCAACGCCGGCAGCTTTCATTGCACATGCCGAGCAGCGCGTGCAAATGGAGCATATCGCCACCTACTTTGTAAAAACCGATATCGACCTGTTCATCGGCGGCGGCATGCGCTATTTCACCAACCGGAGCGATCAGCGCAACCTGGTTGAGGAACTCCGGACGAAAGGCTTTGCCGTCAGCGATTTTTCCCAAAACCGCTTGCAAGACCTCACCGTGAGCGCGGCCCAGCCCTTCGCCTGGTTTTCCGCCGCAGAAGAGCCGCTTTCAGTGGAGGAAGGGCGCGACTACTTACCCGCAGCCGCCCGGCTGGCGCCAAAATATTTGTCGATGCGCTCCGAAAAAGGCTTTTTCCTCCTGGTCGAAGGATCGCAGATCGACTGGGCATGCCATGCCAACAAAGGCCCGCGGGCAATTTTGGAAATGCTTGATTTTGACGAAGCTGTGGGCGAAGCGCTGCGTTTTGCCGAACAAGACGGGCAAACGCTGGTGATCGTCACGGCCGACCACGAAACCGGCGGCATGGCCCTGCTGCGCGGCGCCGACAAAAATTCGTTGGAGCCCAAATTCACCACCGACTACCACACCGCCTCCATGGTGCCGGTTTTTGCTTACGGGCCAGGCGCCGAGCGGTTCGGTGGGGTGTACGACAATACGGATATCTATTTTAAAATCCGGGCGCTGTTGCATTTCCCGGAGGTGGAAGCCAAATAAAAAAAAAGTTGGGTCGGCCAAGGCCAACCCAACTACGTTCACACTTTAAAATAAGTTATTAAAAGAAAAGCGTGTTTTATCTTGGGAAACACTTCAGCTCTATTCGTGAGCCGCGCACGCTCTTCGCATTTTTGGCAAAGTCGGTACCCTTCCGCCGCAAAACTTCCAATCAAAAAAAGTGTGGTGAGGAGACCAGCCCTACCCCCCAGACGGACTGGTCCCTCGCCCACGGGCTTAAGGCCACATATGACCTTAACTCTTTATGGAATTCAATTCCGGTTTTACAGAACATAGCGCTGCAAGCAGGGGTGCTGCTCTGTTGCGCTGCCTTAGTTTTACAAGTACTGTGCCAATTATCAGCGCTGTCCGGGCGCCACTCCGGCTATAACGCCCGGCTCGGGAAGGCAGGCTAGGGCAGCGTCCGCCATTTTGTCAGTACTCCTGCTGGATGGCACAAGCTTTGAACAAGCCGGAAGTAGAACCAAAACCATTGTTTTTATGCAAAAAGGTACCATTTCTGTCCAAACGGAGAACATTTTCCCCATCATCAAGAAATTCCTCTATTCCGATCACGAAATATTCTTGCGCGAGCTCGTGTCGAACGCTGTCGATGCCACGACGAAATTGCAGGTACTTGCCCAGCGCGGTGAAGTGAAGGGCGAAATTGGCGATACTACGATCCAGATTATCCTCGAACCCGAAAACAAACGCCTCATCGTGCGCGACCGCGGTATCGGCATGACGGAAGACGAGGTGCTCAAATACCTCAACCAGATCGCCTTTAGCAGCGCCGCCGATTTTCTTGAAAAATACCAGGACAGCGGTATTATCGGCCACTTTGGCCTCGGCTTTTACTCCGCCTTTATGGTGGCCGACAAAGTGGAGGTGGTCAGCCGTTCCTGGACGCAAACAGCCAAAACCGCCAAAGGCGTCCGCTGGGTATGCGAGGGCTCCCCCGAGTTTACCATCGAACCCGTAAAAAAAGACGCGCGCGGCACCGACATTATCCTGTACATCAACGAAGAAAACCAGGAGTTCCTCGAGAAACACCGCCTGGAGGCCCTCCTCGAAAAATACTGTAGATTTTTGCCCGTGCCCATCCAGTTTGGCACCCGCACCGAGTACGAAAAGGTTGGGGAAGGCGATGACGCCAAAGAAGAAACCCGCGAGGTGCCCAACATCATCAATGAAACCCGCCCGCTTTGGAAAAAAGCGCCTACGGAACTCAAAGACGAGGATTACCTCAAATTTTACCGCCAGCTCTACCCCCTGGCGCCGGAACCCATGTTCTGGATCCACCTCAACATCGATTACCCCTTCAACCTTACCGGCGTGCTCTATTTCCCCAAACTGGGCAACAGCGTGGAGGTCGCGCGGAATAAAATCCACCTGTACTCCAACCAGGTATTCGTCACCGACGACGTGCGCGAGATCGTGCCCGAATGGCTGCTGCTGCTGCACGGCGTCATCGACTCGCCCGACATTCCGCTCAACGTGTCCCGCTCCTACCTGCAGAGCGACGCCAACGTCAAAAAAATCAGCGAATACATCGCCAAAAAAGTCGCCGACAAGCTCCACGAACTGTTCAAAACCGATCGCAAAGCCTTCGAGGAAAAATGGCGCGACCTGGGCGTATTCGTCAAATACGGCATGGTGTCCGACCCCAAATTCCAGGACCGGGCCATGAACTTAGCCCTGCTGGAAAACACTGCCCGCGAGTTTTTCCTCATCGCCGACTACAAGGAAAAAATCAAAACCAACCAGACCGACAAACACAACAAAATTGTCTGCATCTACACCCAAGACCCCGACGGCCACCACAGTCTTATCAAAGCCGCTCAGAGCCGCGGCTACGATGTACTGAAAATGGACACCGTGCTCGACAACCACTGGATGCAGCACCTGGAGTACCGCTCTGGCCTTGATCTGGTGTTCGTGCGCGTCGACTCCGACACCCCCGACCGGCTCGTACAAACCGACGCCGAAAAATCGTCGGTGCTCAGCGAAAAAGAACAGGAAACCGTCAAGGCTGTATTTGAAAAAGCGGTGGGCGAAAACCCCGGCGGCCGCGTCGAGTGCTCGCCCCTGGCCCCCGACGATCAGCCGGTGAGCATCACCAAACCCGAATTTATGCGCCGCATGAAAGAAATGCAAGCCCTGCACGGCATGGGCGGCGCCGATTTCCCGGATTCGTACAATGTGGTGGTGAATACCAACCACCCGCTCGTAGCGCAAAAACTAACCGGGCTGAAATCGGCCGACGAGCAGGCCGAACTGGCCAAATACCTCTACGAGGTAGCCTTGTTGCAGCAGGGTATGCTGCGCGGCGCGGCGCTCACGCAGTTTGTGGAAAAAACGCTTACCCGGTTGTAGCAGCCAGCCTTTTCCCGGTGCGGCGCGTTTTCCCAGCCAAGCCCTACTTTTGCGGCAGCAAAACATGAAAAAATTCGCACTCGCACTGGGCCTGCTGGCGCTCGTCGCCTGCGCCCGACCGGTAGCACCGGAAGGTGGCCCGAAAGACACCACGCCGCCCAAACTGGTGTCCGAAAAAAGCACCCCCAACCTGAGCACCCGGTTTTCTGCCCGGTCGTTCCAGTTGACCTTCGATGAGTGGGTAAGCCTCAAGGATGTGGGCGCCCAGGTGCTCGTGTCGCCGCCGCTGGCCAAACGGCCGGAGGTGACGCTCAAGGGCCGCACCGTGACGTTCAAACTCGACAAAGACGAGGTGTTGCGCCCCAACACCACCTACACCGTCAATTTCGGCACGGCCGTCAAAGACCTGCACGAAGATAATCCGGCTAAAGACCTGCGCTTTGTGTTTTCCACCGGCGATGCCATCGACAGCCTGACCCTGAGCGGCGTTGTGATCGACGCCTTTACCGGCGAGCCTCTGGAAAATATTTCGGTGCTGTTGTACGACTCGTTTGCCGACAGCACCGTGTTGAAAGACCGGCCTTACTACGTGGCCCGCAGCGATAAAAGCGGTCAATTTTCCATTCCCAATGTGCGCGCCGGTACGTTCCGGTGCATAGCTATCGACGATGCCACGCCCAACCTCCGCTGGGACGACACGGAGCGCATCGGTTTCCCCGATTCCCTGGTGCAGATCAGCGACAGCCTCAGCAGCCTGCCCGCTATTCGGTTGTTTAGCCCGACTCCGGCCCTGCGCCTGCGCACCCGGCAAGTGAACTATTACGGCCGGATAGCCCTGGGCTTCAGCGCCCGGCCCGACACCGTAGCGGTTCGGGCGGAAGGCCCGGCGGGCCTGCGCTGGCTGCGCGAGCAGGAGCAGGATTCGTTGCTGGTTTGGTACGATCTGGCCGATTCGACAGGCTGGACGCTGTTGGCAGGCGCCGACACTGTGGCGGTTCGCCCGCTGCCGCGGCTGGCATTTCTGGAAACGGCGCGCCTGCGCTTTGCCGACGAAACCACGGCTGCTCCGGGCGCTTCCGGCCGGCGCGGCCGCAGTCAACCCGACCAAGCGCCGCCAACCGCCGCATTGCCTCCGCCACGTACGGTGACGGTTGCGCCCTTCCAGCCGGTAGCCCTTGATTTTAACCATCCGGTAGTGCGCGTCGACACGGCGCTGTGCCGGCTGACGGTTGATTCCGCCGCGTTTCACGCGTTCGATTTTCGGCTCGACAACGCCCGGCCCCGCAGCTTGGAGCTGCTGCTCGACTGGCAGTTTGGGAAAAAATACCGCTTGCAGTTTTTGCCGGGCGCATTGACCGATTTTTTCGGCATCACGAACACCGATACCCTCCAGCGCAACTTTCAGGTACCGGAAGAAAAGCAACTGGGCGACCTGAAACTTAGCCTGGAAGGCTTGGAGCCCGGCGCCGCCTACCTGCTTCAACTGATAAGCAATAACAAGCTGGAAACCGAGCGTTTTTTTACCGCCGACAGCAGCGCCGCCGTGCAGTTTGTTTTTCAAAAATTACAACCCCTGCCCTATACCGTACAACTCATCGCCGACCGGAACGAAAACCAGCGCTGGGACCCCGGCGATTTCTTCACCCGGATGCAACCTGAAGCGGTTTTTATAAAAAAACTGGATCCGCTGCGGGCCAATTGGGAAGTGGAGGCCAGCCTGAAGGCGCAAACGGACAGCGGGCGAAGAGAATGAAGAAAGTTAAAATGTAAGATGTAAAATTTAAAAGTCAAAAGGGAGTTAGCCTCTGAGGGCTTTTACTATTCACCAACGCCACCATATTTTCCAAACCGAAATTTCCCTTTTGACTTTTAAATTTTACATCTTACATTTTGACTTTAAACGGTTTATCGTTTGAATAGTAAAACAAACCTACGCATGTCGTCATCCCGAATTGTACTAGCCGCAAGCTTGCTGCTTTTCACCGCTGCCTGTTTTAACTACTCCAAATTTCTCGCCGCCGAGCGGAACATGCTCAGCCGCGTGGCGCAATCCGGCTTGGCGCCTGAGCAAAAAATGGATTCGCTGCTGGCCTCCAGCGTGCGGCTGATGGACGCGGCGCTCAAGCCCATCAACCCGGTGAAAGGCGGCAAATTGGTAGCGAAATATTTCAATCAAAACGAAGCTGCGCTGGAGGCGATCAGCCGGCAAGTCAACACCGAATTCAGCCGCATGAGCCTGCTCGACCAGGGCGTTTTTACCGCCAATTTGCTGCGCAAACCCTACGGGCGGCAGTTTGCTGAGCTCTACCCCAAGTTTAAAAAGAAATACAAACAAGTGAAAACCGCCACGCGGTTTATCGGCTTTTTTGGCAAGGCTTTCGGGAAACTCGGAAAACTGGCCGATCTGATCGGATAAAATTCCTAGCTATGCAAGTTGCTGTTTATGATACCTATGTATTGATGTCCAATGGCGCTACGGCGCATTTCGACATCTTAGCCCCGCAAAACACCGCGCCGGAGCAAGTACTGGAATTTGGGAAAAAATACCTGGCCGAACGGCAGATTTCAGGTCAACTTTCCAGCCAGGAATGCCAGTTTTGCCATGTGGAAACACTTACGCCGGAGGTGGCTGCCGAATTGGAACGGCAAGGGTATTACATCCTGGAAATGGACGACATACCGGCGCAATTGCCGGAGCAACCCAGCCGGCGCGCGCTGATCGAGCACCTGCGCGCCCGGAGCCCGGAGCACCGTTTCGCTGATTTCCGGGGGGTAGAAGAAAATCAATTGTGGCAAATGATCCGGGGCTTGGATGGCGGGTGACGCAGGCTCCGGTTAGTTGCAGCTAGCCTTCCAGGCGCCCCAAAAAACGGCCAGCCAAATCAGGCCTTTAATCAGGAAAAATAAAAAACCGGCTACTCCCAGCCGGCTGATCCACGTTTTCCAGTCCTTTTTTTCCATGTTCGGTAGGCGAAAGTGCGCGTTCGGTTCGAATTACTGGGCAAGGAACAAGCCAGCCGGTAGTTTTGTTGGCAAATTTTGTGCAAAGGGGCTTGCCTTCCGTTGCATTTGGGCGGCAAAAAACGCATAAATCCGTCAGAATGGCCCTCCTGCACATTCATATTTCCGTCAGGAATTATCTTTGTCCTTTCTAAAACTTAACTGCATACCGCTTTCTCCTCAAGCATGAAAAAAACATTTGCTGCTTTGGCCATTCTGGCCGGCATGGCGCTCGTTGCGCTGCCGGCCGGCTGTTATTGGGACAACGAAGAAGACCTCTACGGCCCCGACCCCACCACCAATTGCGATACCACCGGCATTCGCTTTAGCGTGGAGATCAAACAGATTATGGCGGACAACTGCAACTCTTGCCACCTGTCTTCATCGGCCAGTTACTCCGGTATACCGTATGAAACCTACGACCAGTTCAAGGCGGTAGCGCTCAACGGCAAGCTGATGGACCGGATCAACAACCAAGCGGCGCCGATGCCGCAATCGGGCCTCATGTCGCTGTGCAACCGCCTGAAAATTGAGGCTTGGGTGAATGCCGGCGCGCCGAACAATTGATTTTCCACACCCAACCACACTCCGATCATGTTAAAAAAACTCGCACTCCCCCTCTTAATCCTGGCGGCCATCGGCGGCGGAATCGCCTACTATTTGTACAACAAGAAAATGCCGAGCATGGCCGCGCAAAAATCTGAAGTGGCGGTAAGCGCCGCAGATTTGTACCAGGAATTTCAGGCCGACGAAACGGCCGCCACCGCCAAATATCTGGGCAAAATCGTGACCGTGCAGGGCGCCGTGCTCGAATCGTCGACGCTCGACGACGGTACGCCCAAGGTGCTGCTCGACACCGGCAGCGATTTTTCCATCTCCTGCGAATTCGACCCCAACACCAAACACGAACGCAGCAGCTTCCCGGCCGGTGAAAAACTTACTATCAAGGGCGAGTGCGCCGGCTTCAATTTCGACGTGCAGCTGGCCCGCTGCGTGGTGGTGGCGCATTAACACCCCCTTAAGGCTTTCTGCAAAACGATAGCGCCAACCCTTCGTTAATCCATAAAATAATAGGTTAAAACATGAAAAAACTATTGCTGCCCGCCCTGCTGGTTTTCACCCTGGCCTCTGCTGCCAACGCCCAGCGCTACTTCACCCGCGACGCGAAAATTCAGTTCACCTCCGACACGCCCATGGAAAAAATTG
>CAZVZH010000002.1:0-72316 GCA_964630705.1 uncultured Saprospiraceae bacterium | reverse complement strand
CAACCGGATGCGCAGAGCAGCAGCAGCGGGAGCGCGCATTTTAAAATGTTTGAGCACATGGTTTGAAATTTATTAATGATGAAATACTAGATGTTGCTGTATCCACTGTTCTCGAGCCAATGCGTACTTCGGATTTTATCCCATTACAATATCAGCGTTTATAATTGGGGTACCGTCAGCTACCGCACAGCGATAACTGTGTCCACTGATGAGTCCACCAACGGTAGCGCTGATGTTGGTTGTTTCAAAGCTGGTCAGAACTCGGTTGGAGGTCAAGTCAGTAATCGTGACAGTGTAGTGCGTGCCGAAATTGCTCCAGTTCATAAAAATGGAGGCTGCGGTTAGCTGGGTTACCGTTAATGCGGGGTCAACCACCGTGTTTTTGGATTGGATAAAAAGGGGATCGCTGCTTTGGGCTTTGAATTCAGCCCTGTTGGCGCTAAAAAGAAGCAGGAGTACAAATGCAGGTTTTAAATACGTTTGAACCATAATAGCTGAAGTTTAAGTAAAGGAGAGAAGTGCGTGAGGATGGGAACGGATAGCCGCAAGGATGCTGTTACTTGCCTTCAAAAATCTCATGCCTTGCCTTGCAAGGAAATTGGAACCCGGAGGTGTAGTGGGCTGGAACAAAAGTCAACCTGTAGCGCAGAAAAAAAAATAACAATTTTGGGAAGGTATTCCACGGCCAAAGTCCTGGGCAGAACTTGCGCAAACGGATGCTGGCAAACGCAGGGGCATCGCATTGGCCTACAGCAGAAACTTGCCAACCAAAAGCCGGCCGAAGTGCCTGGGATTCAGAGAAAATTGAATGGAAATTACGGAAACCAAACAGCCGGAATACCGCCGTAAAAAAACAAATGCCTTGCAATCCGCTGATTGCAAGGCATTTTTAGTAGCCCGTACGGGAATCGAACCCGTGTTTCATCCGTGAAAGGGATGCGTCCTGACCCCTAGACGAACGGGCCTTGTTGGAGCGCGCGTTGGAAGTCCAACGACCGCTTTGTCAAGAGCGGGGCAAAGATAAGAGCGCCAAATTTTCTTTTCCAAACGCAAAACAAAATTTTTCAAAAATAATTCCCGTACGCTGGAATGGCTGCCCGGAAAACCTTCCAAATTTAGTCGCTACATTTACCGCCGGACAAAATGATCGGCTCGCCAACTCATGAATAATTTGCAAACCAACCTGAAAAAGCACAGCCGCAACGTAGCGGTCAGTATTTTCATCATCTTCATCACGCTTTCAACGCTGTCGGCTTTCTATCCGTCCAGGCATCCGGACGGCGGTGATTTCGACACGGGCACCCTGGCCTTTATGCTTTCCGCCTCCGGACTAGTCCTGCTGATGACGCCGGGACTTTCCTTTTTCTACGGCGGCATGGTCAACGCCCGAAGCATTATTTCCACCATGTTGCAAAGTTTTGTAGCGCTGGGTATTGTGAGTCTGTTGTGGTATGTCGTTGGTTTCAGCCTGGCATTTGGCGACGACATTTACGGGATCATCGGGCGCCCGGACACCTTTTTGTTTTTCGATAATGTGGGATTGGCCGCCCACGACCGGATTGGCACTACCCTTCCCTTCGTGCTGTTCGCGGCCTTTCAACTCAAATTCGCTATCATCACCCCGGCTCTGATTACGGGTTCGTTCGCCGAACGCGTCCGGTTTTGGGGGTATGTGATTTTTGTTTGCCTGTTTTCGCTGCTGATCTATTGCCCTTTGGCGCACATGACCTGGCATCCCGACGGGCTGTTTTTTAAAATGGGGGTGCTGGATTTTGCCGGCGGTACTGTGGTGCATATTTCAGCCGGATTTGCCGCGTTGGCCGGCGCCATTTTTCTCGGGCGCCGAAAAGCGCATGTCGAACAAAAACAGCATACCGTGGTCAACGTACCATACGTAGTACTGGGCACCGGACTGCTATGGTTTGGCTGGTTTGGGTTCAATGCTGGCAGCGCCCTCGATTCGAACAAGGTGGCGGTGCTGGCTTTTATCAACACCAACCTCGCCTCCGCTTCCGCTATGCTGGCCTGGATGTTGTTCGATCTGGCCAGGGGTAAAAAAGCCTCTGCCGTGGGCGCCTGCGTGGCAGCTGTAGTGGGTTTGGTGGCCATTACGCCGGCCGCGGGTTTTGTCAGCTACGGCAGCAGCTTGTTTATCGGCATTGTCGCCGCTATTGTGTGTAACCTGGCCGTGCACTGGAAAACGAAATCGGACCTCGACGACACCCTGGATGTGTTTCCTTGCCACGGCGTCGGCGGTATTGTCGGCATGATCCTGACGGCGGTGTTCGCCGAACAGGGCGGACTGATCACCGGACAAACGACGTTGTTTTTGTACCACCTCCTGGCGTTGCTGATCGTCAGTGCCTTTACCTTTTTTGGTTCGCTTTTGCTCTACCGACTGGTGGCCTGGTTTACGCCAATGCGCGTCACAGAAGAGGAAGAACAGATGGGGCTGGATATTTCCCAACACGAAGAATCGGTGTTTCTGCAAGGGAAAAGTTTTTCCCGATCGTCGTAAACCGGCGGCATTTTATCCCAATCCGAGGCTTCCCAACAGCGCTTCCACGCGTTTTTGCACCGCAGTATCCACCTCCAGTTCCGGCGCGTGGTGCGGCTTCTTCCGGGCGTCGATCAGCAGCGGTCCGCGGCAGCCCCAGTGTTTGTGCTCGGTGAAGGCCTGCACGCCGTAAAGATCGTGACTGGGGTTGGCGCGGGTAAATGCCACCCAGAGGAAATTATTGAGCGTGGCGGCAGAGAACCGGCTGTCATCGACCAGCAAGATCAGGGGGAAGCCGCTGAGCGCTTGTCCTTCCAGCTGACGGCAAAGCTGTTCCGCTTGTTCGCGGGCGGGTTGATTGGCCCGGTAGGCCGGCGCCTGAAGGGCCAGCACGCCGGGCAGGCATACTTGAGGATCGGAAAAACCGTCGGGCAGCTGAAGCGCGCCGGGGCGCTCCGAAGCCAAATCGCGGCGACGTTCACCCCGGCAAGCCACCACAACTTTGGAGCCTTCGTTCCAGCCCGAGCCCGAGTAGTCGAGGGTGTCGATGGTGGTACGGGTTTGAAAGTGGAGGTCGCGCGTCCAGTCGACGCGTTCGAGCAGGTGTTGAAAAAAGTGCGGAATATCGTGGGTGTCGAGCGCCGGATCGTCGTCGGAAGCGGCGATGAACAGAAACTTGGCCAACGAGGTTTGGCCCGAGCCGAGAATCCGGTTGGCGATGGTCAGAATTTCTTCGGGCACGCGCTCGCGAAAGGGCATGTAGCGCTCGTGTCCGATAGCCAACAGCAGGGGGTGAACGCCGGCAGCATCCACGGCGTGGAGTTCTTTCAGGCCGGGAAACTCCTGAGGCGTCAGCGGCGCCACCAGTTCGTGGATCAGCCAGCCGAAGCTGCTGTCTTCCTGCGGCGGGCGGCCCACTACGCTAAAGTGCCAGAGCGGGTTTTTCCGGTGGTACACCCGGTGCACGCGCATGACCGGGAAATCGTGGGCCAGGGAGTAATAGCCCAGGTGGTCGCCGAAGGGACCCTCCGGTTTTTTCACATTTTTTAAAATTTCGCCGGTGATGACAAAGTCGGCATCGGCGCTCAGGCGGTAGCCGTCGCGTTGGAGGTGCCGGAACCGGCGGCCGGCCAGCATGCCGGCGAAGGTGAGCTCGCTCAGGCCTTCCGGCAGCGGCATGATGGCCGAAAAGGCGTGACTGGGTGGTCCGCCAACAAATATGCTGCACCGGAAAGGTTCTTCACGGCTGTTGTACTGGGTATGGTGTACCCCGATGCCGCGATGGAGTTGGTAATGCAGACCGATTTCCTGATTGGGCAGGTAATCGTTGCCGGAAAGTTGGATGCGGTACATGCCCAGGTTCGACTGCATGATCGAGGGCTGGCCGGGCGCTTCGGTGTACACTTGCGGCAGGGTGATAAAAGCGCCGCCGTCCATGGGCCAACTTTTTATTTGGGGCAATTGGTCGATGGTGGTGGTTCCGTGCAGGATGGGAGCCCCGACGAGGCTGCGCATGGGCAGGGCCGACAAGGCCGTCCAGGGCGCGCCGAGGTAGCGCCCCGGTTTTTTCAACAAGCTGGCAGGGTCTTTTTTGAGTTCAATCACCCGCTTGACCCGCTCCAGGCTGTGCCGAAACAAAAACTCCGTGCGGTCGAAGGTGCCGTACAGGTTGCTGACCGCCTGGAAAGGGCTGCCTTTTACCCGTTCGAACAAAATGGCCGGGCCTTTCCGGTCGAAAATTTGCCGGTGGATTTCCGCCATTTCCAGGTTGGGGTCTACTTCCTCCCGGATGCGGAGGAGCATGCCGTTTTTTTCCAGATCGCGAACGGCGTCGCGCAAACTCGCATAAGCCATAAAAGAAAAAGCGCTGTTTGTCACAAAAACAGCGCTTTTTCAGCAAAGTTTCACCGCTGGGGCAAGGAATTATTATTCCCGGATGTGGGCCAGCTTGGTATTTTGGTAAGCGGGCTCCTTCAGGATCATTTTCATGCGCTTGATGGTTTCCCGGGGCCCCATGTCGAGGGCCATGTTGATGGCCCAGTCGGGAATGCTGCCGCCGGGGTCGGAGGAGAGGAAGTACTCGACATACAGCCAGCCGCCGGCGCCTGGAATAAGTGTCCAGCGCGTGGTGGCGCGTTTGAGCCGGACAACATCTTTGACCTCCGGCGCCCAGCCCGAAACGGCAACGCTGGTAGACGTAACGGTGTGGTTGTGCGGATTTTGTTCCAGGGTAGTATGCAGCACGACATCGCGGTCGCTCATGGGCCAGGGGAAATCGATGCGGGAGTAGTAGTACATTTCGGTCGGCGATACCCGCTTGAGCAGCCGGGCCTCGGCGACTTTGTAGCCCCACTCCGGGTATTTGGCAACTTCGTCGAACAGGGAGACGATGCCGGAGAGCGGGACTTTGATCGAGGTGGTCAGTTTCAATTCATACACGCCGGGCGTTTTCCGGTAATAAACTTTCACGCCGTTCTTTTCATTTTTCAGCTCCCAGCCGTCGGCGTTCGTTTGAGCGGCGCCTGTTCCGGCGAAAAGGGTAAAAAGCAAGATGGGGAGCGCCCAGTAGCGGGCGAATGATTTGAAATAGGACATAGGTTTTATTTAGCCAGTAAAATTTGGTTTCGTTCAAACGGCTGTAACGGCCGATTGTTTTCCGATGCGTACTGCCGAACCCCGTTCGGCAGCGTCGCAAAGCACGGGGTTTGGCAATACCACCGCCGCCCTTTCGAAAAATGTCCGGTAGCGCGAGGGGAAATCTCTGGTCAAAAACTGCTCCAGTTTTTATGCGAACAGCAGGCCAGATTAGTTGGGATTCAGGTCGAACTGTAACTTGGCCAGGCTGCTGTACACGCCGGATTCCACGGCGGAAAGCTGCTCGTGGGTGCCTTGCTCGACAATCCCGCCGCTTTCCAGCACATAAATACAATCGACTTCCCGCACGGTAGCCAGGCGGTGCGCGATGATGATGCTGGTGCGGCCTTCCATCAGGTTGTTGAGCGCGTCTTGCACCACTTTTTCACTTTCGGCATCGAGCGAGGAGGTGGCTTCGTCGAGCAGCAAAATAGCCGGGTCGCGCAGGATAGCCCGGGCGATGGCGATGCGTTGGCGCTGTCCGCCCGACAGTTTGATGCCGCGCTCGCCGACCACCGTGTTCATGCCCTCCGGAAAGCGCTGGATAAATTCCCAGGCGTTCGCTTTGCGGGCAGCGGCTTCCAGTTCGGCCTCCGTGGCCTCGGGTTTTCCGTACAAAATATTTTCCCGGATAGTGCCGCCGAACAGGATCACCTCTTGTGGTACGATGGCAAAATTGTGCCGGTACGACGCCAGGTCATAAGCGTTAATATCCGTACCGTCGATGCTGATTGTGCCGCTGTCGAGGCGGTGAAACTGCAACAGCAGTTGCATGATAGTCGACTTTCCCGCGCCGCTTTGACCGACCAGCGCCACTTTTTTGCCGGAAGGAATGGTCAGGCTGACGCCCCGCAGCACCGGCATGTCGGGCCGGGTTGGGTAGGAAAAATGTACGTCGTCGAAGACGACATCACCGGTGAGTCGCCCAGCCGGTTGGTTGGACTGAGGGCGCTCCTCCACTTCAGACGCGCTGCGCAGGATTTCCCGGATGCGCTCGGTGGCGCCTACTGTGCCGACCAGTTCGGTGTAAAAATTGCCGAGTCCGGCAATGGCTGCTCCGATCACCGCCGTGTAGGTGACGAAGGTGATGAGCTCGCCCGCGGTAATTTGTTTGGATTGCACCATGTACATCCCGAAGCCGATGACAAAAAAGAGTGCGCCGAAGAGCATGGTGATGATAAACACAGCAAAAACGGCCCTGCCGCGCGCATAGCGCATCGATACGTCGACCACTTCGTCGTTTGAGCGGCGGTAACGCAGTTGTTCAAAAGCTTCGTTGGTAAAGGCCTTTACGGCATGGATCGACTGGAGCGTTTCATCCAGCACCGTGTTGGTTTCGCCGAGTATTTCCTGGCGCCGCTTGGATAGTTTGCGCACCCAGCGCCCGAAAAACAAGGCGCCGACGACGATCACCGGAAAGGTGATGAGCATGACGCCCGCCAGTTTGGGCGTCATCCAGGTGAGCATGACGATGCCGCCGACGAGGATGATGACCTGGCGAATAAACTCCGCCAGGATAAAATAAAAGGTGTTGTAGAGTTTTTCCACATCGTTGGTCAGCCGGCTAACCAACTCCCCTACCCTGCTTTTTTCAAAAAAAACGATGGGCAGGGAGATCAGTTTTTGGTACAAAGCCTTGCGCACATCGGCGGTGCCTTTTTCGCTGACGACGGCAAACATCATGACCCGCAAATAGGAGATCACGCCTTGTACCGCCAGGATGCCGATGAGCAGCAAACCCATTTTTTTTAAATCAAAATCGAGCGTAACGCCCTGCGCCACATCGAGCATTTTGCCGATCAGATAAGGGAAGAGCATGAAAATGCCGCTCGATAAAAAAAGCAGAACGAGTCCCCAGATAAACTGGGCCTGGTAAGGGCGCACATATTCAAAAATCTTGAGCGCCTCGCGCAGGCTTTCGCGGGAAAGCCTGGCTTTGGTTTCTGATGTGTTCATAACGGGAATCTTCCGAACAGGAACCCGGATTGGGACCGAAGGTTGCGGTTTAAAGTAAATTTATTCTGGCTGGCAACGCCTGGGATTAAATGGCTGGCGACCGGCAATGGCAAGTAGCCCGCGTATATTTTTTTGCCCGGTAAAATTACCGTAGTTTTGTCAAACCATTCAAAAAGCCGCAACTAACACCCGATTTACAAACTTTTTTTTTAGCGGAAAACCGATCATCATGAGTTCTAAAACACTGGTACTGGCGGTTGTTGTATTGTGGAGTGCCCTGTGTTGCTACCGGTATGTTTGCGGCATCAAACAAGTGTGCGGCGCTACGGCGCCGGCCCTGGCGCAGCAAGCCATCCCCTTCGAAGCTGAATCGCTGGAAGGCGATCAAGGCCCCAACAACAGCCAGCCGGCGTTTACGCCTTTGGAGTCTGACAGCGCCAGTTCCAGCGTGACTCCGCCAACCAGTACCGCTCCAGCTGCCGAGCCGGATATCAACCGCGTACAGGTAGAAGAACTGGCCGACCATGCGCTGATCCATTTCCCGTACAATTCCACCAGAAAAGAAGAGGATGCCGCCATCGACGCGTACCTGAGCCGGCTGGCGCGCCAGCTGATCGACGGCGGCGGAACCGTCACGCTCACGGGCCATACCGACAATGTGGGCGACAGCAAAACCAATGAGGCCTTCGCCCTGCGCCGGGCCAAAAACATCCGCGATTTGCTGATAAAAAAAGGGGTGGCAAAAAAACAGATCGTTTGTAAATCGTACGGCGAGCGCAAGCCCATTGCCTCTAACGATCACCCCAAAGGACGCTACCAAAATCGCCGGGTCGAAATCCGGGTTAAATAAACCGCTGCACGCCATAATTCGCTAATTCCAACTCCGCTATGTTCGAACAAAATGTCTTTCAAGGCCCCGGAACGGGCACCTTTACCACCCACACGTTTGAAATTCTGTTCATGCTCGGCGTCATGTTCCTGCTCGGGCTTTGGCTGGGATGGGTACTGTGGAGTCGCTTCCGCCAGGAAGCCGAACGCCTGCGCATCGAAAACGTCAGCCTCGACGCCACGGCGACCACCTTGCGCACCGAACAAGAAAGTTTGAAAAATAAACTGGCCGAAGCGGAATCGGGCTACGCCAGCCTGGAAAGCCAGGTACAAAGCCTGAACTGGGACAGCGAAAACCTGCGCAACCAACTGACCGTCCTGCAAAGCGACCTTGAAAAAGTGCAGGCCCGCAACCGGCAACTGGAATCCGAATTCGGCATGGCGCACGAACCCGAGGCCGGCGCGCACAGCCTGGAAATCCCCGCTCCGCTGCCCAGCCGGCCGCTCGACGGCGACCTTCCCGACCTGGAAGCCAGCATTGCCGATCCGGAAAACCTTTCCCAAACGCCGGCACTGGATGCGGAGCCCCAGCTGGCAGCCTTAAAGGAAAATGCAGACGCCGGAGCAGCCGCCATCCCGTCGCCAATTTTTATCGCCCCGGTGGCGGAGGAGCATTTGGAAGAAGGTATTGCGGAAGCGGAGGAGCCGGTTGCCCAAAAAACGCCGGCCAAGCCTGCGGAGCAGGAGCCGTCCGTGATCGCCGCGGTAACCAAGGGCCCGCACGACGACCTGAAAATTGTAGAAGGCATCGGGCCGAAAATCGAAGAGGTGCTGTTTCAAGCGGGCATCACGACTTACGGCCAACTGGCGGCCACCGGCGTTCAACAAATCAAAAACATTTTGGCTGATGCGGGCCCCCGTTTCGTCGTACACGACCCTGGCACCTGGCCGTCGCAAGCATTGCTGGCTGCCAATGGCGAATGGGCAGAGCTCAAAGCGTATCAGGAGTTTTTGCATCAGGGCAAACGCCCCGACAAATAAGCGCTAGCGGATCACCACTTCTTTAATCAGGTCTTCGCCGATTTCTTCGTTGAGCAAGGCCATAATTTTTTCCTTGCCGAAAGACAGCTCGTGCTTGAGCGGGGCGGAGAGGATGGTGAGGTGCAAGACGTTTTTCTGCAACCGGATGTTCGAGGTGTAGGTTGCAATGGTTTTTCCCATCAGTTTTTCCCACAGCATTTTAACCCGCGTTTCGTTCAACTGGGGCTGCAAACGGTATTGCCGGATCATATCCTGCATGGCTTCCTGCAACGAAAAGTCGTTTTTCTTTTTCATAATGTGGGCGCTGCGGCGGTTTTGTCCTGGTCTAAACGCAGGCGAATGTACACGATCCAGCCGAGAAAGATGGTCATTCCAGCCGCCAGAATTGGATAAGCCCCATCCAGGCTGTTCAAATAGCCGGCGATCAGGGGCGGCACGAGCTGCCCTACCGAAATCATGCTTTGGTTGATGCCCAAAATTTCACCTTGCTCCTGGGCGCTGGCCTGAGCGCTGACCACTGTGGTGAGGTTCGGCGCGGTGATGCCTTGGAAGGTGGCGATCAAAGGATTGACCCACAGGACCATCCAGGGGCTGTCGACCAACAGCACCAGGGGTACGGAAATGCTCAACAACACGATGGAATAGCGCAGAATTTTTTGAGAGGGTACTCGCTTCGACAACTGCCGGACCGTCACGCCCTGCGTGAACACCAGCCAGATACCCACCCAGGCGAAAATCAGCCCAATGTCTTTTTCCTTCATCCCGAAGCGCTGCATCAAATACACGGCAAAAAACTGGGCGAAAAAAGAGAAGCCCAGCGAAAGCAACATCGACACCTGGAAAATCCCCCGAAGGTTAGGCGACGAAAACGCTTTGCGGATGTTGCGGATACCGGTAGTAAAACGAACCGGCGTGTCGCGCTTTTCAGGCAGCGTTTCCGGAAACAAGCGCCACAACAACAGGATGTTGAGCAGCGTGAGTCCGGCAGTAAACCAAAAAGGCGTAGCGTGATCGAACCAGGAAAGCACCGTGTTGTCGGCGAGCAGGCCGCCCAGGGCGGGGCCGAGGATAAACCCGAGTCCGAAGGCCATACCGATCAAACCGAAGTACTTGGGCCGGTTTTCCGGCATCTTCACGGTAAGGTCGGAAATAGCGGAATACACGATGCTGATATTGCCGCCGGTAAATCCTGGCAGTGCGCGGCTCAAAAACAGCAGGGGTAAGTTTTTTAATAAAATAGCCCAGCCAAACAGCAGGTAGCCCAGCAAAGTGCCGGCTAAAGATACGACGAGCATGGGCCGGCGGCCATACCGGTCAGACAAGGCCCCCAATACCGGCGCGCCAAAAAATTGCATCAGCGGGTAAATGGCAATCAGGTAACCGTACAGCAGCGAGCGATCAGTCAGGGTAGTATCGGCGGCCAAAATGCTGGTGTCGGGTGAAATAAACAGGGCCGGCAAAACCGGAATGATGATCCCAACTCCCAGCATGTCGAGAAAAACGGTTAGGAAAATGGGGGCTAGCGGGGAAGATTTGGGCGTCGGATTGTTTTTCAAAAGCGTAGGCATCTTTTTCCGTTCAGCTGCAAAGAAACGGGGAATTGCCCTGTATTTTCACGGCAGTAAACAAATCGCTGAAAAATGAAAAAGATTCAGGAATCCGAACTGATCCGCAACGCCGACGGAAGCATTTACCACCTCAACCTGCAGCCCGAACAAGTGGCTCCGATCATCATTACCGTGGGCGATCAAGACCGCGTGGAGCGGGTGAGCCGCTATTTTGACCGGGTGGAGCACCGGGTGCAAAAACGGGAATTTGTCACCCACACCGGCTGGTTGGGCAATACCCGGCTGAGCGTGTTATCGACAGGTATCGGCCCCGACAACATCGACATCGTTTTTAATGAACTCGACGCGCTGTTCAACATCGACCTGGACCAGCGGCAAGTCAAAGCCCAAACGACCAGCCTGACCATCATCCGCATCGGCACCGCCGGCGGCCTGCAGGCGGAGGTGCCCGCCGACAGTTTTGTGGCCTCAACCGGCGGCATTGGCCTCGACGGGCTGCTCCAATTTTATCAGGCGCCGGAACAGCAGGAACACGCCCTGGTGCAGGCCCTGCGGGCGCATTTTGGCCCGCGCTGGTCGTTTCCGTTGGCGCCCTATTACGCCGAAGCCGACGCCGGTTTGGCGCAGGTTTTCAGCGATGGATTTTACCAAGGGCTGACCGCCACCAACCCCGGCTTTTATGGTCCGCAAGGCCGGCAACTTCGGGCGCCGGTGCGGTTGCCCGAATACCTCGATTGGCTGCATACCTTTGAATTTGAAGGCCGCCGGGTGTTGAATCTGGAAATGGAAACGGCTGCCATGTTCGGACTGGCCCGGCTCCTGGGGCACCGCGCCATTTCGCTCAGCGCCATTATTGCCAACCGGCCCTTGGGCAAATTCAGCGCGGCGCCCGGCCAAACCGTGCAGCGGCTGATCGAGCGCA
This sequence comes from uncultured Saprospiraceae bacterium, assembly GCA_964630705.1. Lineage (GTDB taxonomy): Bacteria > Bacteroidota > Bacteroidia > Chitinophagales > Saprospiraceae > M3007. The sequence continues at coordinate 60,870 of CAZVZH010000002.1, read as the reverse complement.
CCCTGGAAAAAATTTCAGCCGGTATTTGATCTGCATCATTTATCCTACTTTTGATCGTTCATTTCGCCTGTTATACCTTCACGTTCACCAAAAACGATTTTTTATGAGAACCATCCGCTCGATCAGCCCTTCGATCTTCCGTCCTGCTACGGCCTGGACCAGCTTTGCGCTGGCGGCCCTGCTGGCCCTGGTGGCCAGCTGTACCAGCGCCCGTATCGACACTGTGGCGATCGAAAATGCCAAAAATTTGGCAAAAAACGTCCCGGCGCTGATGCTCAAAGCCACCAAAGCCTATTCCGAAAACGAACCGGAAGTGAAAGCCATCGTAGCCAGCCTCACGGCCGCCTACGACCGGGCAGCTGCCACGCCCAAAAACAAAGAAGTGACGGAACAGTACCGACTACTGCGCGACAAAATGGTGCAACCCTTTCTCGATCGTTGGAAAGAAAAAGGCAAGCTGGACAAGGACTTTGTGAAGGAAGCCACCGATCAGGTGAAAAGCGCCATTGCCTCCATTATCCGGGCGGAAGAATCAAAACCTAAATAAGCACTCCCCTGCTGAACATTTGATCACCAACCAACACGCATTCTTATGCCAAAAAAAGATGTTGAAAAAGCGCTCGCCAACCTGGACGACCAGGTGCTGGATATTGTCGGCAACTTCGTGAAACGCCGTAAAAAAGCGTATGAAAAAGCTGCGATAGAACTTAAAAACGGCATGCGCGACGATGTGATCCGCTATTCCGAATTGTTGGAAAGCCGGAAGATTTCCGAGGAGGACTTCGAGTTTTTGGTGCGCGGCCGGGGCGAACTGGTAAAAATTGAATTGCTCGAACAGGCCGCCATTTCAAAAGCTAAATTCGACCTCGTGTCGGAAGATGTGGTACGGCTCCTGCTGCGCACGGCGATTACAGTGGTTGCCGCTATTTAAGCCGCCATCCTTTTCATTTTAATATGCCCGGCCGGATGCGTTTCCGCCGGGCATATTTTTTGGTCCCGGCTTCTGCCATTTTGGCATTTTTCTTTGAAAACACAGTACCTTTGCGGCGCATTCTGACAATAATTTATGTACGATAACAATCCGACCCTGACCGGGCTCAAACACATCGACGAATCTATCCAGGGCAAGGCGCTGTTCAAGGAGCACTGGCAAGCATCGCCAACCGCCGGCGGCAAGAGGTTTTACATCGAAAGCTACGGCTGCCAGATGAATTTTTCCGACAGCGAAATCGTGGCCTCCATTTTGGCCGAAGTGGGTTTTTCGCCCACTCGCAATGCCGAAGAGAGCGATTTAATCCTGATCAACACCTGCTCGATCCGGGAAAAAGCGGAAGAAACCGTGCGCAAACGCCTGCGGTATTTTGAGGCGGTTAAACAGCAACGGCCCGGCGCCCTCGTCGGCGTGCTGGGCTGCATGGCCGAACGGTTGAAGAAAAAATGGTTGGAGGAAGAAAAACTGGTCGACCTCGTCGTCGGCCCTGATGCTTACCGCGACCTGCCCAGCCTCATTGGCGCCGCTGAAGACGGCCAACGCATGGTGAACGTGCTGTTGAGCCGTGAAGAAACCTACGCCGACATCAACCCGGTACGCCTCGAATCGAACGGAATTACTGCGTTTATCAGCATTATGCGCGGTTGCGACAACATGTGTTCATTCTGCGTAGTGCCCTTTACCCGGGGCCGCGAGCGCTCGCGCGATCCGCACAGTGTTGTCGCCGAAGCCGCCGATTTGTTTCAAAACGGCTATCGCGAGGTGACCCTGCTCGGGCAAAATGTCGACTCCTATAAATGGGATCATCCGGAAACTGGCGAACGCGTCGATTTTGCCGACTTGCTGGAAATGACCGCCCAGGTCAGTCCACTGCTGCGCGTGCGGTTCAGCACCAGCCACCCGAAAGACATGACCGACAAGGTGTTGCACACCATGGCCCGGTACCCCAACATTTGCAAATACATTCACCTGCCGGTGCAATCGGGCAACAGCCGCATTCTCGAGCTGATGAACCGCACGTACGACCGCCCCTGGTACGAACAACGCATCGAGGCGATCCGCCGCATCCTGCCCGAGGCGGCTGTTTCCAGCGACATCATCACGGGTTTTTGCACCGAAACCGAGGAAGAGCACCAGGATACCTTGAGCATTATCGAATGGGCGAATTTTTCCATGTCGTATATGTTTTTCTACTCCGAGCGGCCCGGCACCCTGGCCGCCCGGAAATATGCCGACGACATTCCGGAGGCCATCAAAAAACGCCGCTTGAACGAGGTCATTCGCCTGCAAACGGCTGTAAGCCTGCGCCACAACCAGGCCGACATCGGGAAAACCTTCGAAGTGCTCATCGAGCGCGATTCCCGGAAGTCGGACCAGGATTTTTGCGGCCGGAACACCCAAAACAAAATGGTGGTGTTCCCCAAAAAAGATGGACTTAAACCCGGCGACTATGTCCAGGTACGCATTCACGAAGCTACCAGTGCAACCCTGATTGGGACCGTGCTTTCCTGACGAAAGCCGGCCTCCTAAAAAATACGTTATCAAATGGAACCACTGATCATTACCCAAGTAAAAGAACTGCTGGCAAAAGGCGATCTGGAAGATGCTGTAAAACTGCTGGGCACCTACGCCGAATCCAACCTGTCGTCTGGCCAGGCGAACAAGGTGAGAAATGAAATCATCCACTTGCAGGGGCAGATTTCGGAGGTAAAAAAAGCCGAATTGCAAGGGCTGATCGCCTTCGAGCAAGCCGAGCGCAACCGCAACCAGATTCGGGTTTCGATGCTGAGCCTGACCGACGCCCTTACCGGCAAAAGTGATGAGCATCCGATTTTTTCAGCCGCTCCGCCGGCGGTTGGCGCTGCGGCTGCGGGCGCCGGCGGAAATAACGTTTACAAATACATCGTCGTCGCTATTGGCGCCATCGCACTCTTTGTCGTCGGGATTAGCATGTGCGATACTGGCGCAACCGATGCGGGGCAAGCAACCGAATTCCATGAAACTGACACTGGAAGCGCCGCTGGCGCCGCCGCAGCCGATCCGGCCGGAGCCGACGAAACGAGCGGTTGCTATCTGACAACGCTGGAAGACATTCAACTGCTGGAGGAGGCCGATCATGCAGCCTTGGAAGCCGGCATGGTGCCCGCCGATGTAGCATTGGAAGTCTTGGAGACAAAAATTCAAACTGACGCCGAATTGGGAGAAATCGAGTTTTTAAAAGTCCGCTACAAAAACATCGAAGGCTGGGTATGGAACGACGAAGCGAACGTACGCTTGAGCCCAGGTTGCAACTAAAAAAACATGGCCAATCAATTGCAAGGAATAAAAGCGCGATTCGGGATAGTGGGTAATTCCCATCTCCTCGACGCAGCTTTGGAAACCGCCGCCCGAGTGGCGCCTACCGATCTGAGCGTACTCATCATGGGCGAAAGTGGCGTAGGCAAGGAGGTTTTTTCAAAAATAATTCATGCGCTCAGCGCCCGCAAACACAACGAGTTCATCGCGGTCAACTGCGGCGCCATTCCTGAAGGCACCATCAACTCCGAACTTTTCGGCCACGAAAAAGGCTCGTTCACCGGCGCAGTATCCGACCGTAAGGGTTATTTTGAAACCGTCAATGGCGGCACGATTTTTCTCGATGAGATTGCAGAAATGCCGCTCGACACCCAAGCCTTTCTGCTGCGCGTGCTGGAGTCGGGCGAGTTTTTGCGGGTCGGCTCTTCCAAAGTTCAAAAAACGGACGTGCGCGTTATTGCCGCTACGAATGTCGATTTGGAAGAACGGGTGCGGAAGGGCAAATTTCGGGAAGACCTGTACTACCGTCTCAGCACCGTGCCCATCCGGGTGCCCGCGCTAAAAGACCGGCGGGAAGACATCATGCTGTTGTTCCGGAAATTTGCGTCTGATTTTGCGGAAAAATACCGGATGCAACCGATCCGGCTCGACGACCAGGCGCAGTATGCGCTCGAATCGTACCGTTGGCCAGGCAATATTCGCGAGCTCAAAAATATCGCCGAGCAACTGTCCATTCTCTCCGAAGACCGGGAGGTTACCGCGCAGGCCTTACAGCAACAGATGCCACAGGTGCTTTCCCGCAACCTGCCGATGGTATCAGATTGGCACAACCGCAAACCCGGCGGCGATTTTCAGGAGCGCGAAATCTTTTACAAACTTCTGGTCGATATGAAAACCGACCTGAACGATCTCAAATCCCTGATTTTTGAGCTCATTCACAACAACGACCTGCGCGTGCCCGACCCAAACAGCTACCGGCGCTTGCAACCTTCACTGGGCTTTCCTCCAACCGATGACGAAGCCGACGAGCCTTACCGGCCGCGCGATACCGCAGCAGCGGAATCCGGCAGGGTGACGCCCATTATCCTGGAACCTTCCAAGCCCTCCAACGCCAACGTTTTCGACCGTTCTGAAGTGGAAGACGCGCCGCTAGCCATGGATGAAATCGAAAAAGATGCCATCCGCCGGGCGCTGAAAAAATACAATGGACGACGCAAGGAGGCGGCCGAAGAACTGAAGATTTCGGAACGCACCCTGTACCGGAAGATCAAACAATACGACTTGTAACACACTCCTCCCGGCTGAATGTTAACAAAACCAAAAACGTCCGGAGCGCCGGGCAGCACTTCGGATATTTGCCCCATCCTGAACCCGAACTCAAATTAAATTACTCATGATCCGTACGTTTGTTTTTGTTCTCGCTTGCAGCTTATGCGCGAGTTGGTCGCTGACCGCCCAATCGGGCTATAAAATTCGGGTCAAACCCGAAAATTACACCGAAACCGAACTCATACTCGGTTTTCATTACGGCGACAAACAGTACGTCAAAGACACCGTACAAGCCGGCCCCGACGGTTATTTTACGTTTCAAGCCGATACGCTGCTGCCCTGTGGCGTGTACCTCCTGGTGCTGAAGCCCGACAACGGTTTCGTGCAAGTGTTGCTGCCCGATGACGATCAGGATTTCACCATCACCTTCGATGCCAAAGATGCCGTGAATACCATGAAAGTAAAAGGCTCGGAAGACAATGCCGTATTTTACGAATACCTCGGCTTTCTCAACCGTATGCGCACGCAAGCCGATACCATAAAAGCCCAGTTGGAAGTCCTGAAAAACAACCCTGCCGATTCATTGCGCTTGGTGGAAGCCAGCACAGCGCTCGACAAACAGGTGCGGAAATATCAAACCGACCTGCTGCGCAAACACAACGGTACCCTGACGGCTAAAATCATCCGCAGCTCGCTCGAGCCCGAAATCCCCGAATTTGAAGGCGACGACCCCAAAGCCGTTCAACTCCAGAAGTACTACTGGTACCGCGCCCACTATTTCGACAACCTCAACATCGCCGACCCATGCATGCTGCGCAGCCCGGTGCTGCACCAAAAAATTGAAACCTATATTACGAAAATTGTCCCGCAGCACCCCGACAGCATCAATGTCGGACTCGACTATGTGATCGGGCTCATGAAAGACAGCCCGGAAAACTACAAATATTACCTCATCCATTTCCTGAACACCTACGCCAAGTCGAAAGTGGTTGGCATGGATGCCTGCTATGTCCACCTGGCCTTGAAGTATTATTGCAACGGTGGCGCATCCTGGGTAAAAGGGGAGGATTTGGAAAAAATTTGCGACAACGCCCGCCGTCTGGAACCCATTCTGATCGGTAAAATTGCGCCCAACATCACCGTGCTCAACCGCGACAACCAACCGCTCAGCCTGTGGGATGTGGATGCCGACTATACGGTGTTGTTTTTCTGGGCCCCCGATTGCAGCCACTGCAAAAAAGCCGCTCCCGACCTGGTAGAGTTTGCTAAAAAATTCAAAGACCGCGGCGTCAAGGTTTTTGCTGTGTGCACCGCCGTAACCGACAAAGGTCCTGAGTGCTGGAAAGGGGTGGAGGAAAAAGAATTCAGCGATTTCCTGTTCATCAACACTTACGATCCCTACATCCAAAGCCGCTATAAAACGTTGTACGACGTGCAGTCGACGCCCCAAATTTTTATCCTCGACCGCAAGCACGAAATCCTGATGAAACGCATCGGCGCCGAGCAACTTATTCAGGTGATGGAAGACCTCATGCGGTTCCAGCAAGAACGCGCGCAACAGCAACGGCAGTAAATTTTTCACCACTAAAGGCACTAAAAAACACTAAACCACACTAAGGAAAGTCTTTAGTGTGGTTTAGTGTTTTTTAGTGCCTTTAGGGGTGAAACGCTCTCGAGCGGCAAGCTAAACTACCGTGATCGCGATAGGCTGCTCTTCGATTAAAAATCCGAACGGTTCGAGGTCGAATCCGGCTTTTTGTGCGACTTCCCGGAATTCGGACACAGCATCCGGGTCAACCGCCACCAACAGGCCGCCGCTGGTTTGCGGGTCGGCGAGCAGGTAGCGCTGGAGTTCGGAGGCGCCGGCGATTTTATGCCCGTAGCTGTCCCAGTTGCGGTGTGTGCCGCCGGGGATGCACTTGTTTTCCAGATAAAAATCCAGCACCGTCCGGTCGATTGCCGGCACCCGGTCGAAATGCACCACAGCGCTGGCCTGGCTGGCAGCGCAGAGTTCAGACAGGTGGCCGAGCAGGCCGAAGCCAGTCACGTCCGTCATGGCTTGCACATAGGGCAGCCGGCCGAATTGTTCGCCGATCTGGTTGAGCCTTTTCATGCTGGCGGGAGCGATTTCGGCGTGTTCCGGTTTTAAAAGGCCTTTTTTCTGGGCAGTAGTTAGAATCCCTACGCCCAGCGGTTTGGTGAGAAACAACTGGGCGCCAGGCTTTGCGCCGCCATTTTTTTTCAGGTGCTCCAGGCGCACCCGGCCGCTGACGGCCAGCCCGAAAATAGGTTCCGGGCTGTCGATGCTGTGGCCGCCGGCCAGCGGAATCCCCGCTTCCAAACAAGCTTGGCGCCCGCCTTCCACTACGCGACTGGCCACTTCCGGGGGCAAGTCATTGACCGGCCAACCCAGGATCGCAATAGCCAGCAGCGGAGCGCCGCCCATGGCGTAGATATCGGAAATTGCATTCACAGCGGCAATCCGGCCGAAATCTTCCGGATCGTCGACGATGGGCATAAAAAAGTCGGTCGTACTGATAAGGGCCGTACCGTCGCCCAGGTCGTACACAGCGGCGTCGTCGCGGTCTTCATTTCCGACCAGCAGGGCAGGAAAATGCGCAGCGGCAGCGGGGCTGTGTTGCAGAATGCGGTCGAGCACTTTCGGCGCAATTTTGCAGCCGCAGCCGGCGCCGTGGGAGTATTGGGTGAGTTTTACTGTTTCTTCCATTAAAATTGAACCGTCATGCTCAAGCTGGGCAAAATGGGGAGTTGATTGACCCGGGTATACCGCACGCGATCGAAGTAAAAAATATTTTCCCGGTCGTACACATTGGTGCAGGAGGCTGTGATTTCCACTTTACCGTATTTCGAAAAGGAAATGGTGCGCTTCAGCGAAATATCGAGGCGGTGGTAATACGGCAGGCGGCCGCCATTGCGCTTTTCGGCGTAAATGATCCCCAAATCGCCGTTGCCGGTGAGCACGTCGGAGCCGATACCCTGGTCGAAGTTGAGGCTGTTGAAGAAACCTTGGGTGAGGGTAAAGGGGAAGCCGGAGCCGAAATTCCAGCGGGCGCCAAATTCCCATTCTTTTTTGGCGCCCATCTGGTAGGTTGTAACCAGGTTGAGGTTGTGGCGGCGGTCGAATACCGGCGGGTACGTTTGTTCGCCGTCAAAACGGGTCACATAGCCCAGCGAATATGCGCCCCAAACATAGAACCGTTTGGCTTCCCATTTCAAGGAGAGGTCGAGGCCATAAGCTTCGCCCGTTTCCACCACGTAATTCGGGTCTTGAGCGACGGTTTTGTTGCGGTTGAGTGCCAGTAGCTGGGTAAAATCCTTGTAGTACCCTTCAATATTTAGTTCCAAATTGCTCGTCACGTCCACCTCGAAACCCGCCACGCCGTGCAGTGATTTTTGCAGCCGGTGATCGACGCGTTCGTTGGCGGAGCCGGGTTTGTACACGGCTTCTTCGGGTCCGGAGAGAAAACCGACGAACAGGTTGACAATGTCGCGTTCGTTGACCGTGGAGAGCAGGTTTTGCGAGTATAAGCCGCCGGCAGCTTTGAAGCGCAGGCGGTCGGTAATATTGTATTTGAGGCCGAGGCGCGGCTCCGGCGATACGTCGTTGAGCGACTGGTAGTATTGAATCCGGAAGCCGGGTTCCAGCACCAGGTTGCCGAACTTGCGTTTCCAACGGAGGTAAGCGCTGATTTCGGTGGTGTTTTCGAACTGTTCGATCGTAAATCCGCGAAAGTTCTGGAAACTGAATTCCGTGCGGAAACCGGTGAGTTCGAGGCCGTATTTTAATTCATTATTCCGGTCGAAGTTAGTAAAATTCAGACCGGCATAGAACCCGTTGATTCCGCTTTGGCGGGGTTTGCGGTCGGCCTCTTCGATGCGCGAATCGTAGGTAGTAAAGGTGAGCGTTCCGCCGACAATCGTGTTGGAGTTGGAGGGCACGAGCGTAAAATCGAAGCCGCCTCCCGAACTCGTCCAGTCGAAACTGGTAATCGGGTATTGGACGCCATCGTCGTAGTTGAAACCGAACACATTCAGTTTGCTGCCGTTGCCGGTCATCAGCGAGAGTTTGCCATACAGATCGCGGTAGTTGAACGGGATACCCGAGCTGTCGTTTACATATTTGTACAGGCTGGAAGCAGTTTGATCGATCAGCGCTTGTTTACCCGTTAGCACAAACGATATGCTGGCGCCGCCGTCTTCTTTCAACGGAATAATCGGCCCTTCGATCATCGCTTTTGCCTGAAAGGGGCTGGCCGAAACCAGGCCGGCCAAGCGTTTGCGGTTGCCTTCGCGGGTTTTCACATCGACAATGGCGGAAATCCGGCCGCCGTAATCGGCATTGAAACCACCCGTAAGCACGTCGACGTTTCGGATCAATTCCGTTTCAAAAACCGAGAAAAAACCGATGCTGTGGAAGGGGTTGTAAATGGTCATCCCATCGAGCAAAATGCGGTTTTGGACAGGCGAGCCGCCCCGGATATACAACTGGCCGCCCTGGTCGCCGGTAAAAATTACGCCCGGGAGCACCGTCAGGTACTGCGCTATGTCGGCCTGCCCCCCGGTGGATGGCAGCGCCCGGATTTGCTTGGGCGTCACCGTCAGTTTGGAAACCTGAACTTCGCTGCGCGCTTGTTCTTTTTTTCCGGAAATAACGATTTCATCCAGGTTGGTCCCGCTCTCTTGGAGATATACCGTTTGGTAAACGATGGCCTCGCTGGCAATTTGAACCATAGTGCTAAAATCATTGTAGCCCAAATAGCTCACCTTGAGCTGGTATTGACCGACCGGGGCATTGGCGATGGAAAAAAAACCATTAATGTCGGTAGCTGTGCCCATTCCGGCGCCGTCCAGCTGGACGGTTGCAAAGGCCAGGGGCTGAGCCGTTTCCTTGTCGTACACATTTCCCCGGACCGTTCCTTTTCCGGCTTTTTGCGCCAGCAAACAAAAGGGAATCAACAGAAAAGCAATAAGCGTCGTGTAATTTTTCATCAATGCTATGTTAGAGGGCGGCAAAGATAGCCGCAACGCGCTATTTCAAAGGACTTGAAATAGATTGTACCAGACAAAAAGTTGGCTTTTATCTCAAAATATTGAAAAACAACAAGGCAGGCGCTTCCCACACTACTGGATATTTTCGGTAAAGACCTTCCAGGTTTCTCAAACCTGGAAGGTCTGGATTCACCCGAAGAACAAAATGTTGTCCAGTAGTGTGGGCGCTTCCTCTTAGCTCATTTTCCAAACCAAGGCGTGAATTCGTCAACTTTGCCGTCAAAAACATAAAGGGTATGGTTCAACAAGATATTATCGTGGTTGGCGGCGGTATCGTAGGCCTGGCTACCGCCTGGCAATTATTGCAAAAAAGACCTGATTTGCGGCTGCTGGTCGTGGAAAAAGAAAAGGCCGTGGCCAGTCATCAAAGCAGCCGAAACAGCGGTGTCATCCACAGCGGAATTTATTACCGGCCGGGCAGTTTGCGCGCCACCAACTGCCGGCGCGGCTATCAGTTGCTCCTCGAATTTTGCCGCGAGCAGGGACTGCCGTTTGACATTTGCGGAAAAATCATCGTCGCGGTGGAGGCCTCAGAACGCGGCCCTTTGGAGCAGATTTACCAGCGGGGGTTGGCCAACGGCCTAAAGGGCCTTCGAAAAATCGGACCGGACGAAACCCGTGAAATCGAGCCCTTTGCGCGTGCTGTGGAAGCGGTTTGGGTGCCGCAGGCAGGTATTGTCAACTACGGACATGTGGCCCAAAAATACGCCGAACTGATTTTGGCTGCCGGCGGTCAAATTCAAACCGGTGTCCGGATAACCGGCATCCGGCAGGCGCCCGGGGCGGTGCGGCTGGAAGCTGAAAACTGGGAAGGTTCTGCACGCCTGGCGGTTGTTTGCGGCGGACTTTACTCCGACCATCTGGCTCGAAAAAGCGGGGAAAATCCCGGGGTACAAATTATTCCGTTCCGAGGGGAATACTACGAATTGGTTTCGGAACGCCAGCACCTGGTGCGCAACCTGATCTACCCGGTGCCCAACCCCAACTTTCCCTTTTTGGGGGTGCACTTTACCCGCATGATCGAAGGCGGCATCGAGGCGGGACCGAATGCTGTGCTGGCCTTCCGCCGGGAAGGGTACCACCGTTCAGACCTGCACCTGGGCGAGTTGTTGGAGACCCTCGCCTACCCCGGCTTCCGGCGGCTTGCCCGGAAATACTGGCGCGACGGCTGGGCAGAGTTGCAGCGCTCGTATTCCAAAAAGCGCTTTGTTCAGGCCCTGCAGCGCCTGGTGCCGGAACTAAAGACGCAGGATGTCCGGCCCGGGCGCAGCGGCGTTCGCGCCATGGCCTGCACCCCAGACGGCCAGCTCCACGACGATTTTCTGATCCTCGAAAAACCCGCCCTGATTCAGGTGTGCAATGCCCCCAGCCCGGCGGCTACTGCTTCGCTGGCCATTGGCGAAACGCTGGCTGCCCGAGTATGGCAACAATTGGCGGATTAGCACACCCAAAAGTCGCCCCAAGCCGGTCTGATGCCTGAGCTTTTTAATGGACACCAAAAAACCTGCCGGGGAAATTCCGAATGAGTAAGAAATTAATTTTCATTAAAAATATTTTGTTTTATATTTTTAAGCCGGCTATATTTGCCCTGTGTTTTTAAATTTTGTAAAACACTGATTTGCAGAGGCAATAAGCACTTGTAGCACATTTTTATTTGAAAACAAAAAGCTTATTCCGGCAATCAGTTGTTGGCATCAAGACGACGGTCATTATGAAAAAACAAGCCGGACACCGCAAGCACAATGTTTCTGACCCCGAGTTGTATGTGACCTGCATGCAAGCCATCCGCCAGGCGCACCGCGATCTGGAGTTTTTCCAGCAATACGGATACAGCGCGGATCGAATCAAAGCCTTCCAGTTGCTCTGCGCGCAATTTCACCAATTGCCGGATGATGACGAGATGGTTGGCGAGCAAATGATTTGTACCGAAAAGAAAAACCAGGCGGCCGACAAACTGCGCGCCGCCATCCGCTCGCTCATGACCCGTGTATCCATGAAATTTCACGACAGAACCGGGCGATACCGCAAATTCGGCACGGCCAGGCTGGGCGATATGAGCGACCCGCAACTGCTGTTTTGTGGCCGCCGGGTAGCCCGCGTTGCCCGCGCGCAAATTGATTTTCTGGCTGATGCCGGCGTCAATGAAAACATCATTCAACGCGTGCTCGACGCTTGCACCGCATTTGAAAAAGCGCTGAACATTCAACAGGATAAAATCCACGACCGCGACATTGGCGTGGAGCGCCGAGTCGATCAGGGCAACAAAATTTACCAGGAACTTGTGGTGCTGTGCGACATCGGCAAGGACATCTGGGCGGAGCGCGACCGAGTCAAATACGATCAGTATTGCCTGTACGACAGTAATGCCGACCAAAAACGCGCCCGCAAAGCGCGGCTTGCACAGGAAGCGCGGTTGGCTCAGGCGGCGCCTGGCACATAAATTTTAGTTGAGAAACACAGCCAGCTCTCCCACACCCCGCAATTGCACTTCAATATCGTTTTTGAGCGTAGTGTAGAGCGACAGGCCCACATAGTCCGCTTTGATCGGAAACGATTTGTGTTTGCGATCAACCAAAACCGCCACTTCTACTTGTTTAGGTAAAATGGGCAGCAAGGGCTGAACAGCGTAAAAAATGGTGCGCCCGGTGTTCGCCACATCGTCTACAATAATAATCGGCTTGTTGTGCAAGCGCTCTACCGGAAGTTCGATAGCCGGCGGGTATTCCAGGGGGTTGGCGGGGTTGAGCCGGATACGGGTCAGCTGGATCTGCATGTCGGGAGGAGCCAGGGGCTGCAGTTCGTCGAGCAATAGTTGGGCAAACTGAACCCCGTTGTTGTTCAGTCCGGCCAGGATCAACTCCGGCTCGCCGAAGTGGTGTTCCAGGATTTCGATCGCCAGCCGTTTGATCTTTTGCCGAATTTGACGGTTGTCCAGTATTTTCATTTCAGATGTTGTTATAATTGTGCGAAGGTACGCAACCGGCCGGTTTATCTGCTGAAGAAAAGCGTGCCGTATCCTTTGCCGCTACTCGTTTTAACGCAGTATTTTGGGCCGTCAAATTGAAAATTATGGGGCAAATTTTACTTTTTATCGTCCTTTTGGGCTTCAGCGCATGGTTTGCATGGAAGGGGTACCGCCGCGTTTGGCGCAACATCGCCCTGGGCAAATCCGTGAAAACGGAAGGTGATACCGGCCAGCGCTGGCGCAACCTGCTGTTGGTGGCATTCGGCCAGCAGAAAATGTTTAAAAACTGGCTGCCGGCTGTTCTGCACTTTTTTATTTACGCCGCTTTTGTCATCACGCAGATCGAACTTGTGGAAATCCTGGTAGATGGGCTGACGGGAAGTCACCGTTTTTTTGCCTCCAGCCTGGGCGGTTTCTACACTTTTGTCATCAGTTTTATTGAAATACTTTCTGTGCTGGCGCTGGTCGCCACCCTGATTTTTCTGGCCCGCCGCAACCTGCTGCGCGTGCCCCGCTTCCACAAACCGGAAATGAAAGGCTGGCCGTTCAAAGACGCCAACCTCATCCTGCTTGGCGAGATCATCCTCATTGCCGGTATTTGCTGCATGAACGGCGGCGACAAGGTGCTGCAAAGCCGCGGCCTGGAACACTACCCGCCGACCGGCGCCTTTGCGGTGAGCAGTTGGTTGGGGCCGATGTTGTTCGGTGGCCTGAGCGATGGCGCGGTTATGGCCATCGAGCGCTTTGGCTGGTGGCTGCACATCACTACAGTTTTTGGGTTTTTATGCTACCTGCCCTATTCCAAACACCTGCATATTTTGTTAGCCTTTCCCAACACCTGGCTGGCCCGGCAGACGCCAAAGGGGCAAATGACGAATATGCCTGAGATTCAAAAAGAAGTGCGCATCATGATGGGGCTGGAGCAGGCGGACTCGGGCGCTGCCGAACTGCCGGAATTCGGCGCCAACGACGTGTTTTCCCTCAGCCGGAACAACCTGCTGCAAGCCTATACCTGCACAGAATGCGGGCGCTGCACGGCCGCCTGCCCGGCCAACCTGACAGGCAAAAAACTATCGCCCAGAAAAATCATGATGGATGTCCGCGACCGCGCCGAAGAGGTCGGCCGCCAGTTGGACAGCGGCGCGCAAAGCCTGGAAAATTACAACGATGGAAAATCGCTGTTCGACGCTATCAGTCCGGAAGAACTGCACGCCTGCACGACCTGCAACGCCTGCGTAGAGGCTTGTCCGGTGTTAATCAATCCGCTGGATATTATTTTACAGCTCCGCCGCTACGAAATACTGACGCTTTCCGCCGGGCCGTCGGAGTGGCTGCCCATGTTCAACGCTATCGAAAACAATGGCGCCGCCTGGGCCATGTCGGACGACCGCGACGCCTGGCGCCACAACCACTAAACACATTATTTGCATGCTCGCAAAAACATACGCTGAATATCAATCGGAAGGAAAAAGTCCGGAAATCCTTTTCTGGGTCGGCTGCGCCGGCTCTTTCGATGCCCGCGCGCAAAAGGTGACGCAGGCGCTCTGCGAAATTTTACAACTGGCCGGCGTCGAATTTGCCATCCTGGGCCAGGAAGAACGCTGCACCGGCGACCCCGCCCGGCGGGCCGGCAACGAGTTCCTTTTTCAACTGACGGCCATGATGAACATCGAAACGCTGAACCTGTACGGCGTCCAAAAAATCGTCACGGCCTGCCCGCACTGTTTCAATATTTTAAAAAACGAATACCCCGAACTCGGCGGCAACTACGAGGTGGTGCACCACACCCAACTGCTTCAAGAACTGATTCAAACCGGCCGGCTGAAACTCCGCGAAGGCGGCGCATTTAAAGGAAAACGCATTACCTACCACGACTCCTGCTACCTGGGCCGCGCCAACGAGGTGTACGAAGCCCCGCGGGCTTTGCTCGAAGCCCTCGACGCCGATCTGGTGGAAATGAAACGCTCCCGGAAGAACGGCCTCTGCTGCGGGGCCGGGGGCGCGCAAATGTGGAAAGAAGACGAGCCCGGCGACAAACGCATCAATACTGAACGCGTCGAGGAGGCGCTGAGCACCGGCGCGCCAACTGTCGCGGCCAATTGCCCGTTTTGCATCACCATGCTGCAAGACGGCTTGAAAGCCAAGGAAAAGAACGAGCAGGTCATGGTGTTCGACCTCTCGGAGTTAATTTTGAACAATATTAAATCATGACCAGTACGCCAACTTCACTGACCCCCAGCCTGGCCTCCGCTGCCGGTTATGCTCCCCAATCCCGTGTTTGGGTGTATACGATCAGCCGGCCGCTCAATGCCGAAGAAAAGGAAGTGGCCGAACAGGCGCTCGCGCACTTTGTGCGACAATGGACAGCGCACAACCAGGCGTTGAAGGCCACTGCAGAAATTTTTGAAAACCAGTTTGTTGTCCTCATGGTCGACGAAACGCAAGCCGGCGCCAGCGGCTGCTCCATCGACAAGTCCGTACATTTCCTCGAAGCGCTGGGGCACCAGCTGAATATCGATTTTTTCGAACGCATGCGCTTTGCCTGGGTGCACGAAAGCAAACTTCAATTTGCAGGCCGGGAAGAGCTCAGCCGGCATCTTGCCGAAAAAACCATCACAGCCGACACGCTCATGGTCAACACCCTGGTGCAAAACAAACTGGAACTCCAGGAAAAATGGCTGCTGCCTTTTTCGCAAAGCTGGCACCGGCGCCTGGTGTAAACGCGCCCGCCACCGAACAGACTAAAAACCAAGTAATTTCATGCAAAACGCTCAACTCGTATACCTGCAAACCATTGAAGGCCTCCTCGCCGACAAAGAGGTGGAAAAAGCCCTCGACGCCCTGCTCGAACTCGACAAGCAGGCGCAAGCGGGCTTGCGGCAGGACATCATTTTACAATCGGGCAATTTCAAAGAGGCCAGCAAAATGTTCCAACGGGGCATGATCAGCTTCGAAGAGTATTCCCGCATCTCGGCGCGCACTTGTTTCGGCCTGCTGGAATTGATGAAAGAGGTGCCCCGCCGCATCGACCGCGACGCGCAAATTCGAAGCCTGACCACCTTTCAATTCCAGGTGCCCGATGAAGCCCGTTTGGAAAAAATTATCGGCCCGCAGAATAACCTGCTTAAAATAAATTGGCTGGAAAAAGCCCTTCAGGCATCGAAGGCCGTTTGCCGGGTGGTGTGCGCCGACGGCGAATTGGGCAGCGGATTTCTCACAGAAGACGGGTATCTGTTTACCAACAACCACGTGATCCCTTCGGCAGATGTGGCCCGCGACGCCCGGATTGAATTCAACTATGAAATGGACGCAGCCGGAAATACCAAAACCCGGACCTCGTACCAATTGGACCCCTCCGATTTTCAAACCAGCACGCCCGACCAGTTTGATTTTTGCCGGGTAAAAATCATTGACAACCCGCAAACGCCGCTCCGCCAGTGGGGCTTCGTCCAGTTCGACCCCAGCGCCATTCCTACCGTTGGCGAGCCGGTGACGATCATCCAGCACCCGAAAGGTCAGGACAAACAAATTGCCCTCAACGCCAACGAAGTGCTCAGCGTGTGGAACCAACACGTGTACTACACGACCGATACCGAACCGGGCAGCAGCGGCGCTCCGGTGTTCAACAAAGACTGGAAGGTGATCGCCATCCACCACGCCGGCAAAACCGAAGCCGAGGGCGGCTTACAGATCAATGCCAAAGGCGACCGGAAAGGCGCTAACCGGGGGGTGTTGTTTCGCGATATTTTTCAGGTTTTAGGAAAAACAGCCGCACCCAGAACGAATCCGGCGCCCGCAGCAAGTTCCGGCGGAACAGAATCCGCACAAGCGCCCGCCCCCACGCCGGCGCCACCCGCCGCCAATGCCGTGCCCAAATTTGTGGTGGTGTACGATGTGCAGGACACGCCGCACTGCCAGGTATTCAACCGGCACTTGTTCATTCTGAAGGCGACTAAAAAAATTCAGATTTACAATGTGCACGAAGCGCCTGCCGGTGAGGATGTAAAAGCGCGCGCTGAAGCCGAACTGGCTTCGGCCGATTACATCATGGTGCTGATCACGCCCAACCTGTTCAACGAGGAAACCTGGTTTCATCTCCTTTTGAGCGCCATGGGAGCTGGGAAACGGGTCATACCCGTACATATCGAAAAACTCGACATCGACGGCACCGGCCTGGAAAAACTGCGCTCGCTGCCGACCATGAATCGTACGGTGTCGGATTTCCCCAACAGCGACGCAGCCTACAATGATATCGTAACGGAGGTAAAAAAACTGTTGCCGAAGTAGAAATTTACTCCTGTTCCATTTTCCGGGCTTTTTCCAGCACGGTTTGTTCCAGCGATTTTTTATACGCCGCCACCCGGTCCAAAACGGCGGGGTCGGCAGCGCCCAGGATTTGAGCGGCCAAGATACCGGCGTTGCGCGCCGCATTGAGCGCAACCGTGGCCACAGGCACCCCCTCCGGCATTTGCAGGATAGACAAAATACTGTCCCAACCGTCGAGGGAATTGCTGGATTTCACCGGAACGCCGATCACCGGAAGCGGGCTGATCGCCGCCACCATGCCCGGCAAGTGCGCCGCGCCGCCTGCGCCGGCGATAATCACCCGGATGCCCCGCGCGCGCGCGCTACCCGCAAACTCAAACATGCGCTGCGGGGTACGGTGGGCGGAAACGATCGTCATTTCGAACGGCACTTGCAGCGTCGAAAGAACATCGGCGGCTTTTTGCATGACCGGCAAATCGGAATCGGAGCCCATGATGATTGCTACCATAGTCGCTTGATTTTTCTACAATATTAGCTGACCACTTTCAGAATTTCTTTGACCCGGCGGGCATTTTCCAGTGCCGTTTCGAGCCTTGGCGCGGTGACGGTGACGTGCCCCATTTTTCGGTAGGGCGAAGTTACCGTTTTGCCGTACAAATGCACGTGCACGCCTGGGATCGCCAGGCTGGCTTCGACGCCTTCGTACCGGACCGGGCCGGAGTGCTCCGGTTCGCCCAGCAGGTTGACCATTACGGCGGGTTGCAGTTGTTGCGTATCGCCCAATGGAAGGTTGCAAATAGCGCGCAGGTGTTGTTGAAACTGGCTGGTGGCTGCGCTGTCGATCGTGTGGTGGCCGCTGTTGTGCGGGCGGGGCGCCACCTCGTTGACCAACAACTCACCGGATTCGGTCCAAAACATTTCCACGGCAAGCAAGCCGTACAGATCAAAAGCGCGGATTACGCGCTCCGCCAAGGCTTCCGCCCGGGCGGCAACCAGCGCTGGCACGCGCGCCGGACAGATCAGGAACTCCACCAAATTGGCTTCCGGGTGAAAGTCCATTTCCACCGGCGGGTAAACCGCTACTTCGTCGCGTTCGTTGCGCGCTACTATGACGGCCAACTCGGTTCGGACCGGCACCAAGTGCTCGGCCAGGCAGGGTCCGGAAAGTAATTTTTCGGGTAAATCGCCGGCAGATCGAAGTACGGAAACCCCTCGGCCATCGTATCCTGCAGTGCGGGTTTTTTGCACCAAAGGGTACGGCCAATCGCCCTTCTCGAGGGCTTTTTCCAAGGCTTTTTCATCTTTAAACAATTGGAAATCAGCCGTTGGAATGCCATGTTCGCGGTAAAACGCCTTTTGCCGGCCTTTATCTTTAATAATGTCGAGCAAGGCAGGCGCCGGAAAAATCTTTTTCCCGGCTTGTTCCAGGTCGCGCAGGGCTTGGGTATTGACATGCTCGATTTCGATGGTCAGCACGTCTTTGTCTTGCCCGAAGGCCAGCACATCGTCGTAGTTGTTGAAATCGCCGGTGGTGAATTCGGCACATACTGCGCCGGCCGGATAATTGGGACGAGCGTCGAGCACGCAGATCTTGAAATCCCAGTTTGCAGCGGCCAGGCACAGCATTTTACCCAGCTGGCCGCCGCCGAGTACGCCAATTTTTTTGGAAGGATCAAACATGCGGCGAAGGTACGGCGCAGGCGGCGAGAAAGTGAAGGGCTGGCCGGCTCAGGAATGGAAGCCCTGTGCCCGAATCATACGGTCGGCGCTGCTGATATCCTGCCGCAATTCCACATCGGCAAAGCCCAGGCTGCTTAAAAGTTGGACGACCGCCCGGGCATTGAATTCATTACACTCCAAAAACAGGGCGCCGTCTGGCCGTAGTTTTTTCTTGGCGAATTTGGCCAGTATCCGGTAAAAAAGAAGCGGGTCGTCGTCTTCCACAAACAAAGCGAGCCGGGGCTCCCAATTCAGTACGTGTTCGGGCATTTGGGCTTGCTCGGCGTGCGGAATGTAGGGCGGGTTGCTGATAACCAGGTCGAGTTCGGGAAAGAGCTCCCAGGACGATTCGTCCAAAATATCGCCCTGAAAAAAGGAAAAATCATTCGCCCCCAGCAGATTGGCGGCGTTCGTGCTGGCGAGTTCCAGGGCCTCCGGACTTTTTTCCAGTCCAAAAATCCGGATCATGCGCCGTTTCACCTTGAGCGCAATGGCGATACAGCCGCTTCCCAGGCCGATATCGGCCACGGTTGGCGCGGGAATCTGGTGCTGTCGCAGCCAGGCCAAGGCCCAGGCTACGAGTTCTTCGGTTTCCTGCCGGGGAATCAGTACGGAAGCATTTACCTGAAATTTTAATCCGAAAAAATCTGCCTGACCGAGCACGTATTGAACGGGTTCGCCTGTTTCCAGGCGGCGCAGAATTGCCCCAAAGCGGTCGATCATGGCATCTGCCCAGTTGGGGAACACATCTTCAAACACGATGCGGGCAATACTGGACGCTTCTCCGGCGCCGTACCGCGGGGTGAGGTGCTCGATCAGGAGCGTTTGCGCCTCCTTTTTCGTCATGATTCGCCAGCGGGAAGTTCAATGGTAAAAACAGTGCCCTGCGGTTTGTTGTCGTGAATTTGGATGCGGCCGCGGTGAGCTTCCACCACTTGTTTGACAATGTACAGGCCAAGGCCTGTGCCGGTAGTTTGACGGGTATCTTCGTTGCCGATGCGGTAGAATTTTTCAAAAACATGGGCGCGCTCGGAGTTGGGAATTCCAATGCCCTGGTCGGCCACCCGGACAATGTTTTTTTGATTTTCCCGGACGATGCTTAGCCTGACCCGTGCTTGGGGTTTTGAATACTTGACTGCGTTTTCGAGTAAATTTTGCAACGCAGCCGTCATTCCGGATTTATCGGCCAGAACAGGGGGCAAGTCGGCTGGAAAATCGGTTTGAAATTCGGCATCCGGGAAGCGCAATTTGAGGCTATGGATAATTTCCAGGGCAATTTCAGGCAGTTGAATGGGTTCGGGAGCAGGGCGCCAGTTGTCGTCGAGCCGGGCGGCGAGGAGCAGGCTTTCTACCAGGTTTTGGAGGCGGTTGGCGTCGCGCATGCCGTTGTTATAAAGTTTTTGGAGCTGGTCGGGTTGGAGCTGGCGTCGTTGCAGCGTTTCCAAAATAAGGCGAATGGCAGCAATGGGGGACTTTAGTTCGTGGGTGATACTGAGCAGAAAATTGCGGCGCTGGCGCGACAATTCCATTTCCCGTTTTGCTGCCCGGTTGATCACATAAAGCCCGAATGCCAGGCAAAAGGTAAAAAAAATACCCTCGGCGAGCACCATGCGCCTGCGGCGTTCCTGCCGGCTCACCAGGTTTTGGTATTCGGTTGTAGCCTGGAGTTCGGTAAGGTTGACGCCGCGGTTGGGGCCGCCGTGTTGCAACTCGAGTAGTTCATAGGCCAAGTCAAAAGCCCGGTCATTTTCCTGCCACAGCTGATAGGCCCACCAACCGAAAGCGAAAAACATGTAAAGAAGCACCAGAGTAGTTGCGCGTTGCAACGAAAATTTGTCGGACACCATAGCCGGTATTTAGCGTTTGAACATATCCTTCAAATTCCAGAAAAACAACAGCCCTGCAAGGGCCAGCCAGATATACATCCAAAGTTGCGAGGGCAGCACGCCGACCACCTGTTCGTAGCGGGCCAGGTCGCTTTTAGGGCCGACGTTGAAGTCCTGAATAATATACAATACCGCCGCCAAGCCCAGAAACATCAAAACGTCCTGATCCCAATTGGTTTTCAAGGCAATAGCGCCGAGTACGCAACCGAAGCCGATCAAAAGTCCGGTGCTGGTGAACGATTGGAACCAAATCAGTCCGGCCAGCACCATCAAACCGGCCAGTACCAGCAAGGTATGGTGCGTCAGTCGGCGGTGTTGCGCGCCGATGCGAAAAAGGAGGTTGCCCAAAATCGCGCTGCCGAGGTAGCCCCCCATCAACACAACAGCCTGGCTGCCGCCGCGCGTGAGGGTGTATCCGCTGCCGTCGGGGTTGATTTGCATCCCGGCGACACTGCCACCGGTAAGCAGCGCGCCGAGGGCGTGGCCGAATTCGTGCAGAAAAGTAACCAAAAGCGTTACCGGGTACAGGACCATGCGCCCGAGCGATCCGCCCAAGTAGCTGAGCAGGCCGTATACCAGGAGCATGGCCAGTACCCGGTATTGCAGCTTACTCTTTCGGGTTGATATCGAAGAGCTCAACTTCAAAAATTAAGGTTGCGTTGGGTTTGATGGCCGGGCTGGGGCTACGGTCGCCGTAGGCCAGGTTGGCGGGGATGTAAAACTTGAATTTGTCGCCAACTTTCATGAGTTGCAAGCCTTCCGTCCAGCCGGAGATCACCTGATTGAGGCCGAAAGTAATCGTTTCGCCGCGTTCTACGCTGCTGTCGAAAACCGAGCCGTCGATATTGGTGCCGTGGTAATGCACTTTTACTTTGTCGGTAGCTTTGGGTGAAACGGTACCGGTACCGCGCTTCAACACTTCATATTGAAGGCCGCTGGCGGTGGTGGTAACGCCCTGGCGTTTTTTGTTTTCAGCCAGGAATTGTTCTCCGGAGGCTTTGTTCTTTTCGCCTTCTACTTTGCTTTGGGCTTCGGCTTCAGCCTGCATTTGTTCGTTGAACTGGCTGAACACTTCAGAGGCTTTTTGCTGGTCGAAGAGCAGCGGCTGGTTTTTGATCGCTGCCGACATGGCTTGCATGACCAGGTCCATGTTCAATTCGGTTGGCAACTGGCGCTGCAAATTTTTCCCGATCAACACCCCGAAGGCGTAGCTGGCGCTGTCCTGAGCATTTTTCAAGGGCGCCTGAGCCGGAAGCGTGAGGGCGAGCGAACTGATGCAAAAAAATAAAACTGCTTTTTTCATTTTTCTTTAAAAAATTGATAACCAAATGTTGTTAGGAGAAATTATTTGCCTTTGCTTTTAAGCGCAGCATAATGTTGGTAGAAATACGGGATAGTTTCGATGCCTTTGTAAAAATTGAACAGGCCGTAGTGTTCGTTGGGCGAGTGGATATCGTCGGAGTCCAGGCCAAAACCCATGAGCACCGAACGGGCATCGAGCACCTGATCGAACATGGCTACGATCGGAATACTGCCGCCGCCATGCTGCGGAAGCGGTTTTTTCCCGAAAGTGGCTTCCATGGCCTTTTCTGCGGCTTTGTACTCGATGGAGTCGGTTGGCGTAACGACCGGGTATCCGCCGTGCAAGGCCGTAACGCGCACTGATACGGACTTGGGCGCCAGGCTCTCGAAATGTTTTTGAAAAAGTTTCTCGATTTTCTTCGGGTTTTGGTCCGGCACCAGGCGCATCGAAATTTTTGCGCTGGCTTTTGACGGAAGCACAGTTTTGGCGCCTTCGCCGGTATAGCCGCCCCAGATACCGTTCACGTCCAGGGTCGGGCGAATGCCCGTGCGTTCGATCGTAGAATAGCCGTCTTCGCCCAGAAGGCCCTGGACGCCGAGTTCTTTCATGTAGGATTTTTCATTAAAAGGCGCCTCGTTGATTCGTTTGCGCTCCTTGTTGTTGTGCTTTTTAACATCGTCGTAAAAGCCTTTGACAGTAACGCGGTGTTTTTTGTCGTGCAAGGAAGCGATCATTTGGCACAGTACATTGGCCGGATTGGCCACTGCGCCGCCGTAAACGCCGGAGTGGAGGTCTTTATTTGGGCCGGTTACTTCGACTTCCATATAGGCCAAGCCGCGCAAGCCGACGGTGAGACTGGGCGTATTGTTGGCGATGATGCTGGTATCGGAAATCAGGACGACATCGCAGGCAAGTTTTTTCTTATTGGCTTTGCAAAACTGCTCCAAGTGCTTGGAGCCAACCTCTTCCTCGCCTTCGATCATAAATTTGACATTGCAGGGCAGGGCATTGTTTTGCAGCATGGCTTCAAATGCTTTGACGTGCATAAAAAACTGGCCTTTGTCGTCGCATGCGCCCCGGGCAAAAATGGCGCCCTGCGGGTGCAGTTTGGTTTTTTTGACCACCGGTTCAAACGGCGGGTTTTCCCACAAATCGAGCGGGTCGGGCGGTTGCACATCGTAATGGCCGTACACCAGAACAGTTGGCGCTTTCGGGCCTACCATTTTTTCACCGTAAACTATGGGATGGCCGGGAGTGGTATGCACCTCCACTTGGTCCAGCCCTACCTGGCGCAAATGTTTGGCCGTAGCCTCGGCCATGCGGGCGACATCGGTTTTAAAACTCGGATCGGCGCTAACGGAGGGAATGCGCAACAATTCGAGTAATTCTTCCAAAAAGCGTTCCTGGTGGTCGTCCAGGTACTTTTTTACTTCTTTCATATTGTCAATGCTGTAATAAAGTTGAAAATTTCCCCGGTAAGTCGGGGGTAGTTGTGATGATCTTCCATTTTGGAGGGTAAAGTTCAAAGTTTCCCCGGGGAATACTATCAGCTGGCCGTAAAGAAATGGCTTGGGAGAAATTGGTGGCCACTACCGTTTAAAAAGCATCCGCTGGCCCATTTGCGCTTCATGGAAAGCATTATTGTGCCAAGCCGGGTGTCCGTTCACCAAAGTGGTCAGTACTTTGCCTTTGAAGTGCTGTTGTGCAAACGGCGACCAGCCACACTTATAGAACAGGCTTTCGGGCCGGACTTGCCATTCAAAATTTGGGTCTACGATAGCCAGATCGGCCCAATAGCCTTCGTCCAGAAATCCACGTTCTGCGACCTGGAATGCGATCGCTGGCGCATGGCACATTTTTTCCACTATTCTTTCCAGGCTGATTTTGCCGGCGTGGTATAATTCAAGCATGAGATTCAGGCTGTGTTGTATCAAGGGGATGCCAGAGGGCGCTTCAAAGTACGGTTGGGATTTTTCATCCCAGGTGTGCGGTGCATGGTCGGTTGCCACTACATCCAGCCGGTCGTCGAGCAAGGCTGGCAAAAGAGCATCCTGGTGCTCCCGGCTTTTAATCGCCGGGTTGCATTTGATTTGGTTGCCGTATTGTGCATAATCGCCCGCATGGAACCAAAGGTGGTGCACGCATACCTCGGCGGTAATCCGTTTTTGAGCGAGTGGAATGGAATGATCAAACAGATTCAGCTCGTCTTTAGTAGAAATATGCAGCACATGCAGGCGGGTATTGTGCTTTCGAGCCAGATCGACCGCAAAGGAGGATGAACGAAGGCAAGCCTCCACATTTCGAATCATCGGATGCATGCTGGCATCGGCCTTACCGCCATACTTGGCTTTGAAAATCTCGAGATTGTGTCGGACGGTCGCTTCGTCCTCGCAGTGTGTGGCAATGAGCATAGGCGCGGCTGCGAAAAGTTTTTCCAGCACATTCGGGGCGTCAACCAGCATGTTGCCGGTGCTGCTCCCCATGAAAATTTTAATGCCGCATACGCGCTGTGGGTCAGTACGCAACACTTCTTCCAAGTTGTCATTGGTCGTGCCCATATAAAAGGAATAATTGGCCAACGACTGCCTGGCTCCGATCTGGTATTTTTGTTCCAGTAGTTCGCGGGTAACCGAAGGCGGGTTGACGTTTGGCATTTCCATGTAAGAGGTAACGCCCCCAGCTACAGCGGCCCGGCTTTCTGTAAAAATGGTCGCCTTGTGCGTCAAGCCTGGCTCGCGGAAATGGACCTGATCGTCAATAATACCTGGGAGAACCAGGTTGCCTTTCACGTCCAGTTCAAGTTGTGCCAATTGGTTTATTTCCTTGTCAATTTTCTCGATCCGACCATTGCGGATAAAAATGTCGGCCGGCCAAATCCGACCGCGGTTTACCAAAAGCCCATTTCTAATTAATACTGTCGACATCTAAAATTTTTGATTGGGTGCTGCATAAAAAACTGCGATTTGGCTGCATAAAAATCAATCAGTTTCAAAAAATTATGCAATCAAGCATGGTTTTTGTTTAAGTTGACCATAATTTTGAACCACCAAAATTAATCATCGGCAAACGCTTCTCAAATTTATCAACAAAGCCCCACGGCAAAGCCAAGAATTAGGTTTAAAATGAAGCGTGTTTTGATGACGTCCTTCTCCGTTAACGAATGGGGAGGGACTTTTTTTTGCACCTGCTTTCCGCAAAAAATTTTTTTTTGGAAAATACTTGCACAGGTTATTCAAAGGGCTTTATCTTTGACCTAGGTTTTTTGGGGTTATATTTCTGACGGTAGGGTGTTAACATCCTGCCGTCTTTTTTTTATTTATACCCAAAATCGCGCAGCGACCGTTCATCATCCCGCCAATTGCTGCGCACCTTCACGGTCAGTTCCAGAAATACTTTGGTTTGCAAAAAGGACTCGATGGCTAAGCGCGATGCGGTGCCCAACTTTTTAATGGCGCTCCCGCGGTTGCCGAGTATGATTCCTTTCTGCGTTTCGCGCAACACGTAAATATTGGCGCGTATACGTGCAAGCGGTTCGCCCGTTTTGGTGGCGGTTTCCTGAAACGACTCGATACCAACCTCACAGGAATACGGTATTTCCTCGCCGTACAGGAGAAATATTTTTTCGCGAATAATTTCCGCTGTAAAAAAACGCTCCGGACGGTCAGTGAGCTGATCCGGGGGATAATAAGCCGGACCTTCCGGCATATAAGAGAGGATTCGGCTCAACAATTGCGGGGTATTTTCACCCGACAAAGCCGAGATGGCCAGGCTTTCCCGGATTTCGAGCCGCTTTTTCCACCAGTTTGTCGCGTCATCGATACGTTGTTCGTGAACCAGATCTTTCTTATTCAACACCAAAAATAGTGGAGCCCGCGCAGTGGCCAGTATAGTCAGGAGCGGATTTTCAGGGTCGAGCTCCTCTGTCAGGTCGAATACCAGCAGCAGCAAGTCGGCATCGGCCAACGTTTGTTCGACAAACTTGTTCATCGCCGTGTGCATCCGGTAGGCCGGATCGCGCACGTAACCCGGTGTGTCAGAAAACACTACTTGGAAACCGGTGCCGCTTAAAATCCCGATGATCCGGTGCCGGGTGGTTTGCGGCTTGTGCGTAATGATACTCATCCGCTCCCCAACGAGTGCGTTCATGAGTGTGGATTTGCCAGCGTTTGGCCGCCCAACGATGTTTACAAATCCGGACCGGAAGGGTGTATTCGATTGATTTTCTGAGGGGATACTGGGCTCGGAGGACATCTGAAATAACTTGATGGAGGACAAAGGTCGCGAATTTTAGCCAAGTCTGGCTATCCGACCAGCCCCCTGACCTGATTTTGGACTACAGCATCTACCAATTGACAAACCAGTTGTGGTTTGTGAACCCGCCATTCGATGTCGTTGAAACCGGGGCCGAAATTTAAATAGTGGTACAGGTGGTTTTCTTGCAGTTCTTCCTCGACATGCTGGCGGGTATTCAAAAGTGCAATCCAGCCGTTTTCGTCCTGCAAGTCATCGTACCATTCCGCGTAATAATCGTCATCGGCGCCATGGAAGTTGAGGACATTGTCGCAAAAAAATACAAATTTGTGTACCCCTTCCTGCAAGAGGGGATCAGCGACTTCACGTTTTAAAAACATGATGTCGTTGTGCAAAGTATCGTTCCACTCGCCAATCATTTCAATCAAAGCAAATCCTGATTCGTAGTCCGCAAACAGGATTTTCAAATACAAGGTGGAAGAGCCGAATTCATCCCATTGCGGGTGCAGGAAAAAGTTGTACAACCGGTTGCTTTCGTAGTATTCGCTGTATTTTCTACCGAAAAAAGGAGACCGGGTATCTTGAGCGGCAATATATTGATCGCGCCACCGAAAATGCGGTTCGATATCGTGCATGATGGAAGTATTATTACCGGCAAAAGTACAGCCCTGGTAGCAAAGCAAAAAAATGAACGAACAGAAACAACATACTTTCAAAATTGTAGCAACTGGGCCGGAATCATCTGGCAAAACCACCCTGACCAAAAGCTTGGCTGCACATTACGGA
The DNA here is from genome assembly GCA_964630705.1 of uncultured Saprospiraceae bacterium. GTDB lineage: Bacteria > Bacteroidota > Bacteroidia > Chitinophagales > Saprospiraceae > M3007. The sequence continues at coordinate 34,069 of CAZVZH010000002.1, read as the reverse complement.
ACCGTTTCGGCGCCCGAGTTTGCCCGTTTTTATTTAGCGGCAAAACAGGAACGCTATACCAGGGAGGACCTCAGTATCATTGGTCAAGGGCAGCGTGCCTGGGAAAACTGGTACGGTCAGCACGCTTCCAGGCTGTTGTTTTGCGATACTGATTGGACAGTGCTTCAAATCTGGGAGCAATTCCGCTTTGGCCCGCCACCTTCGGGCGTTTGGGCCTGGCAAGACGCTATGCCGCAAACAACCACCCAACTCTATTTGCTCTGCGCGCCCGATTTCCCCTGGCAGCCGGATCCGCTGCGCGAAGATCCGGAAACGCGGGGCGAACTGTTCCTGCTTTATGAAAAATTGCTCACCGACCTGCATTTGCCTTTCCTGATGGTTCAAGGCGCACAAGAAGCACGGTTGGAAATAGCCATTTCGGCAATAAATAAGTTTTTCCGACCTTTGTAGCCAATTCCTCATTGGGGTGCCTGCACACATGCTGTCCGGGCTGAGATTATACCCATCGAACCTGCCCGGGTCATGCCGGGAAGGGAACTGAGACGGGTAGTGGCATCACTACGTTTCCGAAACCCCTTCGGCAGCGGATGTTTCACTCAATTTTTTTCCCATGTTTTTACTTTTCCGCCTGTTGCGATCGCTCCTGATCGGCGCTTGCGTGTTTCCATTTCAAGCTATTGCTCAAACCACACCCCTGCCTGACACCGCCCTGCTGCAAACCGTGGTGATACAGGCCACCCGCACCGGGGCTAACTCGCCTGTGCCGCACAACAATTTTTCTTCCGGAAAAATCACACAACTGCTGCAAGCCCAGGATATTCCGTTTTTGCTCAGCAGCACGCCCTCGCTGGTCGAAAGTTCCGATGCAGGTACCGGCATTGGCTACACTGGCATGCGCATTCGCGGCAGCGACCCCACCCGGATAAATGTCACGATCAACGGCATACCGCTCAACGACGCCGAAAGTCAGGGGGTTTTTTGGGTAGACTTGCCCGATCTGGCCAGTTCAGCGGCAGAAATTCAGGTTCAACGCGGCGTCGGCGTCAGTACCAATGGCGCCGGAGCGTTTGGCGCTACCGTAAACCTGGATATTTCCCGGGTACAAGCCGAGCCCTTCGCCGTCATCAGCAATACGCTGGGTAGTTTTAATACGCGCAGACACAGCATTTACACCGGAACTGGCTTGCTGGGCGGCAAACTGGCTTTTTCGGGCAGATTGTCGCATATTTTATCCGATGGGTATGTAGACCGCGCCTTCGCCAATTTAAAGTCGTACCATTTGTCCGGCGCTTTCCTCGGCAACCGGCAGTCCCTGCAAGTCCACCTCCTTTCCGGCCAGGAACGTACCTACCAGGCTTGGTACGGATTGCCGGCGCAATACCTCGATGTGGACAGCCTGCGCCGGTACAATGTTGCCGGAACGGAAAAGCCGGGGGCGCCTTATGCGGATGAAGTTGACGACTATACCCAGCGCCATATTCTACTGCATTACAAATTGGAGTGGACACCGCAACTGGCCATACAACTCAATGGCCATTACACCCGCGGGGCAGGTTTTTATGAACAATACAAAGCGGCGGAAGATTTTTTGGATTACGGTTTGCCCCAACCGCTGCTGGGCGATTCGCTACTCACCCAAACAGATTTGATCCGCCGGCGTTGGCTCGACAACCATTTTTATGGCGGCACATTCGCCTTGCGTTGGCGGCCAGGGTCGATTCTGACTTTTTCTAAGGAGCCAGAACTGCTTCTGGGCGGCGCCTGGAGCAGGTACGACGGCGCCCATTTTGGCCAATTGATTTGGGGCGACTACGGTGTACCCAAGGATTTTCGGTACTACGATAATGATGCTAAAAAACTAGATGCCAACGTGTACGGCAAATTTGAATTTCAGCTAAGGCCCCGGCTAACTACACTAGTGGATTTACAATACCGCCGAGTGGGATACACTTTTCTGGGCTTCGATCAAAACCGACAAAATGTCGCCCAAGCGGTACAATTGCATTTTTTTAATCCCAAAATTGGTCTGAATTGGGCCTTTCACCCCAATTGGACGGCCTATGCCTTTTGGGGAGTAGCGCACCGGGAACCCAACCGGGATGACTACACCCAATCGACGCCAGCATCGCGGCCAAGGCCCGAACGGCTGAGTAATTTGGAGTCCGGCGTTAAAATCAACCTCAACGGCTGGAGCCTGCAGGCTAATTTCTATTACATGCGCTACCGCGACCAACTGCTGCTCGACGGCCGCATCAACGATGTAGGCGCCTATATCCGCTTCAATGTGCCAGATAGCTACCGGGCAGGTATGGAAGTAGAGGCACAAGCTAAATTGAACCATGCATTTAGCCTGACCGGTAACCTCTCCTGGAGCCGCAACAAAGCGCGGGAGTTTATTGCATTTCAAGATAATTGGGACTCCGGCGGTCAGGACCAGTTGGAATTGAAAGATACAGACCTCGCATTTTCGCCCAACTTGTTGGGAAGATTAGAGTTGACCTGGAATGTTTTACCCAATTCGAAAAATACAGCGTTGGCGGCGAGCTTTTCCACAAAATATGTTGGGGCCCAGTATCTGGACAATAGCTCCAGTCCATGGAGCAAACTGGATGCCTACTCGTTTTCTGACCTTCGGATCAATTGGAATTTTAAGGTTTGGGCCGACACTAAAATCAGCCTGATTTTAGCTTTGCAAAACCTGTTCGATGCGCAATTCGTATCGAACGGCTGGATCTACCGGTATCAATCGGCAGGCTTCGACGAACGCCCGTACAATCCATACGCCCGCCTGGAAAGCGGCAACGTGTACCATCAGGCAGGCTATTTTCCCCAAGCCGGACGTAACTGGATGGGCACCCTGCGCCTGGAGTTTTAAGCGAACAAAAATAGCCGGGCCGACCCTTTAAGAGTCGGCCCGGCTAATCGTTCGAAACCTAATCCGTATTAATTTCTGGGAATCAGCAGGCGTTGCCCGGCGATGAGGGTTTCGTTGGGCTCCTTGTTGTTCACCAGGGCCAACTCCTGGGCGTTTACTTTAAATTTGATGGCTACGGAATTGATCGTGTCGCCTTCGCGGACGATGTATTCCTGAAAATAGGTTGCTTTAGCGGCCGGCTGGTTACTGATTGCTGGCTGATTACTGGTACCTCCGGGATTGGTAAGTGTTCCTGGAGTTGGTTGGGTGCCTCCGGGCGTACTAAACAATTCCGGTAACATACCCGGGTCGGAAGTGCCGGGGTTGTAGGGTTGTTGCGGCTGATAGCCGGGTTGTTGCGGCTGATATCCAGGTTGTTGCGGCTGATATCCAGGTTGTTGCGGCTGATAGCCAGGTTGTTGCGGCTGATAGCCAGGTTGTTGGGGTTGATAATACGGTTGCTGCGGTTGGTAGTACGGCTGAACTGGATTGGCAGCAGGGTTCACCGGATTACCTACTTGTTCCGGGCAGCAATCGGCCACCAGAAGTTGCATGCCAGGCTGTAAAACGACTTGCCCAGTTGCCGGAAAATTGTTCAGCCGGCGGACATCTGCTTCTGTTCGTTGATACCGCTGGGCAATCCCGTAAAGCGTTTCGCCTTTTTGGACGACGTGCACCAAGGCTTGCGCCGGCGGCGTGTAGGCGGCTGCTGCAGGCGGCTGAATATTGGAATACGGCGCCGGTTCATAACTGACATTGGCGTTCCAGTACGCATCCTGCCGGCGCACCGCCGGGCCCTCCGGAGCAGGTTTGGCTCCCTGGGCATCTCCTTTGGATGCCAGCGTTCTTTCGGTTGCGACCGGCGGCTTTTTCAACCAGATTTTTTGGCAAACCTGGATAACATCGGGGTCTTTAAGGCCATTCCAGTTGACCAGTGCTTTTACCGAGACATTGTAGGCGCGGGCTATCCCGTTCAGGGTTTCGCCCGGCTGAACGATGTGGTAGCCCTCGCCGGGGTAATCCGGGCAATTCACCAAACCGGGCAGGCTGCCGGTCGTCGTCCCTGCCGGGTATTGATCGTATTTCGGCATGGAATTGAACTCTTTGTCGCCTTCCCGAACGGCGCCCGGGCCGTAGTTTACTTGCGGTGTATATTTGGACAAGGGCGCCGTACCAGATGCTGTTTTTCCTTGGCAGCGGGCCACGATATAATCTTCGAGCGCCAGACCGTTCACCTTGACCAGGCGGTATTGGTTGTTTTCGGCCTCAACTGCCGTCATGCCGGTGCGCTCGGTGGAGATACCGATGCCTGGGATAAAATCGAACTCGGAGCGTTCCTGGCTAACTTTGGTGGGTTCGCGTTTGAAGGAGTATTCGTAGTAGCAGCCGCGAATTTTCAGGCCATTAAAATAAATGTACCAGTTCGAACTGCCCGTGGCGATGTTGCTTTCATACACCATATTGGAAGTGTCGATGGCGAATGAATAGTTCGGGGCGCGGAACAAATAATACGACCCGCTCCGGATCAATTGGGTAGCGGCAATTACCGGCAACAACAGAAAGCCACGCTGTTGCTGCTGGACGATGTATACCTGACGGGAAACAGTATTGACCTCGTTCAGAAATTTTTCGTTGAACGCGTAATCGCGGCAATTGACCGTGTTCGGCGGCAAAGTGGGTGAGTTGATGCCGCTTGATCCTGTGGTCAGGATATACTGTTCATTAGCCGATGGGTTGATGGAATAGGCCACTACAGAAGTACCTGCATAAACGTAACGGTACTCCAGTTGATCCATGCAAGTTGCATTGTACATTAAATATAGCGGCCCCTGCTGGGCAGTGAGTTGGCCTACAAAAAAAAGGCTCAAAAGGGGAAGAAATACTTGTTTCATACGTGGCTGTTTATTGAAAAATCGGGTAGGTTGGAAAATTGTATTTTTTGTTTTGAATTCGGGATTGTTACTGCAAGATTAAGGCAAATTATTTAAAAATCCTTTTCACCGACAGGACAAGATTTCAAACTGTGCGCAAAAAAACAAAGGATTTGCCGGAGCCTGGCGGCAGAATAACGCAATTTGTATCGAAATACAGCCTTTGAAAGCCCGGCTTTGAGCATCCGAATTTAATTTGCCGTGAAATACGCCGGCCCTGGTCGCCGATACAACCCGCCGGCTTACCTTTGTCGTATGTCAAAGCCATTGATTTTAGTAACCAACGACGACGGGATCGTTGCGCCAGGCATTCGGGCACTGGTAGAAATTGCGCGTGAATTTGGCGAAGTGGTCGTGGTGGCGCCCGACTCGCCGCAAAGCGGAAAAGGGCATGCGATCACTATGCACGACCCCCTGCGTCTCAAGCACGTTCAGGTTTTTTCCGGCGTAGAAGCCTGGGAATGTTCCGGCACGCCAGTCGATTGTGTGAAGCTGGCCAAGCACATCGTGTTGAAAGATCGCCAGATCGACCTTTGTGTTTCCGGCATCAACCACGGCAGCAATGCCTCGATCAATATTTTGTACTCCGGCACCCTTTCCGCTGCCATGGAGGCCTCGCTGGAAGGCATCAAAAGCATCGGCTTTTCGCTCCTGGATTACAGTTTCGAAGCCGATTTTGAACCCGGAAAAACTTGGATCAGGAAAATCATTGCCTTCGCCCTGGAAAATAATTTCGCCGCAGGCAAACTCCTGAACGTCAACATTCCTAAACTCCCGGAAACGGATATTCAGGGCATCCGGATTTGCCGGCAGGCCAATGCCCGCTGGGTAGAGGAGTTTATGGAAGGACGCGACCCGAACAACCAACCCTACTACTGGCTTACCGGAAAATTCGTAAACGACGACCCCAGCGATGACACCGACATTTGGGCGCTCGAAAACGGCTATATCTCCGTTGTGCCTTCGATGCATGATCTTACGGATTACACCGCCTTCGAGGCCAGGCACTCGCTGCAAAACCTGGCTTCTCATCATCCCACTCACACTTGAATCTAAAACTATGTTGAACCGAAATGAACTTTGGGCAGGCCTGCTGTTCGGTCTCTTGTTGCCAGCCATAGGGTATCTCCTGCTGTACAATTTATTCGGCTTGCTCGAAGCGCGCGGCGCCGCCAGCGGGGAAGGCTTTTCGGCCAATTTCAGGGAACGCACCCTGGCCATTGTCGCTTTGGCGCTCAATCTGATTCCGCTCAATATTTACCGTCGCAGACGTTGGGATTTGTCGATGCGCGGCGTGGTGATTGCCACGGCAATACTCGCCTTTATTTGGCTGTTCCGCTTTGGCGTTTATCTGTTTTAGCGCTACCGTCCAAAGCCGTAGTCCCGTTCTACCCGGCAAATCCGGGTTTGGTATTGGCGGTACCAACGCTCGCGGCCGAGCTGTTGGGCCAGGAGGTGGTCCGCCTGATTTTTCCAGTTTCGGATCGACTCGAGGTCTTCCCAATACGAAACCGTGATTCCGATAGCGTTTCGCGCGGATTCAACGCCCAGGAACCCTGGTTGCTCCGCAGCCAGTTCTACCATGCGTTCGGCGGTATCGGCATATCCGGCGGCATCTCCTTCGGTCCGAACAGAACTAAAAATTACAGCGAAATAAGGCGGCGGCGGCGTTTGTGCAAGCAGTTCCATTGGTTATGTTTTTTGAATAAAAAAAAAGACGCCGGATCAACTCCGGCGCCTCAGATGTTATATCGGGTGTTTAAAAAACACAGGTTTCTAATCAAACAGTAGCGGGTTCGGCCTGTGCGCCAACCAGGTTCCAAACCCCGGAATTCTCACAACTTTGCAACCAATCGTATTCATCCGCCAACACACCCATGCGGAGCTGGTTGATGTGTTTTTTCAGTCGGGTGCCCACCGGGCGGTGTTGTTCGTCGACAGGGGGCAATTCCAGTTTACGGTCGCGCCAGGTAATTTCACTGACGTGGCTCACCACCGCTGCCGTGCCAGCGCCGAAACATTCCTGCAAAGTGCCGCGCCAGTAGGCGTCGGCAATTTCAGCAATACTGAGCAGGCGGTCTTCCACCGTATAACCCCAATCTTTCAGCAAAGTCACAAAACTATCGCGGGTGATACCGCGCAAAATCGTACCGGTGGTCGCCGGGGTGATCACCTTGCCGTCCATGACAAAAAACAGATTCATGGTGCCCACTTCCTGCACGTATTTTTTCTCCACCGAATCCATCCACATGACCTGGTCGTAGCCCGCTTTTTTGGCGCGCTGCGCTGGTAGGAGGGAAGCACCGTAGTTGCCGGCGCACTTTGCCTCGCCCACGCCGCCCTGGGCTGCGCGGGTGAATACTTCTTCCACCCAGAGTTTGACGGGTTTGGGGTAGTACGGGCCAACCGGACCGGTGAAGATCAAAAAACGGTAAGTCGTGGAAGCATGTACGCCAAAATATTCATCGGTAGCAAACATCAGGGGGCGAACATACAACGAGTGGCCTTCTTCCTCCGGAATCCAGTCCCGATCGAGATCAATCAGCATTTTGAGGCCTTCCAGAAAAAGATCTTCCGGAAGCTGCGGCATGCACATGCGCTCGGCAGAAACATTCAAACGGCGGGCGTGCGCATCGGCCCGAAAGAGGACCGGTTCGCCATTCCGCTTCGTGGCTTTCATACCTTCGAAAATGCTTTGGCCATAGTGCAGAGCCAGGTTTGCCGGAGAAATTTCTAACTTGTGAAATGGTTCGATACGGGGTTTTATCCAGCGTTCACCGTCAAAATCGGCGATAAACATGTGATCGGAAATGACCTTGCCAAATGGTAGGTTGCCGAAGTCTACTTCGGACAAACGGGATTGCTTGGTTCGGGTAACTGAAATTGGATATTTTAAAGCCATGTTGAGAAGGTTTGCACGGTGAACATGGGTGGTGGTTTTGCGCTGCAAAGGTAAAAAGTCTAAGGGGATTCTAAAAATAATATTTCAAATGAAAAATTAAAGGGCCGAGTTTGCCAAATTATTATTCCCAAAGGCAGGATTCGAAGGATATTTATATTTTTGTGCCACAACACGCTAGTTGCAGCGAACACGCTGTTTTTGCAAGCCTTTGTACTATGTTTTCAAACAACGATACCGTCTACTCGATCCCCGGCCGCATATTGCTGGAACAGGCCCAAGGCCGGTTTGCCAAACGCGTATTTGTGATCGCCCGGCACCCCGCCGGCCATACGAATGAGCCCGCATTTTTAAACAAAGTGCTCACCGCAGCCGGCCTTCATTTGGAACAGGACGCGCTCTTTGCAACGGTTGAACACGGGCAGGCCGTTGCTGTTTTACCCGTTTTGAAAGAAAAACAACCCGAACATGTTTTGGTTTTTGGACTTCAGCCTTTCGAAATCGGAATAAATATCCAATGCCCGCTGTACCAGCCGGTAGAATTTTACGGCGCTACCTTTTTATTTGCCGACACGCTTGCCGCGCTGGAGCCGGACAAAACCCTGAAAACCAGACTTTGGCAGGCGTTGCAACAATTATTTCTGTAAATAAAATCAACCGATATCAACATGCGCGCATACGTATTTCCCGGTCAAGGCTCCCAATTTGAAGGTATGGGAAAAGCCTTGTACGAATCCAATTCTATGGCGAAAGATCTTTTTGAAGAAGCCAACAGCCTGCTCGGTTGGCGCATCACGGACCTCATGTTTGCCGGTACGAAAGAAGACCTGACCCAAACTAAAGTGACACAACCGGCCGTGTTTCTGGAAAGCATGATCCGGGCTAAAATCGCCGGCGCTGAGTTTCGGCCGGATGCCGTAGCCGGGCACTCCCTGGGCGAATTTTCAGCCCTGGCTGCTGCCGGCGCGCTTTCCTTTGCCGATGCCCTGAAGTTGGTTAGTCAGCGGGCTTTTGCCATGCAAAAAGCCTGTGAACTGGCGGAGAGCACCATGGCGGCTGTGCTGGGCATGGAAGACGCCGATGTAGAAGCCGTTTGCGCTTCGATCACCGATGATGTTGTTGTGCCGGCCAACTACAACACGCCAGGGCAACTCGTCATTTCCGGCTCCATAAAAGGAATCGAACGCGCAGTTGCCCTGCTTCAGGAAGCCGGCGCCAAACGAGTGGTGGTCTTGGCCGTTGGTGGAGCATTTCACTCGCCATTGATGCAACCGGCGCAAGACGAACTGGCTGAAGCCATTAAGGCTACGCCTTTTCAAAAGCCGGTATGCCCGGTGTACCAAAATGTACACGCCGGAGCAGTCACCGAGCCGGAAGAAATCCGCCGCAACCTGATCGCTCAACTCACTGCCCCTGTTCGTTGGACGCAAACCATTCAAAACATGGTCCGTGCCGGCATAACCGAATTTGTCGAAGTGGGCGGCGGCAGCCCGGTGTTGCGCGGCATGATCCGGAAAATTGACGGCAGCGTAGCAACCGACACGCTGTAAGCCACAGATATCAACCGGCCAATCGGATAAAATACGGCACAATTCCAGCATTGCTCTTGCATTTGCAACCCTTTCCACCCTACATTCGTTCCTGTTACTAAAAGTGGAATAGTATATGGCTGCAAACACGATGATCCGAAGCGGACAGGTACTGATTGCCGAACCTTTTATGCTCGACCCCTACTTCAGGCGCTCGGTCGTACTCCTGTGCGAACACCACAATGAAGGCACGATTGGATTCATTCTGAACAAAAATATCGAGATGGGCATCAACGACCTGATGTCTGACTTCCCACCCTTCGACGCCGAAATCTTCTATGGCGGCCCCGTGCAAACCGACACCCTGCACTACGTCCATAACCTGGGCAACCAACTGGACGACAGTGTAAAAATTGCCGAAGGCGTGTGGTGGGGCGGCGATTTTGACCAGCTGAAAATGTTGGTTTCCCAGCAAAAAATCGATTCGTCCAATATCCGCTTTTTCGTAGGCTATTCGGGCTGGTCGGCGGGCCAACTGAAAGATGAAGTAGAATACGGCTCCTGGGTGCCCGGCGAGATGGACGCCAACTACATTTTTAAACTCAAACCCAACCGGCTCTGGCGCCAGATCATGTACAACAAGGGCGATATTTTCGAAATCCTCTCCGACATGCCGGAGAATATCAGCTGGAACTGATTTAACTGTTCAAAATAATAGTCTCGAACGGCTGTATCCCGATCCGGCCGTTTTTATTTTCTACCTCCACCTGCCGGGCATTCAAATTGACCCACGCTGCCCAGGCCTTACCGGAATAATCAAAACAAATACAGAACACATCGGGCGCGATTTCCGCTACCGACGAAACCGCAGCGCCGCCCCATTCCAAAGTCTCTTCCAATTCACTACGCTGCTCCGGACTATATTCGCTCACCTGATCAGACGTAAACCAGGCGCCGCCGAGCAACCGGTTCACCGTCAGTAAGGTATGCTGCTGCATGGGGGTCAGGTGCTGGTGTTCCGACCGCAGAATAAACACATCGGGATCGTTCAAAAAGGCACGTCGGTTCAGGTGCCAACGGCCTAAGGTAGCGCGTAAACTGGCCAGCGTGCTCACCCGCTCCCGGTGCCGGAGCCCCGCCAGCAAGCGGTGTTCCCAGCGCAGGTGCACATCGCCGCCGATGCGGCATATGTCGGCCACGCCAAAAGCAGCACCCAGGGGCACACCGCAAGCCAGCAGCGTTCTGGAACCCGTTTGCAGGCGCAAAAACTCCATAGCCTCGCGCATTACCTGCCCGCGGGTTTTGCCCGGCGCCGCCGCCAGGCAAACAGCAAAAAGGAAATCCAGTTTGACCAGCTCGTAGCCCCAATGGTCGAACACAATGTGAAAGACGCCGCTGAGATAATCCTGCACGCCCGGATGGTAAAAATCCAAGGCATAATACCAGCCGCCCCACAGGGGATTCCAGCCTGCCCGCAGCGGGTTCCCCCGTTGGTTTTTCAACAACCAGTCCGGATGCTCCCGAACCAACCGGGAATTCGCCGCTGCTACAAAAGGCGCCAACCACAAGCCCGGCCGCAAGCCCAGCGCCTTAATATTTTTTGCCAAAGCCCCCATACCTTCCGGAAATTCAGGCCGCACCGACCGCCAGTCGCCGACAGCCGTTTGCCAGCCGTCATCAAGTTGAAATTCCCGGAAAGGCAAACCACTGGAAGCAATGGCCTCGGCATTTTTCAAAATTATTTCAGCAGAAATCCGGTTGAAATACCGGTACCAACTCGTCCAGCCCAAAGCCGGCTCCAGCACTTGCTGAGGCGTCCGGAAACCCGGCTGATGCAGCGCTAGCAATTCAAAATACCGCTCAAACACTTCAGACTCAGCACCCGCTCCTACCCAAAAGTCAAGTGCCGGGAAGGAGTGCTGCAAGTGCAAGCCTTCGACATCCTTGCGCACCGTCAGCAGTTGCTGGTCGGCATTCCAAAGGAACAAAGTAAAGCCGGTGTGCTCTGCCAGAGAGCCCCAAAAAAGAGCCCGTTCATTTTTTTGCTGGAAATAAGTATACGTCCAGGAGTGCAAATTACCGGTACCGCGTGGGATCCCCGAGATGTGGTCGTCGCCCGAAAAGCCCAGGTATTTCCGAGCGATTGAGCGCAGGCCGGGAATTTGCCCGTCGAGCGGCAGCAGCCGGCTTTCGCTCCACGATTGGAAGCCGTTGGCAAAAAAGCGCGCGTCAGGATCAGGCTGAAGGGAAAATTCAACCTCCAGGCGGAGCAATTCCACATCGGTTTTTGGGTGCAAAAACAGCGCGTAGCGGGTGCCGCCGGCTGCTGGTTCGGCTTCGAAGGAAATGTGGATTTCATCGAAAGAATTTACCCGGCCCGGTTGCAGGGCATACAATTTAGTTCGGCCTTCACTTTTCAGTTTGAGGTATGCTTGGCGCAGTTGCATGGGAAAAAGTGTTTGCCTGGGCAAGTTAGAGTATGCCTGCGAAACTGGCGTCCCGATTCGCAGGGGATATTTTACCTTTACGAATTCATATGCGTTCTACTCCCGAAAAGGCGTCTTTCGCCGACCGCAAACTGCACCCAATTCTCGTCCGCACCGTCGCACAGACGCTCCAGTCGATTTTCTTGGAAGGCCGCCAGGCCGACAAAGTGATCGAGCACACCCTGCGCAGCCAACCCAAAGCGGGCAGCCGCGACCGGGCGTTTATCGCCGAAACCACCTACGAAGTGGTCCGGTTTTACCGCCTGTACGCTGAAGTTTTAGGAAAAACACCCTCCGCCGAAGCGGACTTTTGGAAAATCATCGGCATCCACCTGATCCTTTCCGCCGGCTACCGCACCGAACCTGAGCCGGCATCCAAACCCGGAAAAGACCTGCTGCAAACCCTGTCCAAATTAAAAAACAAAACAGAGGCGCCAACCGATCCAACGAGCGCTACCCTACCCGGCTGGACCGAATTCCAAGACCTCCACGCCGCCGAAATCTTATCCAAAGCAACCGCGCTCCAAACCGCCCGCGCCCTGCGCGAAAGCATCCCCGATTGGCTGGACCAACTCGGCCAGCAGGAACTCGGGCAACAATGGGATGCCACCCTGCAGGCCCTCAACCAGCCCGCCCAAGTGGTGTTGCGCGCCAACCGCCTGAAAACCACCCGGGAAGCGCTCCGCGATGCACTAGCTCAGGAAGGTGTGGAAAGCCATCCGCACGGCGACCAGGACGCGCTCGTTTTGAACCGCCGGTTGAATGTTTTTCGCACGGCCGCTTTTAAAAATGGCCTTTTTGAAATCCAGGATTACAGCAGCCAACTCGTCGCCGCTTTCCTCGCGCCCACGCCCGGCATGCGCGTGGTCGACGCCTGCGCCGGCGGCGGCGGCAAGTCGCTCCACCTGGCCGCGCTGCTGGAAAACAAAGGCCAACTCATCGCGCTCGATACCCACGGCTGGAAACTGGACGAGCTGAAAAAACGCGCCCGCCGCGCCGGCGTTTCCAACATCGAAACCCGGCCGATCGACAACCGCAAGGTGGTCAAACGCCTGTTCGGCAGCGCCGACCGGCTCCTGCTCGATGTCCCCTGCAGCGGGCTTGGCGTGCTGCGCCGCAACCCCGACGCCAAATGGAAACTCCAACCGGAACAAATCGAAGCGTTGCGGCAAACCCAACAGGAAATTTTACGCGACTATAGTCCCATCGTAAAACCCGGCGGCCGGCTGGTGTACGCCACTTGCAGTATTTTGCCTTCTGAAAACGAAGGACAGGTGGCAGCGTTTTTGAACAGCCCGGCCGGCGCCCAATTTCGCCTGCTCGCCGAACGTCGTATCTTGCCGCAAGACGAAGGCTTCGACGGATTTTACATGGCCCTGTTGGAGCGAATCTGAAGTTTAAAAACACCTCGCATGCAACTCCCTGAATTGTTAAAAGATTTTGCCCGCTACAACCTCTGGGCCAATGAAAAAATGGTCAACTGGCTCCGGGCTGCGCCAGACGCCCTGCTCCAACAAGAGACGCCCTCCAGTTTCCCCTCCCTGCGGCTGACCATGCTACACATCTGGGATGCACAACAAATCTGGTTGCTCCGCTTGCAGGGCGAACCCGCCATGGTTTTTCCCAGCACCTATTTTTCGGGCTCCGCAGAGGAAATGATGGACGGCCTGCTGGCCAACAGCCGCGCTTTTTCCGATTTCGTCCAACGGGCGGCCGACGCTTTTTTTCAGGCTGAAATCCGCTACCGCAACACCAAAGGCGATTTATTCACCACCCCCAACGCAGAGGTGCTGCTGCACTGCCTGCAACACAGCACCTACCACCGCGGCCAACTGGTGACGATGGCCCGCAAACTGGGACTGACCGACCCGCCGCAAACGGATTACATTGCCTACGTTCGGGTACGCGACCAGAACTAGCGCTAGTTTTTTGACTTTTGCCCAAACAGCACCGCCATGCGCATCGTCCATTTTTCCGACACCCACCTGGGTTTTCAGGCTTTCGACCAGGTAACGCCCCAGGGCATCAACGCCCGGGAACAGGATGTATATGACGCCTTCGCGCACACCATTCAACGCATCCTCGAGTTGAAACCCGACGCTGTGGTCCACTCCGGCGATTTTTTCCACCGACCCAGCCCCTCCAACCGGGCGCTCACCGTCGCACTGGAGCAACTCCGCCGCTTGTGCGACGCCCGCATTCCGGTGTACGTCATCGCCGGCAACCACGAAACGCCCAAAACCGTTTTTACCAGCCCGATCCTGCGCGCTTTTCGCAGCCTCGACTGCGTGCGCCCCTTTTTCGGCGAAGCCTGGGAAACGGCCGAACTGGACGGTCTGGTCATCCACGGCCTGCCGCACATCAACGACACCCGGATTTTGCAGGAGCAATTGGAAAAAATGCAGCCCCGGGCGGGCAAATTCAACCTCCTGATGCTGCACACCTCCCTGGGCAAACGTTTTTTGATGGAGGAATACGGCGAGCAAATGTTCCCGGAAAATTTTATCGAAAAACTCGCCGGCTTCCAATACATCGCCCTGGGCCACTGGCACAATTTTCAAAAAATAGACCTCCATGCCAATGCCTGGTATTGCGGCTCCATCGAACGACTGAGCGAAACTGAAATCGGCTCGGAAAAAGGGTTCATGGTGCTGGAAATAGATAAAAAAGGCCAATGCGCCACGCGCTTTGAAGCGGTGCCCACCCGGCCCTGGTTGAAACTTGAAATTCAAAATTGCCGGCAAAAACCAGTGGCTGAACTTCGGGGGGCGCTCGAGCAATTCGCCGGGCAGCAAACCACTTCAGGAGCGATCATTTCCCTGATTTTCAACGATATAAAAGTGGAACAGTCGCTCGAACTCTCCAACGCATTTTTGAAGGAGCTTTTCCCGGAAGCCCTTCAAATCCTGCCGCGCCGCCGCAGCTTTTCCGACCGGAATTTCGTGCGCCAGCTCGAAGCCGACCAGTTTGACCGGCTCGACCAGATTTTCAACGACTACATCCGCGAGAAGTTTCCCGACAATCCCCAACTCGCCGCCCAAATCGCGGAAAAAGCCGCCTACTATTTTCACAGCACACCGTAAACCATGACCCTCCGCCAGCTACACCTGGAACATTACAAACAGTACCAAAGCCTCGACCTGGAGTTCCGCGAGGGGCTGGTAGGGATTATCGGGCGCAACGGAGCGGGCAAATCGACCTTGTTCGAGGCTATTTTGTACTGTTTGTACGGCAAAGACGAGAGCAATAAAAACCTGATTCGCAGCACTTTTTCGGAGGAAAAAGCCGCGGTAGTACTCCAGCTGGAATTTGCCGTAGGCCCCGCCCTGTACCGCGTGCGGCGCGAATTCCGGGGCAAAACCATGACTGTGCAGGCCGAGTTGTTCAAAAACGACGAACTGATTGCCAAAGGCGTAGCCCCAGTGAATGACGAAGTGGTGCGGGTGCTCAACATGGAGCGCGACGCCTTCAAACGCTCGGTTTTTTCCGGCCAAAAAGAACTGTCCGAACTGTCCGATACCAGCGGCGAGGCCCGCAAGCGCATGGTCCGCAAAATGATCGGCCTCGACACCCTCGACGCCCTACAGTCGCGGATCAACATCGATGCCCGCGACCTCAATAGCCAAATTGCCGGCCAACGCCAAAACCTGCTCGACCCGGCCGTTGCGCGCGAGCTGGAAAAAGACCTCGCCGCGCAACAGCGTGAACTGCGCAAGGGGCAGCAAGCGCTGAAAAAGGAGCAAAAAGTGCTGCAACAGGTGGAGCGCGACTACAGCGCCGCCCGCAACAATTTTGAAACCGAGGAAAAAAAACAAGGCCGGCACCTCGCGCTCCAGCAGGAAATCGGCCGGCTACAAGAACGCTTGGCCGGGCTGCGCATGCAACTTGCCGCCCTGCAAGACAAACGGCGCAGCTTGCAGCAACTGGAGCAAAAAATTGCCGCTCAGTTGTCGGAATTCACCGAATTCGAACACGAGAAAAAACAACTGCTCGAACTCGAAAATCTGCGGCAAAAGCACCTTAACCGCAAGGCTAACTTGCTCCAACTTCAGGAACTGGAACCCAACCTGCAACAAAGCCGCGAGCGCCTGAGCGAGCTCGGCGCCCGGCTTCAAAAAAAAGCCGCGCTGGACCGGGAACTTGCTGAAAAACAACAACAACTTCAGCAGATAGAGCAACAGATTGAGCAAAAGCTCCAGGTCCACAGCCGCATCAAAAGCCAGGCCGAGGCGCTGGGCGTGCGCATCGATGAGCGCCGGAAAAAAATTGGCGAGCTCGAAGCTATCGGCAAAGACGGCAACTGCCCGACCTGCTACCAACCCGTCCAGGAGGCCTACGACCATGTGTTGCAACAACTCAACCTCGAGATCGAAACCTTGCAAGTCCAGGAACTCCAGGCGCTCCAGGCCGAACAGGAAACAGTGCGGCTGGAAGGTCTGCAACTCCGGCAGCAACTCGCCGCCGCCCAGACAAGTCAGCAACAACTGCGCGAAGAACAAACCCGGCTCGAAGAAATTGCCAAGCAACAGCACCGCGAGCAGGAAGCCTTCGGGCGACTCGAAGCGCAGGCTGCCCGCATCCAGGCGATCCTGGCCGAAATCGGTGCGGTACAATTCGACGAAGCCGACTACCTGGCCCTGAAATCGAAAGTAGCCGCTGCCGAGCCGCGGTACCTGCAATTTTCCAACGAGCGCAGCTACCTGGAGCGGGAGGTGCCGGCCACCAAAAAATATCTGCTGGAACATGAAGCGCAGATCGAAGAAACTACCCAAATCCTGCAGCAAACACAAGCGGAAACCGGAAAAACCGGCTACGACGCCGGGCGATACGAAGCTGCCAAAAATACCCTCACGCAATTTGGCGAAGGTTTTTCCAGCCAGTCGCAGCTGGTGCGCGCGCTCGAGAAATCCGGCTACGAGCTAGTTACCCAAATGGAAAAAATCCAGGCCCGGCTCCAGGCCAACGAAAGTATCCGCGGGCAAATCAGCGCCAAGCTGGGCGAGGCCGAGGTGCTGCGCCAACTCGGCGAGTTGCTGGTGCAGTTCAAAACGGAGATTCTCGAAAAGATCAGCCCCAGCATTTCCCGAGAAGCCAGCGAACTGTTCAGCCGCATCACCAAAGGGAAATACGAGCGCATCGAAGTGGACGAAAATTTCGACTTTGCCATCGCCGACGGCGGCATCCTCTACCCGATCGAACGCTTCTCGGGCGGCGAGATCGACCTGGCCAATTTCTGCCTGCGCATCGCCATCACCAAAGCGATCATGGACCTCAGCGGCAACGGCCAGCGCGTCGAGTTTCTGGCCTTCGATGAAATTTTCGGCAGCCAGGATGAGGAGCGCCGCCACGAGATGATGCTGGCCCTGTATTTCCTGCAGGAGCAATTCCGGCAGATTTATATCGTCACGCATATCGACAGCCAGAAGGACTATTTTCCCAATATTTTGGAGGTGCAGCTGCGGGAAACAGGCAGTGTGGCGAGCTGGGTGTGAACCGTAAATGTATACCCGACGAAATGTGGTTTGCGAAAGCGATGGGGATGGTTCAACAGAAGAAGGCTGACTCGCCGACCTGAAGTATGAATATTTAACCTTTATAGTCGCGTATATATCTGCCCAAGCCTAAAATCAACGGCCACCCGCTACACTACCGAACAAAATTGCACTCAGAGAATGTCAAAATGGCAAAAATTATAGCAACACCAGGTATACAAATTCCCGGCGCCAGCGCATTCCCCAATTCGGCAGCCCCTGTTCCGTCCGCGGTACCTGCTTTCATTGGGTACACGGAGTACGCACTCAAAAATGAGAGCGACCTAAAACATGTGCCGACGCGCATCGCGTCGTTCGGGGAGTATGTGTCGTACTTTGGCGGAGCGCCAAAACCGGTTTTCAAGGTTAAAAAATCGAACAGCGCATCGGCCTATGAATTGGTTGAACCTACGGGCCGTTACCTGTTGTATTATGCCATTCAATTTTTCTTTGCCAACGGCGGCGGCGATTGCTGGATTGTTTCGATTGGGAATTACCATACTCCGGTAAATAAAGAAGACATGGACGGCGAGGCACTCGACGACGATAAAAACATTGTGCTCAAAGGCATTCGTACCCTGGAGAAGGAAACAGAGCCTACCATTGTGGTCATTCCCGATGCCGTACTGCTTCCGGCCGAAGACTGTGCAGCCATTCAAAAAAGCATGTTGGCACATTGCGGTTTTAACCAGCGCAATCGTTTCGCCATTCTGGATGTGCATGACGGCTTCAAGCCTAGAGGTCCGGATCATCAGGCAGACGTCATTACACTGTTTCGCGAATCTATTGACGACTATCTCCAATGGGGCGCGGCCTATTATCCATGGGTCTATACAACTATTACCAGCCCGGATGTTTTGGATTTTCGATCCGTTGAAGAAAACGCGCGCGCCGACATACTGGCGGCCATAGTCAAAGAGGCCGACGCGCGTTTTAAGCTGGGCGCCATCAATAAAACCCAGACGGAATTGGTGCAAGCAGAAATCAACAAAATCAACACCACCAGTGTAGATGATGCAAACGCCGTTCATCAAAACTTGTTGGCGCTAAGCCCACTGTATAAAACCATCATGGCATCCTTACTGGAACAGATCAATCTCCTGCCGCCCAGTGCCGGCATAGCCGGTTTGTATGCTTTGGTAGACCGTACAGCAGGCATATTTCATCCGCCCGCGAACATTAGTATGGCTTCCGTGCTACGGCCCGCTGTTGAGTTGAGCAACGAAGACCAACAAGACCTCCACTTGCCCCTTTCCGGAAAATCTGTTAATGCCATCCGCGCCTTTCCGGGAAAAGGCGCCTTGGTCTGGGGGGCGCATACCCTCGACGGCAACAGCCAGGATTGGCGCTACATTCAGGTACGCCGAACCGTGAACTTTATCGAGCAATCCATCAAAAACGCCATCGACCCTTACGCCACCGCTCCCAATAACGCCAGCACCTGGGCGAATATCGAAGTGCAAATCGCCGCCCTGCTGACCAATATTTGGCAATCCGGCGCCCTTGCAGGCGCCAGTCCGGACGATGCCTTTCACGTAGAGGCAGGTCTGGGTAAAACCATGACGCCCACTGATGTTCAAGACGGCGTGCTGCGCGTATCCGTAAAAGTTGCCCTGGTACGGCCTGCTGAATTCATAGTGCTTGATTTCGAACAACGCAGGCCGCTCCAAAAATGAAAATTACCGACATCTTTCCAAATGCCGCGCAACCTGTAGCCCCAAAAAAGCGTAGGCTTATTACATTCGCGCAATAATTCCTTTTCCAGGAAGTCCCAATTCCGTATTTTTAATCTGCCTTTCAGTGTGTTTCAAATTTTAATCCGGCCGCACCCATTTTTTTACCTTACTGCACTGAACTACTTATGGGGCAAAAGTTTACTTATGCGCTGTATTTAACCCTGTTCCTTTCCAACTCTTTCCTGTACGCCCAAACGGCAATCCCCGTTCAGCTGGACAAACAACGCCAACGCACACCGATCGAGGTGACGGCCGGCGTCAATACTATTCAGCTGTGCGGGCTCCGTCCGGGCACCACCTACTCCGTGGTGGCGGTAGGCGCTTATCCAGGGCAGCCGGTATCGTTCCGAATGGAACTTTCCGACGACGCTTTGGAGGCCAAGGCCAAAGCTATGTCGCGGCCCGACAAGCCGCAGCACCGGCAGTTTGTTGCGGAAAGCGAATGCGTAGACCTGCGCCTGTTGGTAAACACCACGGAAAAATCGGGCAACCTGCCCATTTCGCTGTCCGTCGGCTGTGTGGATTGCCCAGAGGCTTCCGAGTTTATGGACCGGTTTGTTAAACATCTGGAAGGTTTGGGCATGGCCAACTTGTCGGTTACCGGCGGCGTGTCGGCTACCAGCCTGATTACCAATACCCTGATTGGGGGCGATTGTTTCGATGTTGGCGCCGTCACCTCGCAAGGCCCAGCGCAGTCGCGCGGCACCTTTACCAACGGCGGTACGAATATCGGCATTCCCACCGGCATGGTGCTTTGCACCGGCAACGTCAACAGTTTGCCCGGCCCGAACAACGCCAGCAATACTTCAGCCAATACGGCGGGCTTTAACGTCAACTCCGCCGACGACCCGGACCTGGCTACGCTAACCAATGGCAACCAGTGGGATGTTATCAAAATTGAATTCGACTTTACACCCACCGCTACGGAAGTTCAGTTCGACTACGTTTTCGGCTCAGAGGAATACTGCGAGTTTGTCAACTCCAACTACAATGACGTGTTCGGGTTTTTCATTTCCGGCCCCGGGTTCAGTGGTCCGACCAACCTGGCGCTGATTCCCAACAGCAGCAATCCGGTCACCATCAACAACGTCAACCACCTCACCAACACCAATTATTACGTCAACAACAACACCTTCAACCCCTGCCAAAACGTAGGCGCCTGCTGTGCCCCCGAATGCGCCCTCGACGGCTGGACCACCGTGCTCACCGCCAATGCTACCGGCCTGACGCCTTGCTCCACCTACCACATCAAACTGGCCATCGCCGATATCGCCGACGGCCTGCTTTTCTCCGCCGTTTTTCTAAAAGCCAACTCGTTCAACGCCGGCGGTGTGGTGAAAGCGCAACCGGTGTACCCAGCCGGGCAAAACTATGTGATCGAAGGCTGCGACAGCGGTTTTGTCAAATTTATCCGGGCCGGCGGCAATACCAATGAACCGCTGGTGATCAATTACACCATCGGCGGCACCGCTACGCCGGGCGTCGACTACGAACCCTTGCCGGGATCGGTTACCATACCCGCCGGGCAAACTGAAATACTGATCCCCATTAGTGTTTTCGCAGACTTCATTGTTGAAGGACAGGAAACCATCATCATTATGCTGGACAATCCCTGCTCCTGCGCTTCCTCGGAATTCACCTTTTACATCGAAGACAAACCCCCGCTCGAAGTGGAACTGGAAGACCAGGAAGTGTGCGGCTCCAGTGGCGCTACCCTAAGTCCGGACATTACCAGCCCAGGCCTGCCGCCCTACACCTATTTGTGGAGCAATAATGCTACTACGCCTTCTATCACCGTGAACACCCCGGGCACCCATACTTACACCGTTACGGTAAGCGACGACTGCGGCACCACCGCTACAGCCTCCGCCACGGTGACCATCGAGCCTGCGCCCACCGCCACGCTTTCCGGCTCAGGGTTCTTTTGCGCCGGCAGCAATACGCCGGTCAACCTGACCATCACCATGACCGGCATCGGGCCCTGGGAGGTAGAATTTAACAACAACGGCACCAACGAAACCTACACCTACACCAGCAGTCCGGCCATCATTACCGTAACGGAACCCGGCACCTACTCGCTCACCAGTGTCAGCACGCAAAACGGCTGTACCGGCACCGTCAGCGGAACAGTCACCATCAATGAAATCACCGTCGATCTGAGCCTGAACGCAACCGATCCGCTCTGTTTCGGCGCTAACAACGGCTCCATACAAGCCAGCGCCAGCGGCGGAAACGGGCCCTTCACGTATGCCTGGGCGCCCAGCGGTACCGGACCCAACCAATCGAACCTGCCGCCTGGCACCTACACGGTGACTGCTACTAACGGCCAGGGCTGCACGGCTACGGAAAGCGTAACCCTCGATGAACCGCCCCAGCTGACCGCCAGCGTAACCAGTTCGACCAATATCGATTGCAACAACCCCACCGGTAGCGCCGACCTGGAAGTGAGCGGCGGCACCCCAGGGTACAATTTCAACTGGAGCAATAACTTCAACGGCGAAGACCCCACCTTTACCACCGGAGGCACCTACACCGTCACAGTGACCGACAACAACAACTGCTCCACGACCGCTACGGTCAGCATTACAGCCAACACTACCCTACCCACTGCCGTAGCCAGCGCACCGCCGCCGATCACCTGTACCAATACTGAAATTACGATCAACGGCACCGGCTCGTCGCAAGGCTCCCAGTTTACGTACGAGTGGGATGGCCCGGGCATCACTTGTTGCGGCAATACTCTGGAACCCCAGGTAAATGCCGGCGGCACTTACACGCTCACCGTCACCAACAACGACAACGGCTGCACGGCCACCGTAGCCGTCACCGTCACGGAAAATAACACGCCGCCGAACGCGAATATCAACACCCCGCAAAATATCGGCTGCAACCTGCCGGTCGTCACCCTGAATGGCATCGGCACCTCCACCGGCCCAGGCATCAGCTACACCTGGAGCACCAACGGCGGCAATTTCGTCTGCTGCACCAACACGCTGCAACCTCAGGTCAACCAGGCCGGCGAATACAGCATTTTAGTCACCAACGCCAACAACGGCTGTACCGCAGAAGCGACGGTTACGGTGAGCGGAAATACCGACCTTCCCACTGCGACCGTCGCGCCGCCCATTGTGGTAGATTGCAACAACCCGGAAATAGAACTCGACGGCAGCGGCTCCTCTCAAGGCGGCAATTTTACGTACAACTGGACGGCCAACCCCGGCAATTTCACCGGGGGCCAAAACACCACCAACCCCACCGTCAACCAGGGCGGCACCTACACCCTCGTCGTCACCAATACCGACAACAATTGCACGGCCAGCTCCAGCGTCACGGTCACGGCAAACTTGACGCCGCCCGTAGCGGTAGCCGTGGCCAATGGAACCATCACCTGCCAAAACCCAACCCTGACCATCAATGGAAACGGCTCCAGTACCGGACCGAATTTTTCCTATGAATGGACGACCGTCAACGGAAACTTCGTCAGCGGCGAAACCACCCTCAACCCGGTGGTCAACCAGGGCGGCAGTTACACATTGGTGGTAACCAACAACGACAACGGCTGCACCGCCTCCGTAACGGTCAATGTCAACGACAACCAGGACCAACCCGACGCCAATGCCGGGCCTCCGCTGGAGTTGAACTGCACCCAGCCAACCCTGCAACTGCAAGGCTCTGGCAGCACCGGCCCGAACTTTAATGTTCAGTGGACAGCCAACCCCGGCAATATCGTCAGCGGCGCCAACAGCTACACGCCTACGGTCAACCAACCTGGTTTGTACACCTTGGTGGTGACCAATACGACCAATGGTTGCACCAGTGCGGATTTTGTGGAAGTGACGGCTAACTTCGACGTGCCTACGGCGAGCATCGCCCCCCCGGCGGAGATCAATTGTTACAATCCTGAAATTGACCTCGACGCCAGCGGCTCTTCGCAGGGGGGCAACATTACGTACAACTGGACGGCTAACCCCGGCAACTTCACCGGCGGACAAAATACCAGCAACCCAACGGTCAACCAGGCCGGCACCTATACCCTCGTCGTGACCAACACCGATAGCGGCTGTACCGCCACCAGCTCGGTAAGCGTAAGTTCCAACCTCACGCCTCCGGTAGCGGTGGCTACCGCGCCGGGCTTACTCACCTGCGCCAATCCGATGCTCACCCTGAACGGCAACGGCTCCAGCGCAGGGCCTGATTTCACCTATGAATGGACGACCACCAACGGTGAAATTATCAGCGGCGAAACCACACTCAACCCCGTGGTGGGCCAGGCGGGCACTTATGTGCTCCAGGTAACCAACCAGGCCAACGGCTGCACCAGCACCGCCTCGGTAAATGTCAGCTCCAACCAAAATTATCCGAACGCGAATGCCGGACCGCCGCTCCTGCTCAATTGCCTGAACCCAACCCAACAACTGCAAGGCTCGGGCACCAGCGGCTCGGGCATCACCATCCAGTGGACCGCCAACCCGGGCAACATTGTCAATGGCGCCAACACGTACACGCCCACGGTCAACCAACCGGGTGTGTACTATCTGGTAGTGACGAATACGAACAATGGTTGCACGACGGAGGATTTTGTGGAAGTAAACGCCAATTTCGACCAGCCGGTAGCGCTCATCGCTCCGCCGGAACAGGTCAATTGTTATTCGCCACAAATCGACCTCGACGCCGGGGCTTCCACTCAAGGTACTAACATCAATTTTACCTGGACGACTACCAACGGCAATTTTGTCAGCGGCCAAAACTCGCCCTACCCGACCGTCAACCAGGCCGGCACCTACAACCTGCTCGTCACCGACACCCAAAGCGGTTGCACCGCCACCGCCTCAGTGATCGTGATCGCCAGTTTGAATCCGCCGCAAGCCAACGCCGGACCGGGCGCCACGCTCAATTGCAACCAGGCCCAACTGACGCTGAATGGCAGCGGCTCGCAAGGGAATAATTTTGTTTACGAATGGTATACCTCGAACGGCAATATCGTGAGTGGTGAAAACACGCTCAACCCTGTGGTCGATCAAGCCGGCAACTACTCCCTGACCGTAACCAACCTCAACAACGGTTGTACGGCTTCGAGCTCGGTCACGATTTTGGCCGACCAGAACGCTCCCCTGGCTTTTGCCGGCAGCGACGACGAGCTGACCTGCGCCAGCCCCAGCTTGCAAATCAGCGGCAGCGGCTCCTCCACCGGCAACGGCATTAGCTACCAATGGGTCGCCAACCCCGGCAATATTGTCAGCGGCGCCAACACGCTCAACCCGGTGGTGAACGCCTATGGTTTTTACACCCTGATCGTGACGAACACCGCCAACGGCTGTACAGATGAAGACGAAGTGTTTATCGACGACAATATTATTTATCCAACGGCAGACATCGCGCCTGCACAGCAACTGAACTGTACCTTCAGCACCGTTCAACTCGATGCCGGCGGTTCCTCTCAGGGCAATAATTTTGATTACAACTGGACGACTCCGAACGGCAATATCATCAGTGGCAACGGCACACCCTACCCGGAAGTCGACAAGGTGGGCACCTACCATTTGGTGGTGGTAAATACCGACAATGCCTGCACCGCGACGGCATCAGTCACCGTGACTCAAGACCTCACGCCGCCAGTGGCCACCGCCATTCCTTCCGCTTCGATCACCTGCCAAAATCCACAAACCACGCTCAACGGCCAGGGCTCTTCCGCGGGGTATCCGTTTTTCTATGAATGGACGACGACCAACGGCAACATTGTCAGCGGCCACCTTACCCTGACGCCGACGGTCAACCAGGTGGGCGCTTATGTCCTGACGGTGTATAATGTGGAAAATGGTTGCACGGCCCAAACAACCGTGCAGGTGACCAGCGCGCAAACCTTCCCCACAGCAGACGCCGGGCCTGCCCAAACGCTGACCTGTACCGCTCAGCAACTCAGCCTGAACGGCAACGGCTCTTCCCAGGGTTCCCAGTATAATTATGTGTGGACCACCCAAAACGGCAATATTGTGTCGGGAGCGAATACCCTCACGCCAGTGGTCAACGCCCCTGGCAATTATGAACTGTCGGTGATTAATACCCAAACCGGATGCACGGCAGCCGCGTCGGTAACCGTAAATCAAAACACCGCTTTGCCAACGGCCACGGTGGCGCTGGGCGGCGTGCTGAGCTGTACAGTTACGACCTTGACGCTCGACGGTACCGGCTCCAGCGCCGGCCCGGGTTTCAGCTACAACTGGACTACCCTCGCCGGGAACATTGTTTCAGGACAAACGACCCTCAACCCGGTAGTCAGTGCGACGGGTAATTACACCCTTATAGTAACGAACTCGACCAATGGCTGTACCGCAACGGCTTCCACCACCGTTACCGCCGACGCCAGCGTGCCCACGGCAAACGCCGGTCCGCCCAGCACCCTGAACTGCCTCGTCACCAGCCTGAGCCTCAACGGAACCAATTCCAGCCAGGGCAGCGAATTCATCTACGCCTGGACGGGACCCGGCATTGTTTCCGGCGGCGCCACCCTGACACCGATCGTCAATCAGCCTGGCGCATACAACCTGCTCATTACCAATACGACCAACGGCTGTACAGCCGCTTCCAGCGTGCTGATTCCGGCCGACGTGGCTACTCCCACTGCGGTTGCCGGCCCAACAGCTGTGTTAAATTGTATCAATACTCAACTGAGCCTGAACGGCAACGGATCGAGTACCGGCGCGCCATTTACCTACCAGTGGACCAGCTCCCCGGGCGGCAACATCGTTTCCGGCGCTACCACGCTCATCCCGGTGGTCGACCAGCCCGGCGCCTACAGTTTGTTGGTTACCAATACGACCAACGGCTGCACGGCTACCAGTCAGGTCAACATTTCACAAAACACCGCCTTGCCCAACGCCAATGCCGGCCCGCCCGGACTCATCACCTGCACAGCTACCACGGTTGCGCTTTCTGGCAGCGGTAGCACCGGACCCGCTTTTGTTTACCTCTGGACAACAGCCAACGGCAGTATCGCCTCCGGGGCGAACACGCTTAGCCCGGTAGTAGACGCTCCAGGGAATTATACCTTATTAGTTACCGATACCATCAACGGCTGCACGGCTACCGCTTCGGTGTCGGTCAACAAAGACGCGAACGTGCCGACAGCCATCGCGGTGGCCCCCGGTTTGCTGACCTGCACGGTAACACAAATTCAATTAAATGGAACTGGCTCTACCAGCGGCGCGGGCATTCAATACAACTGGACAACCACTGGAGGAAACATTGTTTCCGGAGCCAACACCCTCACGCCGACCGTCAATGCGCCCGGGCAGTATACCCTGACAGTGTTCAACAGCAGCAACAACTGCGAGGCGCTGTTCAGCGTCAACGTTGCACAGAACCTGACGCCCCCAGTGGCCAACGCCGGAAGCCCGGCCGTCTTGTCTTGCTCCAACCCGGTTTTGACCTTGAACGGCAGTGGGTCCAGCCAGGGCAGTTCGTACAGCTACCAGTGGAGTACGGTGAATGGAAACATCCTTTCCGGCGCTACCAGCCTCAACCCGCAGATCGACCGCTCGGGGAATTACCTGTTGGTGGTAACAAACACCCAAACGGGATGTACAGCCTCCTCCTCGGTTCAAATTTTATTGGACCAAAATACCCCGCAAGCAGAAGCCGGCCCGGGCATGGCCCTCACTTGTGTAGCCAGCCAAATTACCCTCAATGGCGCCGGCACCAGCGTCGGGCCCAATTTCACTTACCAATGGACGGCTTCCAACGGCGGCAATATTGTCAGCGGCAACACCACGCTTTCGCCGGTGGTGAATGCGGCCGGCACTTATTCACTGCTCGTCACCAACCCCAGCAATGGCTGCACCTCCACAGATGCCACCACAGTAGTTGTGGATGTAGTCCCACCCATTGCACAAATCGGCACGCCGGCAGTACTCAACTGCCTGGTCAGTCAAACCACGCTCAGCACCGCCGGGAGCAGTGCCGGCGCCCAGTTTACTTACAAATGGACAACTGTCGGTGGCAACATCCTCTCGGGCGGCAGCAGCCCGGCGCCGGTGGTGAACAAACCCGGGGTGTACAACCTGGTGATCACCAACACGGCCAACGGATGCACAACCACAGCGTCCACCACGGTTGCGCAAAATATAGCCCCGCCAACGGCCAATGCAGGTCCTACCGCCGAGCTGAATTGCATCAACACAACGCTCACACTCAACGGCTCGGCTAGCAATGTGGGTAGCAATGTTCAATACGGCTGGACTACCGCCAACGGCAATGTTCTTTCCGGGGCGAACAGCCTGAACCCTGTCGTCAATGCCCCGGGCGTGTACGTGCTGACGGTGACGAACCTCGACAATTTCTGTACCGCCACCAACCAGGTCGCTATTTCACAAAATGTAAACCTGCCCACAGCGGCTACGGCCGCAGCGCCATTGCTGACTTGTTCAAGTCCGGTCGTCGTGCTGAATGGCAACGGCAGCAGCGCCGGCGCGCAATTCAGCTACCAATGGGTTGCCCAAAATGGCGGCAATATCACGGCTGGCGCAACTACGCTGTTGCCTTCGGTAAATGCGCCGGGCTTGTACATCCTGACCGTCACGAACAACAATAACAAGTGTACATCGACCAGTTCGGTCACCGTCAATCAAAATATCCAGGCCCCAACGGCGGCCGCGGGAAACAGCACCACGCTCACCTGCACGACGCCCAGCCTTCAGCTGAACGGGGCCGGAAGCAGTACTGGGCCGGTTTTCAGCTATGAATGGAGTACGGCCAACGGACAAATCCTGTCGGGCGATACCACCCTGCAACCGACCATCGGCGCCCCGGGTTTGTACACGTTAGTGGTGACCAACCTGTCGAACGGCTGCACGACAACAGCCAGTGTGCAAATTCTGCAAGACGCCAATGCGCCGGTTGCCGCCGCCAGCACGCCGGGCGAGCTCACCTGCAATGTGCCGCAACTTACGCTGAGCGGGGCCGGCAGTAGCGTGGGCGCCAATTTCAGTTACCAGTGGAGCACCCCCGACGGGGCGATACAAAGCGGAGCCGCGGGCTTGTCGCCGGTCGTCAGCCAACCCGGCAGTTATACCCTAAAAGTGACCAACAGCGCTAACGGCTGTTCCGAAACCCAAACAGTGACCGTTAGCCAAAACATCACGCCACCGACAGCCGAAGCCGGAACAGCCGGTACGCTAACTTGCGCCATCACCCAACTTTCGCTGAATGGCTTGGGAACGGGCGGCGCACTGGGAATCGGCTATGCCTGGTCGACGGTGAATGGAAATATCCTTTCCGGGGCCAATACCGCCAGCCCAATGGTGAATACCGGGGGAACGTACACCCTGGTCGTCCATGACCTGTACAACGGCTGTACCAATACCGACCAGGTACTGGTACCTACCGATACCCAAGCTCCGGCTATTGGTATCGCCCATCCGGGCCTGCTTAGCTGCGTGGTCAGCCAGGTGCCGGTAAACGCTACGGCCAGCGCGCAGGGACCGCAGTACAGCTATTCCTGGAATGGGCCGGGGATCGTTTCCGGGGCCAATAGTTTGCAGCCAGTGGTCAACCTGCCGGGCAGCTACCAGTTGTCGATAGTCAACAATCAAAACGGTTGTACCTCCAGCGCGACTACCACGGTTACGCAAAACATACAGCCGCCCACGGCCGAGGCCGGTACAGGTTTCGAACTTACCTGCTCGGTGGAAGCAGGATTGTTAAACGCCAACGGCTCGTCGAACGGACCACAATTCATTTACTTGTGGTCGACAACGGATGGAAACATTTTGTCGTCGCCCAATGCCGTCGCGCCTCAGGTCGACGCGCCAGGCACCTACACCCTGCTGGTGACCAATACTCAAACGGGTTGTACGGCTACCGACGCCGTTCTGGTGACGGAAAACACGAACTATCCCACCGACCTCAACTTGTTCACCGACCCGCCGGGCTGCGGCGGCAAAAAAGGCACGATCCGTTTTGTGGAAGTGTTGGGCGGCGACAGTCCCTACCTGTATTCCATCGACGGCGGGAACACCTTCCTGACGGTCAACGATTTTCAGAACCTCAACCCGGGCCAATACCAATTGGTCATCCAGGATGCCAACGGATGTGAGTACTCGGAAAACCTGACGTTCCCGGTGCCGGTTGAGCCGGCGGTAGGACTAAATCCGGATATTTCACTGGCCTACGGAGAATCGGCCACCCTTACGGCTACGCTCAACATTCCGATCTACCAGGTAGACACCATCATTTGGTCGCCCCTGGAATTCCTGACGCCAACTAACAAACCCAACGTGGTGGTAGCACGGCCGTTTACCACCACCCAATTCGAGGTGCGGGTGATTAACCTGGAAGGTTGCGAAGACCGGGCAACCGTCATTGTCCGGGTCGACGATCCGCACATCTGGGCGCCCAACGCCATCAGTCCGAACCGCGAAGACGGGAAAAACGACGTGTTCCTGATTTTTGCCGCACCCAACACGGTCAACAAAATCAACTCTTTGCAGATTTATGACCGCTGGGGCAACCAGGTGTTCCGCAAGGAAAACATTCAGCCCAACGATGAGAAGTATGGCTGGAACGGGCGCTTCCGGGGCCAGCCTATGAACCCCGCCGTATTTGTGTGGTGGGCGGAAGTGGAATTGGCCAGCGGGCAAAAAATTGTGATGAAAGGGGATGTAACCATCGTCGATTAATCGAAGCATTCCGCTGCTATCCGCCCTAATCTGCGTCATCCGCGCTCCTATCCTGATCCACTGGCTTAGATGAATTGGAGCGCAGATGACCCGGATTTAAGCGGATACCGCGGATTTATGTTTTCAAAAAA
This sequence comes from uncultured Saprospiraceae bacterium, assembly GCA_964630705.1. Lineage (GTDB taxonomy): Bacteria > Bacteroidota > Bacteroidia > Chitinophagales > Saprospiraceae > M3007. The sequence goes on along the minus strand of CAZVZH010000002.1, from coordinate 4,239 downwards.
ATCAAAACCATGCTGAGCAATTTTAAAATCTGGTTCAAAACGGCTATCGTTCTGCAGTGGATGACTGCCGCCATCCACAGCCTGAGTTTTTTCAACGATCCGGTAGCGAAAAACGAAACGGAAAAAACGCTGATCGACCTGATGCGCAACTACCGGCAAGACCTCGCCGGCTCCAGCGTGTCAATGGAAGAACTGATGATCGCTCTCAGCGCTTGTTTTTCCCTGTTGTACCTGTTCGGCGGACTCCTCAACTGGCATTTGCTGCGTCATGCCACCAGCCGCGCTTTCGTGACCGGCGCCCTGTGGATCAACCTGTTGGTGTTCGGCATTTGCTTCGCCGTGATGGCTGTTTTTACCTTTTTACCGCCGATCGTGCTCACCGGCGCCGTGTTTTTCTTTTTGGCCCTGGCCCAAATTATGGCCTACCGGGGGCAAGTCGGGTAGTTTTTGTAATTATGCCCCAAATTCAACGACCATGCAAAAATTACTGACCGCCTGCTGCCTGTTGGCGGCTACTTCGGGCGCATTTTCCCAAGCAGATAAGAAAAAATGGGACGTGTCCGCACCGGAAAGCATACCCTATACCGAACACCGTTTTACCCTGAATGAAGGCACCTGGATGAACCTGGACGTGAGCGCTGACGGACAAACGCTTGTGTTCGATCTCCTCGGCGACATTTTCACCTTGCCCATCAGCGGCGGCGAAGCCCGCTGCATCCGGCAGGGCCTGGCCTGGGAAGTGCAACCGCGTTTTTCACCCGACGGCAGCCAGATTTTATTCACCAGCGATGCCGGCGGCGGCGACAATATTTGGGTGATGCAAGCCGACGGCAGCGCCGCGCGACAAGTGACCAAGGAGAACTTCCGGCTGCTCAACAACCCTTGCTGGATGCCCGACGGACAGTATTTTGTAGCCCGGAAACACTTCACCAGTACCCGCTCGCTTGGCGCGGGTGAGATTTGGATGTACCACCTTTCCGGCGGCGAAGGCTTACAGCTGACCAAACGGAAAAACGACCAGCAGGACGTGAACGAACCCTCGGTCAGCCCCGACGGCCGCTACGTGTATTTTAGCGAAGACATGTACGGCGGCGGGTTTTTCCAGTACAACAAAGACCCGCTCAAACAAATTTTTGCCATCCGCCGCTACGACCAGCAAGAAGGAACCCTGGAAAACGTAACTGGCGGCTCAGGCGGCGCTTGCCGGCCTCAGATCAGCCCCGACGGCAACTGGCTGGCCTTCGTGCGCCGGGTGGACACCCGCACGACGTTGTTCGTGCTCGAACTGCGCAGCGGGCTGGAGTACCCGCTGTACGACCGGCTCGACAAAGACCAGCAGGAAGCCTGGACGATTTTTGGCTGTTACCCCGGCTTTGCCTGGCTGCCCGGTTCGGAAAAAACGAAAGGCCTGGTGATCTGGGCCGGCGGGAAAATCAAACGCCTGCAATTCAATCCGGAAAAGTTGAAGGCTTCCACTGCGCCGCTGACTCTTGCAACGGTAGACGACATTCCGTTTCGATGCACCGTAAATGCCCGGCTGGCCGAAACCCTGCGTTTTGAAAACCCGGTTTTTGAAAAAACTTTCACCGCCCGGGCGATTCGCCAGGCCGTCACCAGTCCCGACGGCAAAACCCTGGTGTTCAACGCCGCCGGCAAACTGTACAAAAAATCGCTGCCCGACGGCCAACCCGAATTGCTCGTATCAACGGACTACGGCCTTTGCCGCTTTGGAGATAAACAGGTGGAAAAACCAGCGCTCCTGGAATTCGAACCTTGCTTCGCGCCCGATGGCCAAAGCCTGGTGTTTGTCGGCTGGAACGACCTGCTGGGCGGCGGTCTGTGGAAAGTCGGGCTGAACGGCGGCCGGCCCGAACAAGTGCCCGTCAGCGGCGGTATTTTCCGCAGCCCGCAGTTTTCATCCGATGGGAAAATGCTGGCCTTTCAAATTCAGGAAGGCGACGACGAACTAGGCGTTTCCCAAGCGGAAAAAACCGGCATTTTTTACCTGGATTTTTCAGAACAAACAGCCGGCGTTTGGAACCGCAGCCACTTCGTAACCGACCAGGGCGAACGCCCCCGTTTCAGCGCCGACAACCAGCGCTTGCTGGTCAGCACCGGGGGCTACCTGTTCGGCGGCCTGGATAAAAAACTGGTTGCTTTCGACCTGAACGGACAGGACCGGCGCGAACTGTTTAAAAGTAAATACGTGAACCAATGGGCGCCCTCGCCCGACGGCCGCTGGCTCGCCTTCACTGAATTGCACAAAGCCTACGTGTGCGCCATGCCCAGGTCCGGCCAGACCATCGACCTGAGCGCCGATACCAAAGCCATACCCGTCAGTCCCATTTCGCGGGATGCCGGCTACAACCTGCACTGGAGCAGCGACAGCAAAAAGGTGCACTATACCCTGGGCGAGGAGTATTTTACGCTCGACCTCACGCAACGTTTCAGCTTTCTGCCCGGCGCGACCGATAGCTTGCCGCCGTTGCCGGAACAAGGTTTGAAAATCGGGCTTCAACTCGAAGCCGACTTGCCCGAGGGCAGTTTGGTTTTTGAAAATGCGCGGCTGATTACCATGGAAGGCGAGCAGGTGATTGAAAACGGCGTGCTGGTGGTCAACCGGAATAAAATTGAGTTTGTCGGTTCGGCTGCCGACTACCGCCGCCGATACCGCGCACCGGGTGGCGGCGGCGCGAAAGTGATCAACTGCAAAGGGAAAACCATCCTGCCCGGGCTGGTCGACGTACACGCGCACTCCGGCAATTTTCGCTTCGGGCTGAATCCGCAAAAACAATGGGAATATTACGCTAATCTCGCTTTTGGGGTCACCACCATGCACGACCCTTCGGTAAATTCTGAAATGGCGTTTTCCAATGCCGAGATGCTGCGCTCGGGACGCATGGTTGGTCCGCGCTTGTTCAGCACCGGCACCATTTTGTACGGCGCCGATGGCGATTTCAAAGCCCCGATCAATAGCCTCGACGATGCGCGCAGCACCTTGCGCCGCACCAAGGCCTGGGGCGCTTTTTCAGTAAAAAGTTACAACCAACCCCGGCGCGAACAGCGGCAGCAGGTGATTGCCGCCGCCCGGGAACTGAACATGGAAGTGGTGCCGGAAGGCGGCTCGTTTTTCTACCACAACCTCAGCCAGGTAGCGGATGGGCACACCGGCGTGGAGCACAACCTTCCGGTGGCGACCCTTTACGACGATGTGCTGCAAATGTGGAGCAAAACCCGCGCACACAACACCCCCACGCTGATCGTTTGCTACGGCGCTGTCAGCGGCGAGTATTACTGGTACCAAAAAAGCGATGTGTGGAAGCACCCGCGCTTGCGCAAGTTTACCCCACAGCACATTCTGGACGGCCGCGCCCGGCACCGGGAAATGATCCCGGAGGAGGAATATGAAAACGGCTACATCCAGGTAAGCCGGCAACTGAAAAAAATGCAGGACGCCGGCATCAACATCAACCTGGGCTCGCACGGACAACTCCAGGGCTTAGGCGCGCATTGGGAACTCTGGATGCTGGCCCAGGGCGGCATGACGAACCTGCAAGCGCTGAAATGCGCCACTATCAACGGCGCGCGCTACCTCGGCATGGATAAAGAGATTGGCTCGCTGGCGCCAGGCAAACTTGCCGACCTGATCGTTCTGGACAAAAATCCGCTGGAGAACATTCAAAACAGCGAACATATCCGCTTCGTAATGGTCAACGGGCGCTTGTACGACGCGGCCACTTTGAATGAAATTGGAAATTATCAGCGCCCTTGCGATGCGTTCTGGTTTGAACTGCCCGGCAGCCAGATCAACGGAGCAGGCATCCACCACAGCTGCCAGGAGGCAAAATGCGTTTGCGGCCACTGATGCTGATCCAACCGATTCGAATATGAAAACCATAATTTATCACAACAACCGCTGCGGGAAAAGCCGCTGCGCGCTCCAGGCCCTGGAAGCCGGTGGCCAGCCTTTCGAAGTTGTGGAATATTTGAAAACACCGCTCGACGCCGCGCAAATCCGCGAACTTTTAAAGCAGCTTGGAAAGCAGCCGCTAGAGCTGATTCGCATCAAGGAATCGGTTTTCAAGGAGCATTTTCAAGGGAAAAACCTGAGCGAGGAAGAATGGATTGCAGCGCTGGCAGCGTATCCAATTATATTGGAACGGCCCATCGTTGTTCGGGGAAACAAGGCCTGGCTTGCTCGGGATGAGTCGGGTGTGGCGGCTATTTAAACTGGGAAAT
>CAZVZH010000001.1:0-82655 GCA_964630705.1 uncultured Saprospiraceae bacterium | reverse complement strand
CCGACGCGCAAAGGTAGGAAGGTCACCAGAAACGACAGGATTAAAAATGGACAGGATTGACGAGGATCAACAGGATAAAAAGAAAATAAAAAAACGTATCCTGTTTATCCTGTAAATCCTGTCCGAGAAAAAACATTCTGTCCAACTAGTGCGCAAAACGCCATTTTTTTGAAAATTCCCAAACCGCGATACCTGCCGCTACGGCGATGTTCAGCGAATGTTTGGTGCCGAATTGCGGAATTTCCAGCGCGCCGTCGCAATGCGCGAGCGCCGCTTCGGAAACGCCGTCCACTTCGTTGCCCAGCACCAGGACGTAGCGTTTCCCGGGTTCGGGTTGAAAATCCTGCAACCAGGTTTTTTCGGTGGTTTGCTCCACGGCAAGCACTACGCAGCCGGCTTTTTTTAAACGGAGGATGGCCGCCAGGGTAGACTCGGAATATTCCCAGGGAACGGAATCGGTACTGCCCAGCGCCGTTTTCAGAATTTCGCGGTGGGGCGGTTGCGCGGTAATGCCGCAGAGCACGATCTTTTCCAGTGCGAAGGCGTCGGCCGTTCGAAAGATCGAACCCACATTCATGCCCGAGCGCACCTGGTCGAGCACCAAGAGGAGCGGAATCTTTTCCGTGTTTCTGAAGTTTTCCGCGCTGAGGCGGTTCAGGGCGTCCATGCTGAGTTTTTTCATATTAGAAAGGCAAAGTTAAAACTCCGTCTGAACGTATTTTTGTGCCATGGAAGAGCACTTGCAAAATACGACCCTGGGGTTGAAACTGCCCACCGATCCGCGTTGGGTCAATCTGGCCGAAATTGATTTGGCGGAAATACTGACCGACCACGCTTACTGCGAACAAAAAGCCGCAACGGCTTGCATATCGCTGATCCAGTCGTACCCCGACCGGCCGGAACTGGTGGAAGAACTGGCTCCGGTAGTCACGGAAGAGTGGGGGCATTTTCGAATGGTTTTATCCGAATTGAAAAAGCGGGACTTGCAGCTGGGCCGGCAACGCAAGGACGAATATGTCAACGAGTTGCTCAAGTTTCAGAAAAAAGGCGGCTCCCGGGAGGAGGCTTTGCTGGAGCGCCTGCTGGTTTGCGCCCTGATCGAGGCGCGGAGTTGTGAGCGGTTCCGCTTGTTGTCGTTGTTTTGCTCCGACCTGAATTTGCGCGACTGGTACCACAAGTTTATGGTGGCGGAAGCCGGGCATTATCGCCTGTTTCTCGACCTGGCGGAGCGTTATTTTGGCAAGGAAAAAACCAGATTGCGTTGGAAAGAATATCTGCTCCACGAAGCGACTATTATGCAAAGCTTGCCGGAGCGCGGCGACCGGATGCATTAAGGAAGCACCAATAATAAGGTAACTACTTGATTTTATTGATCTTACCCTCCTCTCCGTACGTTTCCCGCGAAACCTTGTTGTAGGCTGCCGCAGCTTCTTCCGGGGTGTCGAACATGCCCAAATGCACGGATTTGCCCCGGATGGAGATCACGGCACGATAGCGGTTGTGTTCGCGGTACACGCCGGTGTATCCCGTCTTGCTGCTCGTCTTTCGTTGCCGGCTGGCTACTGATCGGGAGCGGTACATCAGGTTTTCCACCCGGCAATCCAACTTGTCGTTGTTTTTGGCGCCGACCAACTGCCGCTTGCCCTCATTGAGGTGCCCGAGGTATTTTTCGGCGATGAGTTTGTGCAGGTAAATGGTTTCCGTTTTAAAACTACCGTCGGCTTTTTTCCAGGTTTTCTGAAAAACGGCGCAACCGCTGGAGTGCTTCCGGAGGTTGTTGATCAGGTCGATTTTGGAAAGGTAAGGATCGGTGGTGAGCCATTCGTATACATGGTCGTCGAGGAACACCATATCGTCTGCATTCTTGAGTTTGACTTTGTAAATCACGGCTTAAGTTTTTTCGATTTTGGGAAAACGGATTAAACCAGATATGCGTCGTAAGCTCAGAACGTAGGAGAAACATGGAATAAAAACGAAAGCGAATTTAATGACTCTTAAAACAAATCCCTAAAACCAATACGATTTATTCCGGTCGCCCGCGAATAATAGCAATCTGGGGTAAATGAACCGCTTGTTAATATGCTTTTAATTGCGAACAATATTTTGAATAGGCGTTGTTTTTCGGGATGTATTTAATAAAAGTTTTGCAACTAAGGTTTTCAATTACTTAATTTTGCGCCGAAATCTTGGGTGGCACAGGATTTGCAACAATAAGCGCGCGATATGTTCCGTTTCTGACAGCATTCCAACCACAGTCATCCTGAATCTGCTAAAATTGTTTATAAAATGAAAAACTGGAAAAAATTGCTTGCGTTTGCATTTCTCGCTGCCTTGGTCCTTTTGGAAGCTTGCCATCGCGGTTATGGCTGCCCCGGCACTGACTTGTAAACTGCATTTGAAGGCGACCGCAGCAAACGGCCGCCGTTAACAGCGATAAAAACTAAACTCAAACAGCCTCTAAGGCGCAGAAGAAAATCTGCGCCTTTTTATTTTTGCCCCCTATGCGCTACCTTCTGGTCACTTACCGTTTCCTGTTTTTTGTCCTTTATACGGCCCGGATTGTTGCGGAAGTATATGTCAGGCGTATACTCCTGAAGCAAGACATCCCGTCCGTAATGGCGGTCCGGCGCCGTTGGGCAAACCGCGTATTGAGTGGGGTAGGGGTGCGGGTGCGGGTACAGGGCGAACCGCCTGCCATGCCTTGTTTGTTGCTGGCCAACCACCGGTCGTATCTGGACCCTATTATCATCCTGCAACACGTAGACGCCTTTCCGGTAGCCAAAGCCGAATTGGCCGACTGGCCCCTGTTGGGAAAAGGCGCCGAATGGGCCGGAATTTTATACGTGCAGCGCCACCGAAACGAAAGCCGGGTGTCGACTATCAAAGCGATAGCCGATACGATTCAGCACCGGGGGATTTCTATTATTTTGTTTCCGGAAGGGACGACGTCTGATTTACCCGGGATGCTTCCCTTTAAAAAAGGCGCTCTGCGCACGGCGGCCCGGTGGAACCTTCCGGTAGCGCCGGTAGCGCTCAACTACTCCAAGCCAGCGCATTTTTGGGTAGGCGAAATCGGTTTTTTGAAACACGCCTGGCAAGTTTTTCAGGAAAAAAGTATTCCGGCGGAGCTGTGCTACGGGCCGGTGTTCCAAAGTTCGGACAGTGTGGAACTGGAACGCCAGGTTCGGCAATGGATCGAATCGCGATTGCTCCACCTTCATCCCGCACCGATATCCCTCCAGTTATGAAAACGTTTCGGGCCGGATACCGGTTTGTATTTTTTGCCTTGTTTCTGATTGCCTTGATCCTGCGCATATTGTGGTTGCGGTTTTGGGCGGGCGAGGATACGCGCCGTTTTTTGGAAATACGGCAGCGCTGGACGCGCCGGTATTTGCTGCCGGTTTTAGGGGTACGGATGAAGGTTGCCGGCGCTGTACCCGAGTTCCCTTGCATTGTCATGAGCAACCACCGCTCTTATCTCGACCCGGCTGTTCTGTGCGCCGATGTGTTGGGGTTTCCGGTATCGAAAGCGGAAGTAGCCGGCTGGCCTTTGTTGGGTACCGGCGCCCGTTTGACCGGTATCCTGTTTTTAAAACGGGAGAGCCACAAGAGCCGGACGGAAACCTTGCAGCAGATCGGCGCCAAGGTCAGGGAGGGCTATCCCGTAATTTTATTTCCCGAAGGCACCACCCATGATTTGCCACATACATCGCCGCTTAAACGCGGCGCTTTCCAACTGGCTGCCGAGCAAGGCATTCCAATCGTGCCGGTGGCTTTGGAATACCGCAGTCCTGCCGATTACTGGATTGGCGAGGATACCTTTGTCCCGCATTTTTTTGATCGCTTCGGCGAAGCGCACATGGATGTGTTGATTCGGTACGGCCGGGCGATCCAAGGTGAAAACGGCGCGGAATTGCTGGAAAAAACCCAAAAATGGATGGATGCCCAAATACAGGCGCTGCGCCGGGAATTTTTATAAGATGGAATCCTGTTGTTTATCCAGCAAATTTTTGTCTACATTTGCCCCGCAAAAAACCAAGCGGTCCCGTAGTTCAACGGATAGAATGGAGGTTTCCGGAACCTCAGATAGTGGTTCGATTCCACTCGGGACTACCTTCCAACACCCTGTCAGGATACTTTTCCCGACGGGGTGTTGATGTTACCGCAATACGGTCACATCGCCCGACTTCAGCTCCGTAGCGCCGTCAGCCAATTCTAATTCAGCCATCCAGATATAAACGCCAGGCCCCACGTCCTGGCCATTCCAGCGGCCGTCCCAGCCTTGGTCGGAATGGTTGGGGGTAACGTTTTGCCGGTCGAAGACCAGACCGCCCCAGCGATCATAAATGCGAACGATTCGGATATTGCGCACTTCCGGACCGGCATAAAAAGTGAACAGGTGGTTGGGCGCGCGCGCGCCAGGTTGAAAAACGGTGGGCGCGTAGAAGCGGTAATCTTTCCGGACGGTAATTCGAAGCTCATCGCTGGCTTGGCAGCCTGCGGTGTCTTGCACCCAAAGTTTGTACAACACGGTATTGGCCGGCTGCGCGAAAGTGTTTAATTCGGTAGGCGTATTCAAGCCGGCAGCGGGCGTCCAAAGCAGGGAGTCCACCGGCGCCCCGGTCAGCACCGGGTTTAGAAAAACACTATCGCCGGGATATAAGGTGGCGTCTGGCCCAAGCTGAACCGTAAACAACGGCGGGTTAGCCAAACTGGTGTCAATCTGCGTGGCACATCCGTTTACATCTTCCACAGCGAGTGAAATGGCGCCGGCGGCCAGGTTTTGAAAGGCCTGCGGGAAGCCGGCGATCACTTGTGCGGTTTGACCGTTCAACGACAGCGCAAAAGGCCCCAGCCCGCCCTGTATGTCGAGCAAGCGGAGCACGCCGGTGGCTTCGTTGTGGCACCTGGGGTTTTCCAAGGAATAATTGATTTGTAGCGGTTCCGGCCCAGTCAGGGTAAAAGAGTCCTGGATGCTGCATCCCAGGGTGTCGGTCAGCGACACGGAATACGTTCCGGCGGACAGATTTTGCAGGTTAAACCCTGTATTTCCATTGCTCCAATTGGCGGTTGCCGCTCCAAGTCCGCCGCTAACGGCCAGCGAAATACTCCCGTCGGTTTCACCCGGGCAGCTCACGTTGAAGCCCCCGTAATCCGACAAGGTAGCCTGGGCAAGCAAAGCCGGCGCAACCGTAACCGTTACCCCCGGGCCAATCGTATCCGCACAGGTATTGCCCTGCGCCGAAAACGCGCCGATGGAATAACTGGTGGTGGCGGCCGGCGTAACGCTAAACGTGGCGCCGTTCTGAACCCCGTTCAATTGCAGCGGCGTCGGCCCACCGTCGATAGTCAGATCAAAAAGACTGGCGCCGGTCAGTTGGAGACGGAGCAGAGCGGTATCGCCCGGACAAATGCTGGTGTTCGAAAGCAGTTTTGCGGTCGGGCCGTTTTGAATATTTACGGTATACGATCCGCTGACGGTCCCGGGGCAATAGGCGTCCTGCACAGAAACCAACTGAAACAGCTGCGACTGCTGGACATTGTTGGTCGTAATGGTAAACAAGTTTTGCGGAGCCGACACTGCCGTTTGCTGCACCCCATTGATACTGTACACAAACTGATACGGCGATTTTCCGGTAAAAGTGATTCGAAACAACGTATTGCTGCTCCGGCAAATGGTGGTGTCGCCGAAGATGCTCGCCGTTGGCGGCTGCCGGAACACCACCGGTACCGCGGGCGCAATGTCCAGACATGGGTCGGTGAAATCAATGCTTCCGTTTGGCAGCACATTTCCGGCTACGGCCGAAACATAATACACCGTACCGGCTTGCATGCCCGGCTGCAAACTGAATTGGGGACTGGCAGCAGTCGCAAAAATTCCAGCGGGTAACTGCGCTGGATTTTGATTTAAAATATACAGCAGCGTATCGCCGGCGCCTAAAAGCGCACCCGACACCGGAGGTAAGTTCAGGGGATTCGGCAGGCAAATATTCACCGGGGCGGTAGAACTGAAAGCGCCCGCTTCCGTCACGCAGGCACAGTAGGCCGAGCCGCTCAAAGCCGCCGTACAACCCGCAGGCGTAGAAACCACCAGGTTGTACGGCTGCCCGCTGGGAATCGGCGCAGAAACAAAACTGGAGTCCGTCACGACGCCCGGCAGGCCCGACACCGTGTATGCCAGATTGGGCGCAGCGCCATTGCTGATGTTGAATTGCAGGGTGTACCGCAGTGTGCTCAAATCACACACCGTCAACGTATCCAGTATTTGCGGCAAGGCGTGTACCGTTACCGCTGCACTACCCGTCAGATTGGCCGGACAACCCGCCGCCGTCGCGCTCACCAAGGTGTAATTGCTGTTGACGGCCGGACTTACCGAAAGTAGATGGCTCGTTCCGGTCGCATTTATTTGCGGCTGGCTGACACCATCGATGGCATAGGTGAAAACATAGGGCGCGTTTCCGCTGAACAGCACCGCCAAATTCGCTGTGTCGCCGGCGCAAATGTCGGTATCGGCGCCGAGGGCAACTTCGGGAATAGCTTGCCAGATGAGGGCCGGGCCCGGGGCTATGGACAAACAAGCGTCGCTGAAATTTACGCCCGTCGCGGCAATGTCGCCGGCTACCGCCACCATAAAATAAGTCGACCCCGGCGCCATGAGCATCGGGTCAAAACTAAACGCGGGGTTGTTTTTTTGGGCGATTACGTTCCAGGTGCTGGGGTCTGTAGTCGTCACCAGCAGGTAAACCAGCGTATCGCCCGGCGCCAGGAAAAAGCCACTGGAGCCGGCTACCTTGGCGGTATCGCCGTTGCACAAAGTCATTGGCGTTTGGTTGAGCAAACCGGCATCCGTCACACAGGCGCAGTTGGCTTCGCCGCTGATCGTGTCCTGACCGCATTGCCAAACATCGGCTACCACTGCGGCGTAGGGCGTTTGGGCCTGCACGGGATCGCTTACAAAATGGCCGGTTTGCGGGTTGTAATTTCCCGTCACCGAGCCCGTCACTACCGCCGTGTTTAAATCGGAGCCCACGACATCGAACTCCAGAGTATACGTCAGGTTATCGGGAGCGCAAACGGCCGTGTCGTTCGCGATTTGCGGCGCCGGATGTACATTGACTACCGCCTGCCCGGAAGCCGTACCCACGCATTGGGCATTGGAAACCCCAACGGCCTGGTAAATCGCCGTATCGAGCAGGGTCGCACTGATGGAAAAGGTATTTTGCAAGGCTAAAACCGTACTGGTTTGGCCATTTTTGGTAAAAGTTAGGGTAAACGGCGCCTGACCGGTAAACGTGACCGGTATCAATACCTGTTGCCCGGGACAAATGTCGAAAGCGGCATCGATGGTAGCGGTTGGCAACGGTCGCCAAAGCACCGGTGTCCCTGCCGAAACCGACAAGCAGGGGTCGGAAAAGTCGATGTTCCCGGCGGGGTCGGGATTGCCGGCCACGGCTGAAATGTAGTAGGTGGTATTCACGCTCAAACCTGCGCCATAAACAAAACTCGGCACATTGTTCCAGGCCAAAATTTGGCCGGCTGTTGGGGTTCCGGGGTTGGTATGCAGGATAAAGCGCAGGGAGTCGTCGCTGTCCAACATCGCATTGCCCAAATGCAGCGCAGTGATGGTATCCCCGGCGCAAGCATTAATCGGCGTGGTATTCATATTGCCAGCGGCTGAAGAGCAACTGCAAGTGGAAATTCCACTGACCAGAATATCGGCGCAGTCGTTGGCATCGTGAAAGGAAATGGCGTAGTTCGAGTCGACCGGAATAGGATTGCTCACGAAGTGCGTACCCGTAAACGTACCGCTGCCCGTCACCACGCTCAAGGGTAGGGTAGCGCCCACCACGTCGAATTCAACGGTATAGGTTCCGTTGGCCAAATTGCAATTGACCAAAATATTGGTGTCGCGCGGGGCATAATTGATGGTAACCGTTGCTTGCCCATCCGCGTCGCCGAAGCATCCCGGCGACTCTACGCTCACCAGTTTATACACTGTGGTGGACGTAATATTTACCGGAATAAAATAAGGGTCGTCGAAGGTTTGTACAGTGTCTTGCGTCACGCCATTTGCCGTATAAACCAGGGTAAACGGACCGCTGCCGGTAAAGTCCACCGTCAGGATAGTATTTGCCGAATCGCAAAAAACCAAATCGCCCATCAAGTCGGCTGTCGAGGGCGTAAATACCGCTACCACAGCAGTGCCCGTAACTGTGCCGGTACACGTGCCGTTGCTCACACTCACCAGCCGGTAAATGGTGCCGTTGGGCGGATTTACCGGCAGTACAAATGGATTGGCATTGGTGGTGATCGGCGGCTGATTGACCAAGCCTGCCCGGTAAACAAAGGTGTAAGGTCCCGGCCCCGTGAACGCAATGCTGATGGTGGTGCCTGTACCGCCTTGGCAGATTTGTCCGCCGCCGGAAATGGTAGCCGTCAATTGGGGCAAAACCTGTACCGTCGCTTGTCCGCTTGCCGTGCCGGCACAGCCGTTGGTGCTTACGCTGGTCAGTTGATAAACGGTGGTGGTGTCCGGGTTTACGATCAAAATACGCGGATTAAAAAAAGAAGTGTCCGCGGGCTGGGGTGTTCCGTTGGCAGTGTAATGCACGACAAAAGGCGCTGAGCCGGCAAAGGAAATATTCAGCGCGGCGCTTTGTCCAGGGCAAATCACGGTATCGCCCTGAAGGGCTGCCGTGGGCAAAGCCGTCACATTGGCCAGAACGTTTCCGCTGACCGAACCATTGCAGCTGCCCCCGCTGACGCGAATGAGCCGGTATAACGTTTGGCCGGCAGGGGGTGTCACCGGGATATTAAACAAGGTATCCGCAGTGGTGATGGGCGCCATCGTATCCAGTCCTATGGCATACTGAAACGTGTAGGGCCCCGGTCCCGACAATTTGATGCGCAGGGTATCTGTCTGGCCGGCGCACAATTGCACGGTATCGCTCTGCAACACCGCAACGGGCGCGGGGAGCACGGTGATCGTATCGGAGCCGGAAACAGTGGCCGGCATGCCCGCTGCGGAAACACTGTCGAGGCGGATGATTTGTTCGCCGGCGCTGAGCAGCGGCGTCAGAAAAATATGCGGATTGTTGGCGGTGGTGTCGGGCGAGAGCGGGACGCCGTTGATGGAGTAGAAAAAAATGTACGGCGGATTGCCGTCGGAGAAGGTTATCGAAAAAGTGTCGGGCAGACCCGCGCAAATGGTATCGGGCCCGACCAACGTTAAGGTGGCGGAAGGAGATTGCGCCGAGCTGCGGAGCGCTAAGCCCAAGAGCAGCCCAAGGCATAAAAAACCGGTTTTGTACAAGCAGGATTGAATCACGGGAGGATTGTTTAAAAATCAGGGGAGATTATATGCGACAATTTTAAAAAATCGCGCCGGCGAAGGTAGCGCATCCCGTATTTTTAGCGCGCCAAAATTATCAGATTAACGTGTACGACCAGCTGTTAACAGCACTGAACGCCCGCCATGTCCAATTGGTGGCAGTTTCCAAAACGCACCCACCGGAGCGAATTTTATCGCTGTACCGTCAAGGCCAGCGCTGTTTCGGCGAAAACCGGGCGCAGGAGCTCGTTTCCAAAGCCGAACAACTGCCGGCCGATATCGAGTGGCACCTGATCGGCCACTTGCAAACCAATAAGGTGCGCCTGATCGCTCCTTTTGTCCGGCTGATTCACTCCGTCGACAGCCTGCGCCTGCTGGCAGAGATTGACAAACAGGCCGGGAAAAACAACCGCGTTATCGACTGCTTGCTCCAGTTTCACATTGCCCGGGAGGCTTCAAAATTTGGCTTGGACGAAGTCCGGGCCGGTCAATTGTTGGAAAGCCCCGAGTTTAGGTCCATGCGCCATGTTCGCCTGTGCGGCGTTATGGGTATGGCGACCTTCACCGACGAGCAGGAGCAGGTTCGCAGCGAGTTCCGGCATTTGAGGTCCATTTTTCAGCGCTTGAAAACGGCCTATTTCCCGGAGCAGGATTGCTTCAAAGAAATTTCAATGGGCATGTCGTCCGACTGGGAAATTGCCGTGGAAGAAGGGAGCACCATGGTGCGCATCGGCAGCTTGATTTTCGGCGACCGGGCCTGATCGGGCAGGAGCTGAACGCCTGGCAATTTTGGCATTTTTTTAACCGGCCGAAACACTCTTGGCCTAAATGCCTATGCTATGCTGCTGCACTCGACGCCTTGGATGTTTTTTTTCCTGCTTGCCCAACCCTGCTTCCTTTCGGGACAAACGATTCCCATTTCGGCAGCCCGCAACCAGCCCCTGGGCGCTTTGGTTCAGGTACGCGGGCTCGTCACCAACGGACCGGAATTGGGTAAAATCCGCTTTTTGCAAGACGCCAGCGCAGGCATTGCCGCTTATCCTGGCGCCGGCACCCAACCCGGGTTTGAAGCCAACATTCAAACCGGCGACAGTGTGGAACTCAGCGGCTATTTGGTCGAATACAATGGCCTGCTGGAAATCTCGCCCGTCCTGACGTATCAGATTTTATCGAGAAACCGGCCGCTGCCGGCCGCTAAAGCCGTTGTTTTAAAAAACCTGGACCAATCGCTGGAAGGCCAGCTTTTGAGCATCGATTGCCTATCGTTTCCTGGCTCCGGTCCCATTTTTAATTCCGCAGGCGCTTATCCGGTTGCCGATGTTTTCGGCCAAAGTTCCCGGCTGTTTTTACAAGGCGGGCATCCGCTGCTGGGTACGGCGGTGCCGGCGCAACCGGTTCGGATGCAAGCCATTCTGTCGTACTACAACGGGTTCCAACTTTTGCCCAGAACGGTTGCGGACTTTTCTCCGGCTACATGTTTGTTCTTCAGCGCGCCATTGCAACAATCCAATATTCAGCAGGACCGCTTCGACCTGAGCTGGGCCACCAGTACCGAAGGCACGGCCTGGCTGCGCTACGGTACCAACCCGGATTCCCTGAATACTATTGTCGCAACTGCCGGCGCCGGCACGATGCATGTGGTACAGTTGAGCGCACTTCAAGCCGGCTCGATCTATTGGACGCAGGCTTTTACCGCCGCCGGCGCCGATACCTTGTTTTCGGAAAAAATGCCCTTCGCCACCCAATCGGCTTCATCGGGCCAGATAAAAGTATTTTTTAACCAGGGCATCGAACTAGCGGCCGCCAACGGTCTCAAACCGGATGGTGAAACCTACGCCGAATTGTTGGCCGAAACGCTGAAACGTATCCAGCAGGCCCAAAGCACCATCGATGCGGCGATCTACAACAACAACCGGAGCGACCTGACGGCCGCCTTGCAAGCCGCGCAGGGTAGGGGAGTGCGGGTGCGTTACATTGCCGAACCCAGCAACGGCAACACTGCCCTGGGGGCCAACCCCGGGTTTCCGGTGCTGTACAACAATTCGGGCGCGCTTATGCACCACAAGTTTTTGGCCATCGACGCCAACTTGCCCGAAAAAGCTTGGGTGATGACCGGCTCCATGAACTGGACCGGCGGAAATATGATTCAGGATTACAACAATTCCCTTTTTATCCAGGACCAGTCGCTGGCCCGGGCCTACGAAATGGAGTTTGAGGAAATGTGGGGCGGCAGCGGTGCGGCGCCCAACCCCGCAAACAGCCGTTTTGGCAGCGCCAAAAAAGACAACACGCCGCATCAGTTTATTATCGGCGGTCGCCCGGTAGAATGTTATTTCTCGCCCAGCGATCAGGTGACCTCCCGCATCCTTTCGGCCCTGCAAACCACGCAGCACAAACTCAGCTTCGCCATATTTACTTTTACCAAAGATGAAATTGCAGATGCCCTGATTGCAGCCTACCAGGCCGGCGCCTGGGCGCGGGGGATTATCGAAAACACCAATGACCCGGGCGCTGAATATGCCCGGTTGCTTGGCTCTGGTTTGCCGACAAAGGATCATCCGGCGGCTTCTTTGCTGCACCATAAATACGCGGTGATCGACGCCGGCTATCCCGCTTCCGACCCTACGGTTGTGACCGGTTCGCACAACTGGACTCAAGCGGCAGAATCGAGCAACGATGAAAACACCCTGGTCATTCACGATGCCGATCTGGCCACCTTATACCAGGCAGAGTTCGAGCGCCGCTGGCTGGAAACCGGCACGGCTGTGCATCACCCGGATGCGGCGCGTTTTCAGGTTTTCCCCAATCCGGTACGTGATCGGCTGACAGTGAAATCCGATGGCGATCGGAGCTGGCAGGGTCGATTTACGCTTCAGGATATTACCGGCCGCATATTGCGCACCGGGGCTGCAGCCGGGCCTGAATTTTACCTGAATGTTGGAGACTTGCCTGCGGGCAGTTACCGGCTTAATGTGCAAACCGATCGTGGGCAAGCCAGCTTTTCAATTCAAACGCTTCCGCATTGAGCAGCAAGGCGCCGCGCACCCGGTCGGCACCGATGGGGTACTGCTCGGCGCCTGGACCAATATCGATGGCGTTCGGTCGGTGTTGGACATCGGTACGGGCACGGGCCTCGTAGCGCTCCTGCTGGCACAACGCACGGAGCGCTTGAAGGTAGAGCGGATTATTGGGGTGGAGCCGCATTCAGGCTCAGCGGCAAGCGCAGCAAAAAATTTTAAAAACGCGCCTTGGGCCGACCGCTTGCAGGTGGTGGAGCAAACTATTCAACGATACCAGCCTGCGGGTCGCGGATTCGACCTGATCGTTTGTAATCCGCCCTATTTTACAGCAGGACTTCCTTCGGCGCAGGCCGATCGGCGGATGGTACGGCAAACGGATGCGCTGCCTCAGGAGGATTTGTTGGCGGCTGTTTTGGATTTACTGGCGCCTGCCGGCCGGTTTTGTTTGATAATGCCGCCGGTGGAGGGCCGGCAATTTTGCGCCTTGGCAGCTCAACGCCGGCTTTATTTTACGCGTCTGACGGAGGTGTATTCCAGGCCTGGCAGGCCCATTGAGCGCCTGTTGTTGCAATTAGAGCGCAATCCGATGCGCTTGCGCCGCGACAAACTGGTCTTGTGGAAAACAGAACAGGAAGCGTCGGAGGAATTTGTTGCGCTTACCCGCGATTTTTATTTGATGGGATAAAAAAATGAGGGAAATCCGAATGTTGGATTTCCCTCTTCTGAAGTTGAAAGGCCGCCAATTCGCATTGGCGGAATAAACTGGTAATGCGTTTGCCTCATTGTGTGCTGGTAATGTTATGCTCGTCAAGTATCTCCAGCGCACGGTTTAAGATAGTGGTGTCTTCCAAGTGAACAATGCCGCCATTGGGTCCGGGCTCAAGATGCCACTCCACGATTTCCCCGTCCTGATACTTATGCGCCCCAAAATAATTGCGCACCGTTTGTTCGTCGATTTCAAGGTCCTGTGCGATCTTGGCGATGCTGCCTGTCGGCAAAGCATGTTTAATGCGGCGGAGTTCCTCAAAAGTAATATTCATACCCTCAGATTTTGGTTAACAAAAGAATTTCATAATGGAAAAGAACATATTCTTTAGCCTGTCCTAAGGTATGCGCATTGCCGAGGAAAAAACAAGCAGAAACTCAAATAATTTTTCAATAAACCGGTAAAATCGAAGAAAATCTATCTTTGCGCCGATTATATCTTCCTGGTTATAACTGCCCTTTTATGTACCTGCACCTTGTCTCCTTCGACATTCCTTATCCGGCCAATTATGGCGGCGTGATTGTTATCTTCAACCAGGTGAAAGCATTGCACCAGCTGGGGGTAAAGGTGATCCTGCATTGCTTTCAATATGGCGACCGGCAACCGCAACCGGAATTGGAACAGTACTGCCATGAGGTCTATTACTATCCGCGCAGCCGCGCTTTTTGGTATCAGTTGAGTTGGTTGCCGTTTATCATGCGCACCCGGCGGAATGCGGCTTTATTGCGCCGCCTGAAAAGGGACCAACATCCGATTTTGTTCGAAGGCATGCACACAGCCAGTTATGTTTGGCATAAACGTTTGCGGGGCCGGCAAAAAATTGTACGGATGCACAATGTGGAGTGGCAGTACTACGAAGGCTTGTCTCAGTTGGCCGATCCTGTTTTGGAGAAAATTTACTACTTCGTGGAAAGCCTGAAACTCCAGCGTATCGAGCCCAAAGTGGTGTTGCATGCCGATGAGTTGATTACGCTGTCCAGCATCGATCAGGAGTACTACCGGGAAATGAAAGCTAATACGCAGCTCATTCCGGCTTTTCACCCCAATAAAAAGGTGGAAAGTCTGCTGGGCAAAGGCGAGTATGTATTGTTCCATGGAAAACTCAGCGTGCCGGACAACGAGCGGGCGGCGCTTTGGCTGATCAACGAGGTATTTGCAAAAACAAACTTCCCTTTGATTATCGCCGGTATGGAGCCCAGCGTGCGTCTCCGGGAGGCGGCCCTGCTATACGAACATATTTCAGTGGTGGAAAACCCGGATGAGCAGCGCATGACCAACCTGATCCGCAATGCCCACATCAATTTGTTGATCTCTTTTCAGCAATCCGGCATCAAACTCAAACTGCTCAACGCGCTGTTTCGCGGCCGCTTTTGCATTGTCAACGATTACATGGTGAGCGGCATGGATTTAAAATCCCTTTGTTATGTCCGCAACTCCGCTGCCGCCATCCGGCAAACCCTGGAAGCGTTGATCAACGTGCCTTTCGAGCAGGGCAAGATAAACGAGCGGAAGGCAGTGCTCGAAAACCTGTTTTCAAATGAAAACAATGCGCGCAAACTCCTGGAAATTATCAAGTTTGCCTAGTTTCAAAAAAGACTGAAAGCATTGAACAAAACCAGGCTGAGGCCGTTTGAAGCCTACGGTTAATGTAGAAATTTTACGCACACATGAGAGGAGTCGACCAACTGGAAGTGATCCTGAAAAACCCCGGATTGTCGCAACAACACCGGGATCTTGCCCAAAAAGTAGTGGACGACAAGCGGCTTAGTCCGGCAGAAGGACTTTTCCTTTTCGAAAACGGCGACCTGGCTTTTGTCGGCGCCCTGGCCAACCTGGTCCGCGAACGAAAAAACGGGAATTTCACTTACTTCAACCGGAACTTCCACATCGAGCCGACCAACCTTTGCGTGTACGACTGCAAATTTTGCTCGTATTCCCGCCTGATCAAACAACGCGACGATGCCTCCGCCTGGGCCTACACGATGGAGGATATGCTCGATATCGTCCGGCAATACGACGGCCAGGCCGTAACCGAGGCGCATATAGTCGGCGGGGTATTGCCGCAGTACGATCTCCATTTTTACCGCGAGTTTTTCCAAAAAATAAAGGCGCACCGCCCCGAACTTCACATTAAAGCCCTGACGCCCGTCGAGTACCACTATATTTTTAAAAAAGCCAAAGTGAGCTATGAGGAAGGCATGCGCATCATGAAAGAAGCCGGCCTTGACAGTATGCCCGGCGGCGGTGCAGAAATATTTCACCCGGAAATCCGCGAAAAAATTGCAGCCGATAAGTGTACGGCCGAGCAATGGCTGCAAATCCACGAAGTTTGGCACCGCCTGGGCGGCCGATCGAATGCCACCATGCTGTATGGCCACATCGAGTCGTTCTGGCACCGCGTCGACCACCTGGAGCGACTTCGAAACTTGCAGGACCGGACCGGCGGCTTCCAAACCTTTATTCCGCTGAAATTCCGCAATCAGGACAATCAGATGAGCCATGTGCCGGAAGGTAGCGCTTTGGAAGATCTGCGCAATTATGCTATCAGCCGGATTTACCTCGACAATTTCGATCACATCAAAGCCTATTGGCCTATGATCGGACGGACCCTGGCCCAACTGGCGCAGGCTTTCGGCGTGGATGATATCGACGGCACCATCGACGACACCACGAAAATTTACACTATGGCCGGCTCGGAAGAACAAAATCCGGCTTTGTCGACTCAGGAACTCGTCGAACTTATCCGCCGGGTAGGACGGCGCCCCGTAGAGCGCGACACCCTGTACAATGTGGTCCAGGATTATACCGACACGACCTTTGAATCGGATAAACAATGGCGCGGTTATATCGACTTGCCGGTAATTTCCTCCTGACTGCTCCTGCCTTTAAAAACATGCAAAAACTGCGTTTGACGGCTGTAAGCTACCTGAACACCAAGCCCTTTATTTATGGGCTTTTTCGGAGTCCGGTAGCCGACCAAATCGAGTTGAGTTTGGACATCCCTTCGGTTTGCGCGCAAAAAATTGCCGACGGCCGGGCAGATCTGGCGCTGGCGCCGGTAGCTATTTTGCCGCAACTGCAGGAAGCGTTTTTGGTTTCCGATTATTGCATTGGCGCCATCGGCCCGGTTCAAACGGTCTGTATTTTTTCGGAGCAGCCGATCGAGCGGGTGTCGAAAGTGTACCTGGATTTTCATTCTAAAACTTCTGCCACACTGGCCCCTGTCCTTTGCAGCAATTTTTGGGGTGTTCAGCCCGAGTTTGTGCAGGGGCAGGCAGGATTTGAGGAAAAAATTCGGGGCGATGTGGCGGGCTTGGTCATTGGCGACCGGGCCATTGCGCTGCAGCACAAGTTTCCGTTTGTGTACGATTTCGGCGCTGCCTGGAAAGCCTGGACCGGACTACCTTTTGTTTTTGCTGCCTGGGTAAGCCCGCGGCCGTTGCCTGATACTTTTCTGGCAGATTTTAACGAAGCGCTTCGCGCCGGCATCGATCGGTTGCCGGAGTTGACTCAAATTATCCCCTCTATTCCCGGATTTGATATGGAAGCTTACTTTCGGCAGAACATCAGCTACGACCTGGACGAGTCCAAGTGGCAGGGCCTCCAACATTTTTTGAGCATGTTGCCCGGAGGCGAGCAGTTGGTTTTGCACCGGCAAGCGGCGTCGGCCTTGCCCTCCTGATTCGCCGAAATGTTTTCGCAGCGACAACAGGCGGTAAAAGGTATGCTGTTAAAAACCCGAAACCAGCCTGGGCCGTTTGAGGGTAAAAATATGAACGCATGAAACAGATTCTGTTGATTTCCTTGATTTCTTTACTGGGCACCTCTTGTCATTTTGCTCAACAGGCGCCTAAAAAAGCATCCGATATGCCCGATCAAAAATCGAATACTTCCATCCCGGACAGTTTAAGTCCCGCATCTGGTCAAGTCGCTCTCGCCACCCTTGGCGGCGGCTGTTTTTGGTGTGTTGAGGCGGTCTATCAAGAGTTGAACGGTGTACTAAAAGTGGAAAGCGGGTATTCTGGTGGCCATGTGAGCAACCCCAGTTACCAGCAAATTTGCACCGGCACTACCGGCCATGCTGAGGTTGCGCAAATTACTTTCGACCCAGCGGTGGTCAGTTACCAGGAAATTCTGGAGGTGTTTTTCACAGTACATGATCCGACCACCCTCAACCGGCAAGGAAACGACGTGGGCACGCAGTACCGCTCGGTGATCTTTTACCACAATGCGGAACAACAAACCATCGCTGAAGCGGCCAAGGCGGCAGCCGCTGAACTTTGGGACGATCCGGTAGTGACTGAAATTTCTCCGTTGGATAAATTTTACAAAGCCGAAGCCTACCACCAGAATTACTACCGCGACAATCCATATCAACCGTACTGTGTGTACGTGGTTGGACCGAAAGTGAAAAAATTCCGCGAAAAATTCAGTGAAAAGATGAAGCGGTCCGCTGGCCAGTAATCAAAATCCGGGCTTTGTTGTTGTACCTTTGCAACCAAACCGAAATACATGCAAGCAGTAGAAAAAGCCGATTTATTGATGCGCATTGAAGACGCGCTGAGCAGTGTTCGCCCGCATTTGATCGTGGATGGCGGCGACGTTCAGGTCGTCGACGTCAGCGACGATATGCGCGTTACGATCCGTTGGATGGGCATGTGCGAATCCTGCTCGATGTCGGCGATGACTTTGCGTGCCGGAATTGCGGAGGCCATCAAAGGGAAAATTCCTGAAATCGTTAGCGTAGAAGCGGTGAATGGCCGTTAGTTAAAACTTAAACCGCGCTTGTAGTTTCCAAAAACTTTGTCGCCCAGTAAACCCCGATGCCGAGCTTGCTCTGCGTTGGTAAGTTTGTTCAAAACGGCCTTCCAGGCGCAGCCATTCATTTACCCGCCAGTTGAGGTTGAGAAAATAACGCGCGCCGCGTCCGGCAAAACCCGGGATGGATATAGCAGCAAAGAGGTCATTTTCAAAGGTGTAAATCCTGGAGTCGAAGTCGGGCGTGTCAAAAACAGCAAAGCGGAGTGAACCCGAAACCGGGGCGCCCAAAGGCCGGATCAGCATTTCCTGGTAGGCTAAAATACCTTTGGATACCTGTGGAGCGCCTTTTTCAAACCAACTCCATTCTACCCGGCTGCGCAACTCGATGCCTTCGCCCACTTTGTAGCTGGCGTGCAGGCGCAAACGGCTGCGTTTGTTAACAACCAATCCTTGCAGGCCCTCTACGTCGCTGTTTCGTTCCTTGATTTCCAGTTGCCAAAGGGCATAAAACGATACGCCCCGCAGAGGCGTCCAGGTAATCCGGCTCAGGTATTCGCTGCCCGTCGACGGGGCGTCGACTCCAAAGCGAAGCCAGGGATGTTTCCAAAGATCGAGGTAGCTGTTGATTTGCCATTTGCGTCCAAACCGGACGTCGGCGCCGAGGTACAATCCCTGTTCGTTGCTCGCGCCGGAGGTTTCGGCAAACGGAGCGGCGTATACCGATTGGTAATCGCGGCCCAGGTTGCGGTGCAAAAGGGCGAGCGTGACGTGCCGTTCTGCACTGAACAAAATACCATTGATCGCAGCCATGCCGCCGTTGCCGCTACGGGCAATTTCGCCGAAGGCGTACCAGTTGCGTTGCCGCCAGAAATAATCGATACTGGCGGCTGAAAGCCGGTTGCCAGCAAAGACGAACTGGCGGTAGGGCGCCGGACTGGGACGCCAGGGTTTGTCGTACTCCAGCAGCAGGTAGTTAGCAGAAATTTGGCCATTGGACCAATTGCGCGACACCGAAATTGCGCCCAGCCACTCCCGAATGGCTTTTTCATCGGCAACTTCAGACGCCGTGCGGTGCAAGCCGGAGGTTTGCAGGGAGGAGAAAACGACTTCCGGAAAATCCGGGTCGATGCTATCGGGTGGGGGAGCGAGCACATTAGCATCGCGCAGCCGGTTGGAGGCCATGGCTGTCAGGTCCCAGTTTTTGCCCAGGCAAAAAGAAGCGGCGGCGCCGCGCAGGAAAAAAGCTTCGCCGAAAGCGGCGTAGGGCCGGATTTTTCGGCCGCCCCGGGCTATGGAGGTGGTTTCGGCAGATTTTCCGGGAGCGAAGCTGGTTTGCAGTAATAAACCCTGGCCCAAGCGAGCGGCAAAGTCGCCCAGGGCTACAGCATCTACCGTTTTATTGAGTTTTTCCAGGTAAACATGCGCGCTGTAAAAATCAAAACCATGGGCGTTGCTGCCCTTAAAAAAAGCTTCTCCAGGGTCGTTTTCGGCGGTAAAACCAAAACGCAGTCGGCTGTCAAAATTATGCCGGTAGCGCAAGGCCCAGGCATTGGGTTGGCCTTCAACGGAAGTCGTATACCGGGGTGGGGTGGGTCGCCCCCATCGCACCAGCATTTCATTTTGGCCTTCCCAGAGGCCGCGCCACAAGGGCCGGTTACGGGTGTCGAGGCCGGTATTGAACCCGGCGAACGGCAGGATGCGCCGGATATCGGTAAGTTCCCAGCCAGGTACGGCTTGCAATTCGAGCGCGTTGAGCAGCGGCCCGAGGGAGCTGCGATAGGCCAGAAAATTTTCGATTTGAATTTCATTGAGCAGGTGCAAAGCGGCGAGTTCTTCCCGGGTGGCCCAGTTGAGGTCGAGCGGGCGCTGGCGCAAATTGTCCAGGTATTCCAAAAACAGCTGGGCGTCCGATTCGGTGGCCTGCTCATTATCCCGGAAAAAATTTTCGAGCAATTCTCCGGTTGCGGCGTCATCCGACTGCGCCTGGAGCGCCTGCAAAAAAGGGAGGAACAGGAAGAGCAGTGTTACGGGAATAATCCTGGGCATTACCGCTTTATTTGAATTATTTTTGTGAAAAAGGGACTGTCCGTTCATCGGTTTGGGACCCTAAACGCCACAATGTAGCGAAGAAAAAGCCGTTTCCCCGGGAAAACCCGGCGTTCGTTTACTCGGCAGAATTCCGGCTATTCAAATTTTTTCTAAAAGTCGGGAAAGGCTGGCGTTAACACCGGGTGATCGCCTACTTTTGCACAAAATTTTTTAAACCAGTAAATCACATTTCACATGAAAAAAACAATTCTTGGAATTTGCTCTGGATTACTGCTTTCGCTGGGTATGATGTCTTGCGGCGAGAAATTGCTCACTGACGAGCAAGTGCAGGCAGAAATTCAAAAAGGCGTTGAAGCCGGCAAAGCAACGATCGATACCGAAGAAACCGCCAAGTGCGACGCCGAATTTGATGCGCGTGTAACGGCTGAATTCGACCGTCTGAAGGCAGAAGCCGAAGCCAACCAAACCATTCAGTAAATTTGTTTCCGTCTCAACCTTCACTTCTAAAGACAACTACCACTTATGAATAAGAAACTCATGTTTGCCGGCCTCATCCTCGCTGCCGGCTTTGTGACCCTCACAGCTTTCGGCGGCAAAACCCTCGAGCAACAAAAACAGGAAATTGCCGCGGCTATTACGGCTCAGCTGGATGAATACCGCGCCCAAAAGCAGGAAGAGTGCACCACCCGGGTAAACGAAGAGGCCCAACGCCGCTACGACGAATTCCTGGCTGCACAACCTGCCACGCCCGCGGTGGCTCCGAAGCCTGGTGTGAAGAAAAGATCTAACACCAGCACTACGAAAAAAGACCCCATGCCGCAAACCGCTCCGCAAGACCCGCAAAAAACGCGTGGCGGCGCCGTACAGGAGGGTAATGTGGAACAACAAAAAACGCGTAGCGGCGCTGCTCCGGTTACGAGCGACCCGGTAAAGGCAGCAGAAGACCAGAAGAAACGCCCCGGGGCCAGCAAGCAAGGCGGCGGCAATTAATTTGTAGATAACATTCCCATAAAAAAACGCCCCTCAGCATGCTGAGGGGCGTTTTTTTATGGGAATGTTAAGTGCGCTTACTTCGTGTATTCGAAGGTGCAGGAGTCGCTGGTATTGTCGGAATAGGTAACGGTGTAGGAACCGGTCAGTTTGTTGCCACTGATTTTCGCAGTGCCCGTGAATTTGCGTTGAGCCGGGTCGGTAAAGTTGGTGAACTCAATTAATTGGGCGGTAGTCGAACCGGCCGATTCCAGGTTGATATCGGCATCGATAAACGATTGGAAGCCGCCGAAGTTGGAAATCCGGATCTTGGATTCGCTGAGGCGGGTGATGACAGCCGGTTGGGTCAAATTGTACGTGTCCGGGCCGCAAACATCTTTACCCAGGTAAGAGCCCAGGAATTTCGTGGCCCATTCTTCAGCGCAGGCGGCGCCTTCATAGCCGATATTGCAGACGCAAACGCCTTCGAAGCAGGCGCCGTTAACGCCACAATCTACATCTTTGCAGGGGTCCGTATCGCCGCAAGCCGGTGCGAAAATGGCGAAGGCGCCGAGGAGGGCGAAGGAATAAATTAACTTTTTGCTCATTTTTGAATGTTTTTGTGTGTGATGGATAAAGTGCTTTCAAAGTTGGCGGCAAAATTAAGGAAATACCAGCCGCCGCCGAGAATTTTCGCCTCAAGATTTGCCACTTTCCAGAATAACTGGGTTCTTACGGCCCTGGTTTTTAAAAATATTAACAAGCCTTCTGCGCTATCTTTCGGCAAAATCAACCGCTATGCAGCACCAGAAAATGAACGTTACCCGCACAGCACACTATTACGTTTTAGGCGCTCCCGGACCCCACATCCGGCAGTTGTGGTTGGTGTGCCATGGGTATGCGCAGCTGGCCGATGCATTTATTCAGGACTTTAAACTGCTCGACAATGGCAAAAATCTCATCGTGGCGCCGGAGGGGCTGAATTACTTTTATAAAAAAGGATTTTCGGGCGACGTGGGCGCCAACTGGATGACGCGGCATTTCCGGGAAGACGCTATTGGCGACAATGCGGCTTATTTGCAAGCCTTGCTGAACCGGCTCACCGGCCAACTGCCGCACGACGTTCGAATAATTTTGCTTGGGTTTTCACAAGGGACCGCTACGATTTGCCGCTGGATTTTAAGGTATCACCCCAATTTTCACGACCTCGTTTTGTGGGCGGGCCTACCTCCGGAAGACCTGGATTATCAGGCGCACAAAGATTATTTGGCTACAAAAAATCTATACCTGCTTTATGGCTCCAACGATCCGTTCCTCACGCCGGATCGAATGGCCCAATTACAGGAAATTGAGCAACAACATGGGATTGACTTTGAAGAAAAAACCTTCTCCGGGGGACACGAAATTCCGGACAAAGCGCTGGAGGATTTTTTGAAAAAATTGAATTGAATTGGAGATTGTGCAGGCTGCTTGCATCCATTGCTTACCTTCGCCTTCCTGAAACCGGGCGCTACCGCGCTGTCGAGAAAAACACCACCACTTGTAAAGAATTCGATTGCTGAATGGATTTCAAGAAATTTCTTCCGCACCTGATTGCCGTACTCGCCCTGACCGCTGTTGCGGCCTTTTTTTTCGCGCCAAACGCTTTTAACGGTAAGGTACTGGCCCAGCCGGATAATGATAAGGCCCGGGCCATGAAAACAGAGATTCAAGCCTACCTCGATAAAGATGGTTCTGCTCCGTTGTGGACCAATTGCGCTTTTGGAGGAATGCCGACCTTTCAAATCTATGCGCCAATCGAAGGGAATTTAAGTTCCCCTGTTTTCAATGCGCTGCTCCTCTGGACCGATATCATGGCCGTTATTTGGGTGCAGGTGCTGTTAGCGATGCTGACGATGTACTTTTTGATCAGTGTTTTAAAAGCTGACTGGCGCGTAGCGATTTTTGGCGCCCTGGCGTACGGGATAACCACTTACAATATCGACATTCTGGAGGCCGGGCACACGACGAAAATGATTGCACTGGCCTTGGCGCCGGGAGTTTTAGCCGGCCTGCTACTTACCTTTAACGGGCAGTTGCTTTTGGGCGGCTCGTTGATGGCGCTGTTCATGGCGATGCAGTTGTATGCCAACCACGTTCAAATTACGTATTACACCTTACTGATTACGGGGGTGTATTTTTTGGCAAAACTTTGGGAAGCAACACGTGAAAAACAGTTGAAAAACTGGGCCTTAGGGCTTGCTGTAAGCGCTTTGGCTATAGTTTTCGGGTTTGCTTCCAACCTTTCGAGGCTGTGGCCGACGTATGAATACAGTCAGGAAACCATTCGCGGCGTGTCGGAATTGACCTCAAAAAAATCGAAGGGCGACGGTTTGGATAAAGACTACTTGTTTGGCTGGAGCTACGGCATCGAGGAAAGTTTGACCTTACTCGTACCGCATTTTGCTGGGGGTGGGGCAGGGGAGTCGTATAAAGACACCAAACTCTACAATGCCGTATCCCCTGAGGTGCGCAACCAGGTAAAGGGCCTGTTTTACACGGGCGAGCAGCCTTTTGTCGGCACCTCGATTTACTTTGGCGCGATCATTTTTTTCTTGTTTGTATTGGGGGCGTTTTTAGTGCCTGGCGCGCCAAAGCACTGGTTGCTTGCCGGGGGCTTATTAATGATTTCAATGGCCTGGGGCAAGCATTTTTTTCTCAACTATGTTTTTTACGATTACCTCCCCATGTTCAAAAAATTCAGAGCTGTTTCGATGGCGCTTGGGGTGGGGCAGTTGTGTTTTGCCATACTTGGCGCACTGAGTTTGCAGCGTTTGAATGATGTCGAAATTTCGATCGAACGGAAAAAGCGCGCGCTGTGGTGGTCGTTGGGCATTACGGCCGGACTTTGTTTGCTGGCCCTGATCCTGGGCGATCAAGGTGGCCAATACGACCAAATGTTGCAACAAGAACCGACCTTGCTCGAACTTTTACGCCAAGACCGGGCCAATATGCGGCAGAGCGATGCCTTTCGCTCGCTTGTATTTGTTGGACTTGCCGCCGGACTGATCTGGCTTTACCTGCAGGGCCGCTTAAAAGCTGGCATGACAGTCATCGCTATCACGCTGCTGTCTCTGGCCGATAACTGGATGGTTTGTGCCCGCACGATAAGTCCGGATAAGTACACCAGTAAACGAGCTGCTACAGCGCCGCCCAAAGAGGAAGCATTTGACCTGCAAATCAAACAAGACCCCGATCTGCATTACCGGGTGCTGGATTTGTCACGGGGGAGTATCACGGGAAATGCTACAAGCTCGTATTTCCACAAAAGCCTCAGCGGTTATCATGCTGCAAAACTCCAACGTTATCAGGAGGTTGTGGATACGTTTTTTACAAAAAATCTGGGCCAGCACCTGCAATTGGTCGGCATGTTCAATGGCAAGTATATTGTCAATCAACAAGGAGAGGTCAGTCGAAACCCACAAGCCTGCGGGCATGCCTGGTTTGTCAATTCCTACCGGTTGGTTGACAATGCGGATGAAGAGTTGCAGGCTTTGGGCGACTTAAATCCGCGGGAGGAGGCTATTTTTCGAAAAGATTATGCTGCCAGTTTGAATGGATTTACAATTCAACCGGACAGTACCGCACAGATTGATCTGGTTCGGTACCATCCGGATACGATGGTGTACGAGTACAGTTGCGCGACCGACCAGTTGGCAGTATTCCCGGAAATTTACTACCCGCCGTCGAAAGGCTGGAAATGCTATTTAAACGGACAGCCGACTGCTGATTTTACGAAAGCCAACTATTTGCTGCGTGCCATGCGGCTGCCAGCAGGGCAAAAAATGCGCTTGGAAATGGTGTTTGCCCCGCGGTCCTTTTATGTTGGAGAAAATATTGCAAGGGGAGCATCGGGTTTGGTATTGTTACTGCTACTTGTGGGAGTATATTGGTGGTCTCGAAATTCTGCTTTACCCGACGCTAATCGATTGGTTGAGAAGGAAAAGACCGCTGCCGATCGTCCAACCCGTTCTGCCCCGAGTAAAGTAGCGCCCAAACGCAAGAAAAAATAGATCGTTTAATTTTTTGGCTGAAGCAATGACTGGTAAAGGGCAATGTGCTGGTTGGCAACGATTTCTGGCGCGAAACGCAGTTCTATGGTTTGCCGGGCGGCACGTTTTAACCGGTCGATGCTAAAGTCCTTATGGTTCAAAAACCACCGGATGCCATCAGCCAAGGCTTGACCAGTTTGTGCTGTGGCGATATAGCCATTTTGTTGATGCTCAACCATTTCGGGGATACCTCCAGTGTTAAAACCAATGACAGGGGTTCCGCAGGAAAGCGCTTCTAAAACAGTATTAGGCAGGTTGTCTTCCAGCGAAGGGATGATAAAGACGTCTGCTGAAGCATATGCTAATGCCAATTTTTCCGGGTCGCGGATCACGCCTAAAGATTGAATGGGGTAGGGGAGCCCTTCCAAATCGCCTGGCTCTGTATGCCCAATGACCATCAGCATAATTTCTCTTTCAGGATTTTCCCTGCGAACGATTTCTAGGGCTTGTTTCAGGAAATGGAACCCTTTGCGTTCGTCTCGAACCTTTACCGCAGCAAATAGTAAAACGGTCGCGTTGGGCTGGGTGCCCTGTTGAGTTCTAAAAGCTGCAACTTGAGTTGGTTTTCGGGGGGCAAAAACAGTTGTATCCAGCGTGTTCGGAAGTACCGTAATTGGAAAATTTTCAAGCAGTTCGCTCTTCTTGGCGATATCCGCCAGCCAGGTACTGCAGGTAATAAAATTCAAGTTTTCTGTGAAATATCTTTTTTTTTGGCGCCAAATACGGTTGGAAAGATCGTCTGGGGCAGGTTTACTCAACATTGGACAATTGCCGCATTGGTTCAGGTACCGCAAACATCCACGGGAATAATGGCATCCACCGGTAAAGGCCCACATGTCGTGCAGTGTCCAAACAACAGGCTTGCTTAGACGAATAAGCTTCTGAATGTTTTTTAGTGACAACAAGCCTTGGTTGATCCAATGCAGGTGGAGGACATCTGCTTTCCGAACAATTGGATGCCGGGAAAGGTCATGGCCGAAATTAGCTAATGAAAATGCAAAGCGAACTGATTTATCCCGCTCAAATGGCAAAAAACTCAGCCGTTCGGCATAAAAAGGCCAGTTCCAGGAAAGATCATTGATCGTCAGCAGGTCGGCATATACTCCTGAAGATTGGAGCGCAGCCTGTAAACGTTTGCAGGCGATACCTGCACCGCCATGTGGATAGGTAGTTAATAGTGCAATTTTCATTTAGGAAAACTATGGCTTATGGAGAGCTTATCTTACTTTCGATAAAAAGTTGAAATGGATGTCATCAAAAAACTATATAGTCTTTGATCTAGAAGCAACCTGCTGGAAAACATCAGAAGCCGATTATATCCAGGAGACGATTGAGATTGGCGCTTTCAGAATCAATGAATTTGGTGTAGTGCGCGGCAAGTTTAACCGATTTGTCCGGCCCGTTATTCATCCTACCTTATCAAGGTTTTGCATTGATCTGACGAATATTGAACAGATCGACATCAATCGAGCAGATACATTTCCTGTCGTATTAGATGAATTTATTGATTGGGCCAGAATCGGCAAGGAGGAGCACATTTTGTGTTCTTGGGGTTCGTTTGACAGAAAAATGTTGCAGAGCGATTGTCGTCTGCACAAATTAAATAGTGATTGGGTAGAAAACCACATTAATTTGAAGGCTCAATATATGTCAATAAAAGGTAGCAAAAAATCAATTGGTTTGCTAAAAGCAATAGAACGCGAAAACATAATATTTACAGGTTGGCATCATCGAGGCATTTCGGATGCTGAAAATTTAACTAAGTTGTTTCTAAAGTATATGGACAGGTGGCAATTCTGATTTGCAAAGATTTATTAAGAGGCATATGGTGAATCATAACCAAGGATTTTAAGCATGGAGTCTGCGTCTTGCTCCTGAAATACCTCCCAGTCGGTAAATTCGCCATAGTAGTTTTTATCTATTAAAATATGCTTGGGAGCGGGTAACAGACAATGCTTGAGCCCGCCATAGCCGCTTAAAGACTCTTGATATGCTCCAGTATGAAAAAAACCTAAATACAGCGGCTCCTCGTTTTGTTCATCATAAACTGGTAAGTAAACCTGATTTATATGCGCCTCTGAGTTATAATAATCTGCGTTGTCGCAACTAATGCCACCAATATTTACTTTCTGGTATTCCTTGTCCCAGTGATTAATCGGAAGTAAAATAAAACGCTCTTTGATACCCCAACTGTCTGGAAGGGTATTAATCAATGAGTTATCAAGCATGTACCACTGCTCCGCATCATTTTGCTGTTTTTTTCCGATGACGGAGAAGATAGTGGCACCACTTTCGCCCACAGTAAATTTTCCAAATTCTGAGTATAAGTCTGGTTCGGGAACCCCTTCGTCATCACAATATTCTTTGATCAATCTAATGATTTCATTAACCATATACGGGTAATCAAACTCAAAGCCAAGTGAATTCCGTATAGGCATGCCTCCGCCAATATTCAAGCAAGATAGGGTAGGGCAGACTTTTCTCAATTCGCAATAGGTTTTGATCCCTTTTTTTAATTCACTCCAGTAATAAATTGAATCCTTAATGCCTGTATCAACAAAAAAATGAAGCATCTTCAGATTAAATTTAGAATTTGTTGAAATTTTATTTTTATAAAAATTAATCACCTCGCTTTGGCGAATACCGAGTCGTGAGGTGTAAAACTCAAAATTTGGTTCTTCCTCTGTAGCCATCCGAATCCCAATATTACAAGATTTGGTTTTTATGAGATTATTGTATTCGCTTAGTTCAACCTCATTGTCGCATACTGGAATAATATTATTGAATCCTTCATTTATTAATTGTGCAATTTTTTGCGTGTAGCCAGATGGCTTATACCCGTTATTAATTACTGTGGTGCTTTTATTAATTTTCCCTAAGCGGTATAGTCGCCAAATTAAATCAATATCAAATGCAGAAGAGGTTTCCAATTGTGCGCCATTTTCGAGCACTTCATTTAATACAAAGGCAAAATGCGAGCTCTTTGTGCAATAGCAGTATACATATCTGCCATTGTAATTATGTCGTTGGATAGCGTCTCGAAATAACTTTCTGGCAGTTTGAATCTTCTCGCCAATTTTAGGCAAGTATGTGAGCTTTAACGGGGAGCCGTATTTCTGTATCAGATCATGGATATCAATGTCATTAAACAACAACCGATTATTATTTAAACTAAATCCGTCCTGAGGGAAGTCAAACGTTTGAGCTACAAGGTCGTAATATGTGTTTTTCATTGAAAAACTTAGGAGTGGTTAGTAGAAAATGCCTGCAAATGTACCGGCTTTGAGGCGTCAAAAAAAGAATCCTGGCGCATCTTAATTATTTAACATAATATAAATTATGAATTTTAATTTACTTCTTTTTTGACTTCATCCAACCGGTGAGTCCATCTATCAGGTCGCCAAAACTTTCATATTCCTTCCGAAAACTGATCCCAAACCCATATCGTGATCTGCGCGCGCCCCCAGCAATATCCGGCTCGGTACGCTGATATACTTTTAGCCGCCATTGACGATTTTCGGTCAGTTGAATTTCTACAGTAACATCCTCGCCTAAAAAGCCTTCCGCGGTTGTTGTACCTGGCTGTCCAATCCCAAATTGAGATCCTACTTGAACAGTGATTCGGTCTTTTGCAAATCCACTTGTTAAGCGCACCTGAAGTTCCCGGCCAATTTGTGCCAAATTTTGACTGGGGTCAGTTTGATTTCGGTATTCGTTGTAAGCGATATCAAAATCGATGCTTGAAACTGCTCCGCCAAACCATTCAGCAGCTAGTGTCGTCAGGTAATTAGAAAATTGATTACTAAGCACTTGAGTTAAAGTATTGAAGGCTGATGCTAGATAATCACTACTCTGAATGTTAGCCCCAGCCCCAGCTGGTGGTAAAAACGATCCTACTACAATCAGGCCAAAAACCTGTCGAGTAAGTTCATTTTGGTCCTGGCGAAGCAAGGATAACTTGCTGTCGACTAATGACTTAAGTTGACTTGACAGATTTGGGAAATTGAGATCGAAGCTAATATTGGGCTTAAAGAGGTCGCCTATTAAGTGCATGGTCACGACCACTCGTGTTGACTTTGAGGCTTCTCCACTTAGATTGTTGGTTGCGAGCAGCTCATCGCGAAGCAAGTTATACAACGACGTATTTTCAGTATATGTGGCATCTAATGAAATTTGCGCGCCATAGGGATCGCCATACCATTCGATCAAGCCACCATCGAGTACGGTAAAAGGTTTATTTACCCAGTTTAGCAACGTGAACAAATACTCTCCCTTGCGTATCCGATAACTACCATACATTTTAAAATCGCCTTCACGATTAATGGTTAATCGAATATCACCCTCTCCCCTACCCTTTATAAGGTCCCCTGCTTGTTCATCAAATATCAATTGAACTTCGGCATCCTCGGTAATAGACAAGTTCATCTCGAAGTTTAATCCCTTTAGGTCACTTAATACAAATTGTGTTTTGCCTTGTTGGTTGTCACGGCCCCCTCCTCCAGTATTTTTGAATGTGATAAAGCTGGCTTCTTCAATATCAAGTTCTTCTGAACCTAACGGTATGAAGAGTCGAGTTTCTTTTCCCGCTTCAGCATCTATTGAAATATTCGTTTTACTAAATGAGCCCGTAAACTTAGCATCGAAACGCCCAATACCTTGTCCATAATAGAGCGAATTGTCACCCTTTAATGTGTTCATTATCATAAAATTATCACCAATAGATCGAATACTGCAATCCAGTTGCCAAGACCTGAAATGGTCATGTCGGAGGCCCCCTTGAATTACCGCGTGACTTTTTTGACTTCCGTCAAGTATGGTATCTCCGTCTGCCCAAATTTGGTATTCAGATAAATTAATGACTTGATTAGGTATGTGGAACATAGCTTTTAAATAATCTAACTGAAATCCACCGTCAACCCGAGCGCTTCCACGCATCCCTATTTTATTGATAGGCCCCCCTAGTCGCACGTCTGAATTTATCCTGCCGAAAGTTTTCGAAATTTCCGGAATAAATAACTCCAGAACCCCGAGCGGAAAATTTAGGGCGGTAACATGTGTTTGAAATTCGCCAGGCCGTATTACCCCAAGTTCTGGTAGTTGGGCCTTTTCTTGACTCCTTGGAACAAAAGCGCCTAATACTCTTAATTGGTGTTTGTCTTTCTCACTGAGGAATATTTTCCACCATAACGGGCTATTTAAATCTGGCATTTCAATGTTGCCAATCATAAATCCGAAAGGCTGTTCATTTATGAAAACAGTATCGGTGGTTATATATCCTTGAATATCTTTTAACTGAAAAACATCCTGTATTTCAATATCAAGATTAAATATTTTAGCGCTATAGGATATGTTGTCAATTTGGGCAAACCGATTTATGAAGTTCAGATTAAAATTTGACAATGAAAATCTAACACCAGAGCCTGCATTAATATGCTCTATATTAATGCGCTGAAGGCCATTCATTAGCTCAAAGTTGCTTGTTTCAAAGCGATTCTTAGAAAACCTTAAAAAATTGTTTTCTTCCATGTACCATTGATCGCCAAACAAAGTTATTTCAGATGTATTGAAGTGTAGCTGCCATGAGGAATCAACTATAGACAATACGCCTTCTAACTGTATTCGTTCAATTATGGAAGTAGTATCTTCTGTTGAAAATGAAAAATTGACTTGGTCTTTAATTGCAGTTCCATTAATTTGCAACTGAACCAACTCCTGCTCATTTTCTAGTAAGGCCTTGGGGACCTTCAACTCAAAATGGCCAATTTTATCCCGCCCAGACCAAGTAAAATCTACATGATGAAAGGTTAGCCCATTAAATCGCAAAAAGGGCATTTGCACACTGAGATCGGACGAGCCGTCGGCTCCATTTACCGATGCGCGTAAATTAAAATCGCGAAGTGTGTCTAGTCGCGCGTCAAACAAGAGGGTTAGGCTTCTGGTGTCTTTTATTTGTAGATTGACTTTAAAATTATCTGTTAGTGCTGTTGTGTCTATTACTGGAGTCCCATAAGCTTGCCGCACCAAATCGGGGAAACTTCTATTCAGCAACCGAAGCAGGTTTTTACCTATCTGCCCAATTTCAAATTGCCCTTTTAAATAGCCATCGGCAATGTCTGACAATAAAATGAAATGCCGTTCTCCGCTTGGCAATTGAAATGCAGCAAAAGTGAGCGAATCTATTTGGTGAATAACTTCTTTGTCTTGTATGATTTTAAAGTTACGCAAATTAATTCCTCCACGTAAACTGCTCCAATCGCTTGCCACCAATTTTATTTCTTCAATCCTGCCGGATAAAATCAAATCCTGATCAACTAGATTCAAGGCTCCCATATCCAGCCGTCGCAAATCTGCACTAAAGTCATATTCAGGAACCGAGTCGGCAAGGTTTACCGCTCCATTGAATACAAAATCTATATTGGGGTCTTCCATGGCAACATCACCTTTAAATTGTTGCCGGTTAAACTGGCCATTCAGCCGAACATTTTGATAGTTGTATCCTCGGAAGTAAAAAGAGTCTATAGTGCCCGTTAAGTCCGATTTAATTGTTTGCAAGGTAAGTCCTGTGCCAGATGCTATATTCAAACGAAAGGTCGTTTTGCCAAACTCCGGGTTCCCCGTCCAATTTTTTAAGTCAAACTCATTCATGTTAAGGTACCCCGAATACCGTGCTTTTTCCCGCCCACCGGTCAGGTCAAGTTTCATGTCAACTTTCCCAAATCCATTATTACTGACTAAGTCGCCGTTAAAAATATGGTTGGTGCCAAAAAACAACTGGTATGTGCCATTAAAGCTAAATTGCCCCAACTTGTCAAAATATGCCGGCGGGTCAAAACCCGGAATCACTTTGCGCAGGGTTTGGATATTCGATTGCACCTGCTCCAAGTCAAGAAGCAAGCGCATCCGATCGCTGCCTTCAGCTAAATCATCGCCATCAAAACTTCCTTTAACCAAGCTGCCAAAGCCAAAGCGAATCAATAGGTCCCTGCCATTCAATCGGTTTATCCGACCTTCCACCCTACCCGACAAGTGCACCAATTGGTCTTGATTTTTTTTGAAAAATGAATTATTAGCTACTTCCGGGCTGAAAAACATAATATCTCCCAACCGCACAACCGACGATGTGTCAAAATGGCCTTCCAGCCGTACCTTGTTATTAAAATCATTGAATGCCCGGTAGGTACTATAGCGCATTAACAATGTGTCGCCAATGCGACTACCGTTGGTTTCTAGGCGCATGCCATAGAGCGCCACCATAGTATCGCTAACCAGAACCTCATTTGCTCGGAGACTATTCAGGACCAGGCCACCTTGCTCCCGTGCAGAAAGGTGTCGTAATACGCCAGTAAAACAAAGGTTAGCGTCGGCCAATACACTATCGGCCTGGAGATGAATATCGCTGACACTTAAATGGTCATAGTCCATCACTCCGGCGGGTGTTTGTGCTCCGGGGGATTTGTCGAACCGGTCCATCGCAAACTTGCAGTTCTTTAGGATTAATTGCCACACCTTTGCCCGAAAAATAGAAGTATCAGAAGATACTTCCGGTTTAGGCTTTTGAACCGCTACTTGTTTTGCGTCAACAGGAGTCCCAGAAGCAGGAAATTCTCCAATAGTAAAGACAGCACCTTCTAAATTAATAGATTGAACATCCAGTATTTTAGATGCTATATCCATTTGATTAATACGGATCAAGCCGATTGGTATAGCCCCCCACATCTTTTGTCCGCGCACAGCATCCCAAAATAAAAATTGAACATCGCTAAGGCGTAAGTTTTGAACGCTAATCCTGAAAGGCTTGGGTTTTGAGGCTGTTTTCGGCTCCGGGCTACCGAAGTAATCCACCAAAAACTGTAAGTTGGTGAATGCTTCCCCTTTTTGACGATTTAAGTTAAACCGGGCTTCCTGCAGGTTGATTTCATTAAATTCAATTCGATTACGGAGTAATGAGAAAATGTTGGAATTGAGCCCCGCAGTAAGGCTTCCGGCATACAACAAGGTGTCGCCGTTGAGGTCTTCTACATAAAAGCCCTCCAGTACAAGATTGTCAAAAAATGAAACATCGATATGTTGTATCGATACGTTCGTTTGGAGCTCCGAGGAAAGGTAGTTGGCTATTTTGGCAATAAGCCAGTTTTGCACCCACGAAGCTTGCAGAACAAAATATAAAAACGTGAGCAGCATTACCAGCACAAACGCAATATTCTCTATGCGCCGCCAAAGCCGTTTAAGCCGTATCCATACGGCGGATTCCCAAACGGATTTTTCCGGTGTTACTGGCGTCTGCTTCATTCTACTTTAAAACAAGAAAGTGTGGATTCCGTTCGTCTCCACACTTTCTTTACGTCAGGTATTTACTAGATACTTTTTGTAATTAACGGAGGCGAAAACTCGATGCGCCGAGTAAGCCCTTATCGCAATAAATTGCAGCAACATAATTACCGGACTTTAGCCTGTCTTCCAGTTTATGGACAAAAGACAGGCGCTGAGTCGGCTCTAACACTACGGGTTTGACCTGTTGTGCGATAATTTCTACGGGTCCGGTCGGTGCATAAACGGTCGCTTTGATGGGGTTGGCTGCCGTGATTGGGTTGCCCTTGTCGTCGGTAATAGACAAATAAAGTTTTTGGGGGCCCTGAAAAGTTGTTGGCACGTCGGCCAGATCGAAGCTAACCAGCAATTCACGGGCGCGACGAGCCTTGGCCGTCAGTTTGTCGTTACGGCGCTCGACTTCTACCCGGAATGACGTGGCTTTAAAAGTGGCGGATTGTGTTTTACGGATTTGATCCTCTAGTTGTTTGGCTAGATCCGTTACTTGACCAGATAGCTGCTCTTTGTCGCCGCGGAGTTGGGCGTTTTCGCCTTCCAGCCGTTCGTTCTCTTCGCGAAGTTGCTGGTTTTCCTGCCTTAATACCGTGATGATCGTTTCGTATTCTGTTCGTACTTTTTGCAATCCGGCAATTTGGTCTTGCAATTCTTTCAGGCTTTTTGAGTTTGACGATTTAAGCTGCCGGATGGTGATTTCTTTTTGCTCGATAATAGCGGCGGTATTGGTTACCCGGCCCTGAAGGTTTTCGTTTTCGGTACGCAGGTTGGAGTAAGCCAAGGACAGGCTGTCCAGTTCATGTTCAATGTTTTGTTTTACTAAAACCAGCGAGTCCAATGTTGCTTGCCTGGTTTTGCTTTCGGACATCATTTTTTGGGATTTTTGCCAGAAGTACCAGCCCAAGATGGCAGAGATCAGTAGCAAAATGGCGATGATGATTCCGTAAACGCGCGAGTTTGAATTTTCACTCATAGTGTAAGTTTTAAAATAGTAGGAAATCGTTTTGTCACGCCCCGAAAACGCCGGGGATACCGTAGTATTTTGTCGATCGACCGACTAAACATCAATTTTATGGTCGCAAATGTACGGAATAGCGTTTTGCATTACCTTCCAATCGCTCCCGTTCCAGTGGGGTATTTATGTTGCACAACCGGTGTTCATCTATTGGTTCCAGCACAAAAACACCAGCCTCCAGTAAGGTTTTACGGGCACAACGTTGGTCGTTTTTTAAACGCTGTTCGATAATTGAAGCAATAGAAGGCTCCCAAATAGCGCAAAGGGGGTCGGGCGAACCGTCTGAAAATGCTGGAGCCCGAAAAGCGGTGGCGGCAAAGCCGGGGTGTCGGTTCTCCAACAAATATTTGATGGTTTCGCTATCCAACAGCGGCATGTCGCAAGCAATAGCCAACCAAGCGATTGCAGGATAGCGTGAAAACGCAGACTGTAAGGCGCCGAGCGGCCCCAACCCCTCTTTTTCATCAATAATCAACGGTATCCCCGGAAGCTCGGGAGCTTGGTCAGGCCGGCAAGATATAAATGCGTCCAAGCCGGCAGCGTGTAACACATCTACCAAAAACTCCCGTTGCGGTTTCCCGTGCCAATTCAGCAGCCCCTTGTCTTGGCCCATCCGTGTCGACCTTCCGCCGGCAAGCACCAGACCTTTTACTTCGGGTATCGCAATTTGTTCACTCAGCATGGTGATAGTCTTTTTTGCCGCCTGTTTTTTCCATCAAGCGGATTTCGCGAATTACAATATCGCTTGCCAGCGCTTTGCACATATCATAGATCGTCAAGGCGGCAATAGAAACGCCCGTCAGGGCCTCCATTTCAACCCCGGTTTTGCCTGTTAAAGCAGCGGTACAATACAGGTAGATTTCCCCTTCCTGCTTCGCTTCAATTTCCACCTGACAATTGTCGAGCCCAAGTGGGTGGCACAAGGGTATCAGGTCGCCTGTTTTTTTAGCGGCAAGTATGCCTGCCAGGATTGCTGTTTGAAAAACTGGCCCTTTGGGTAAATATAACTCTCCTTGATTTAACAAACTGAACACTGAAGCTGGCAACAGTACAATGGCGCGTGCACGGGCTTTACGAGCGGTGACCGTTTTTTTTCCGATATCGACCATGGCCGGCTGCCCTTTCGAATCAAGGTGTGTAAATGATGACATATCCTTACTTTTCCGCTTAAAATTAGATCAGTTCGCCAAAAGTACAGGATTATGACAGGAGTTGAACAAGCCACTGAAATTGTTTTGGGTCATGGCCAAGTGATTGATCCCAATCATGTAGCCCTCGATTCGGCCTTAGGGAAAGTCCTCCGCGAACAGATCTTTGCCGACCGGGACTTTCCCCCCTTCGATCGGGTGGCGATGGATGGCATTGCTATCCGTTTCGGCGATTATACTGCTGGCATGCGCACTTTTCAAGTAGTTGGCTCGGTCGCTGCCGGAGCCGCTCCCCTACCCCTCTGGGGGCCCGGAAACTGCATGGAGGTAGCCACCGGCGCGGTGTTGCCAGAAGGCGCAGATACCGTAATTCAATACGAACATTTAGACGCCAACGCTGGCATGATGCGCCTGCACGACCAACCCGTCAATTTGGGCCAGCATATCCACCGAAAGGGATTCGACCGACGAGAAAATGATGTTCTGTTGGAACCTGGCACTCGAATTGGGCCGGCAGAGATCAGCGTGCTTGCTACTGTGGGCAAAACCTCAATTTTGGTAAGCCGGCAACTTCGGGTGGCCGTATTGTCCACCGGCGATGAACTCGTGCCGGTTACGGCCACTCCCCTACCCTGGCAAATCCGCTTGTCGAATAGCTATGCGATTCAAGCCTTGTTGGCTTCATTGCCGGTAAATGTCGATACGTTTTTATGCGAAGATATTTTTGAGGGTGTAGAAAAAACGGTTGCGGAAATTCTGACTGAGTATGATGCGCTCTTGGTTACTGGTGGCGTATCGGCCGGAAAGCGCGATTTCATTCCACTGTTGCTACAGCAATTAGGCGTTGAAATCCTGTTTCACAAAGTAACCCAACGCCCCGGCAAGCCCCTGTTATTCGGCCGAAATGGCTCAGGCGCTGCTGTTTTTGCGCTACCAGGCAACCCTGTTTCCGCTTTCATGTGCACCTGCCGGTATGTAATTCCCTGGCTGGAAAAAAAACTTGGCCTTGGTCAAAGCCCTGCACAGTGGGCGTTTTTAGATACGCCGCTCGAATTCAAGCCGAATTTGACTTGGTTTGTCCCCGTTTTAATCGAAAATCAATTTGGCAAACTCTTGGCCAAGCCCAAACCTGGACATGGCAGCGGCGACCTGGCGAACTTGCAGGATGCCGATGGTTTTTTGGAATTGCCTAAAGGTTCGGATTGGTTCGATACAGAGACGCCGTTTCGATTGTATCGATACCGCTAAGGACCTGCTTAGCCGCCAATGGTGGTCATACTTTCCCGGACAGGCATGCCCCCCAAGCGGCGGCTTTCCGCCTCAAACCCATCTTTGGCACGGTGTCCTACGGCATCTTGAATAGCCTGTTGGATTTGCAAATCGGTAGCGCCGGCGCGCATCAGATCGCGAAGATTAAACACGCCATCGTCATATAAGCAGGTCTTTAGCAAACCTTCGGGCGTCACCCGTAAGCGGTTGCAACTGCCACAAAAGGTACGCGAAAAGGCTGGAATGATTCCAATGCTGCCCAGGTGCCCGGGTATCGAATAGTTGAGCGCCGTAGAATGCGGCGGATCGGGCATTTTTTTTAAGTCCGGATACGCAGCCCGGATATGCTGCTCAATCCGTTGCCAATTCCAAAAAAGCGCTTCTTCCGTTTTTCCCTGTCCATTAAAAGGCATTTCTTCTATAAACCGGACGCTCACGGGGTATTGTCGGGTCATTTCCACAAATGGCAAAATGTCCTGATCGTTTTTCCCCTGAAGCAACACAGCGTTGATCTTAACCTCGAAACCTAGTGCCAGCATTTCCAAAAAGGATCTCCAGACTTGGTCAAAGCTGTCGCGCCGGGTGATAGCGAAAAAACGAGAAGGGTCCAGGCTGTCCAGGCTCAGATTGATACTCCTGACCCCCAACTGGAAAAGTTCTGGCAGATGGGGGGCTGTCAAGGTTCCATTAGTGGTCAAGTGCACGGCAGCAATTCCAGGCGTTTGAGTCAAGCCCCGGAACAGATCCATAATTTCCCGGCGCACAAAGGGCTCGCCGCCAGTGACCCGGATTTTCTCTATGCCCATGCCCGCCAATATCCGCACCAGCCGTAAAATTTCTTCATACTGCAACAGGCTGTTTTTCGGCCCGAATCGAATCCCCTCCTCCGGCATACAATATGCACAACGCAGGTTGCAGCGATCCGTGACGGCAATTCGCAGGTAATTGATCAAGCGACCGTGATTGTCGTACAATCCAGATTTCATCCTGCAAAGGTATACGGGAAAACGCGACCTTTGCGTGATCCGTCTTACAATGGATTCCAATTCAACGAACCGGGCATGGTCCACCCCGAACTTATTGCATTATTTTTTGCGGTTGCGCTTTTGTATGCTTCCGCCGGATTCGGCGGCGGGTCCAGTTACTTGGCGATCCTTGCCTTGTGGGGATTACCGATGGCAGTCTTACGCCCCGCGGCTTTATTGTGCAACCTGGTGGTCGTGAGTGGGAACATATTGACGTACTGGCGCGCCCGACAAATCAACTGGCAAAAAACGCTTCCACTTGCCCTTACGGGCATCCCCTTGGCTTTTTTAGGTGGGTACCTAAAACTCAGCGAACGCGTCTTTTTTA
Source organism: uncultured Saprospiraceae bacterium (assembly GCA_964630705.1). Taxonomy (GTDB): domain Bacteria; phylum Bacteroidota; class Bacteroidia; order Chitinophagales; family Saprospiraceae; genus M3007. The sequence goes on along the minus strand of CAZVZH010000001.1, from coordinate 44,561 downwards.
TCCTGCTGGGCTTTAGTTTGATCGTAGCGGCCATCGCCATGTGGCTCCAAAACAGGGCTGAATCCACCGCCCCAAGCGCAAAAAGTCTATCCCCAAAAACCAACCTGGGGCTGGGCGGCAGCTTGGGGTTTTTGGCCGGTTTGACCGGAATTGGGGGAGGCATTTTTTTGTCTCCAGTACTCCATTTGTTGCGCTGGGATGCGCCAAAAACCATCTCGGCGGCGGCCAGTTTTTTTATTTTATGTCAATCGGCTGCAGGTTTGGGTGGACAAATTGCCCAAGGAATTTTATTGCAGCCACACTTCCTGTTCCCGCTGTTGATGGCCGTTGCTTTGGGCGGCCGCTTGGGGGTGTACTGGAGCACGCATCGTTTTCCACAAAAAACAGTGCGGAACATTACCGGACTGCTGGTGTTTTACGCCGGTCTTAACTTGCTATGGCAATACTTATGACCATTCAAATTTTAACCTTTGGAATTGCCCGCGACATCACGGGAGCCAGCGCGCTGAAAATAGATTTGCCCGAAGGGGCAACTGTGGCTGATTTGCAGGCGGTATTGTGGGAGCAATTTCCTGCTTTTGCACGCCTTTCCTCGCTGATGATTGCGGTGAATGCGGCCTATTCCTCCGAGCAAACCGTATTAAGAGAATCTGACGAAGTAGCGCTCATTCCACCAGTAAGCGGCGGCTAACATGATTGACATTCAACTTTCGAAGGCGCCTTTATCGCCTGAAAAATGCCGGCGCGCTGTGGCCTCGCCGGCCGCTGGCGCTATAGTTGATTTTACAGGAACGGTTCGCGAGCAAACCCAGGGCAAGCGGGTTGTACGGCTGGAATTTGAAGCCTACGAGCCTATGGCGATCGCTGAAATGGAAAAAATCGCCCGAGCGGCAGGGCAACAATTCAATCTGCTCGCTGTGAGCATCTGGCATCGCGTCGGCCCGCTGGAAGTAGGTGAAATTCCGGTAGTCATTGCCGTATCAGCCCCGCACCGGGCAGCGGCGTTTGCAGCTTGTCAGTTTTGCATCGACCAACTCAAACAAACCGTGCCGATCTGGAAAAAAGAAATATTCGAAGATGGCGCTGTTTGGGTTGCTGCGCACCCGTAAGGGCGTAGCTATGGATTTAAAAATTAACAATTTGCCGGTGCGCCTTCGGCCAATTCCGTAAAAAAGTCGGTTTTGTCCTCTTCCGGGCGGTCTTTGCAGGGAAAGTCCTTTTCCACCAACAGGTGCAAAGCATGTCCATCCTTCAACGGCAGAAAACATTCCAATGCCACCTGTTCAGTGTCCATCCATTCCAGGGCAACAGCGATGGGCAATCGTACCTGAAGGCGGCCCTCGGAAAAATTACCGCTCATGTTGATGGAGTCTTTCTCCAAAGCCAATTCCCAGGCAAAAGTTGCTCCTCCGGGAAATTGCACACTGGATTCCAGCCAGTGTTCGGCGCGCAATTGGACGATTTCGGATTTGCGCAAGCGCAGGCGCACGCTATTGTGTTCGCATCGAATTTTCATATTTCTAATTTTAAGGTAAATATACCCTGCCTGTTAAATTCAACAAAATTGTACGGGCGCTTTGGCGGCTTCGTTTTACAGCGCATTCAAATGGCCTATATCTGCCATACATTTGCCGTTTAAAAACAAGACATGAAATCAATTCTAATCCTTCTTCCCCTCCTTTTCTTAGGCGCTTTCGCATCTGCCCAATGTCCGGAACTCAGTTTGAGCCAACTCCACACCATGCAACGCGCGGAGTACAGTGAAAAAAACCAGGTGATCCGCAACCAGGGCTTCGACCTCCGCAGCCAGTTTACCCAGCCCGGCGCCTCTATCGCCAGTTACTCCAAATGCTGGAATTCCAATTTTCGGGACCGGTCTATTTTTGAGCAGCTCATTTGGTGGAACAGCTCAGATAACTCGATCATTTTTATGACCTTGAAGGAAAGTCACTTCCTGAGTTTACGCGACCAGATTCTGGACCGACAACCTGGGGGGCGCAAGGCTGAAAACCCGGACTTTTACCTCGGAAAAATGTTTAAATACCGCTTTGGCGCCCGCCGGGTAGACGAGGCGGAATACTATTTTGTGCACATCAGTTTCCGGTAATCCGGTGGCATTTCCATAAAAAATGCCAACAAGCCCACCGATTTTCCTGCTGAAAAACAGTGGGCTTGTTGTTTTTTTGCACCTGGATTGCCTTGGGCGTCCGTCATGCATTCGAAAACTATTCCTTGTCATGCGCAACTACCTTTTTCTTTTCATTTACCTGGCAGGCTTCTCTTGTGGCCAGCCCGATCTCAACGCTCAAAGCAAAATCGAGCCGGATGCCTTCGAATCCATGTTGGCCGGGAAAAACGCCCACCAACTCATCGATGTACGCACCCCGGATGAGTACCAGGATGGGCACCTGGCAAATGCCCGGCTCATCAATTTTTACGCCGCCGATTTCACCCAGCAATTAAGCCAGTTGGATAAAACGCAACCGGTACTGGTGTACTGCGCTGTTGGTGGCCGGAGCGGAAAAGCAGCGGCGCAATTGACAAAATTGGGCTTCAGCCAGGTTTATGATCTGAAAGGCGGGTATACTGCCTGGGCAGCCGCCGGAAAAAAAACAGTTAAATAAGTTATGTTCGAATCATACTGGTCGATCATCCAGCAATCGTATCAGGGCTATGCCCGGTACTTTTGGCATGAAATCCTGAACCCGCACTGGGGGAACTATTTTTACTGGCTGATCGGCATCTCGCTGGCCGTATATGCGCTGGAGTTGGCATTTCCTTGGCGGAAAAACCAGCCGCGCCTTCGCGAAGACTTCTGGCTGGATGTCTTCTACATGTTTTTCAACTTCTTCCTGTTTGCCCTTGTCGGGTATGCAGCCGTATCGAACGTAGCGGTTCAGGCCTTCAACGATTTTCTGGCCTGGGCCTTTGGCATTCGCAATGTAGTAGCCCTGAATGTTGCCGCTGCGCCCGCCTGGTTGAAATTGCTGCTCCTGTTTCTCGTACGGGATTTTATCCAATGGAACGTTCACCGCCTGCTGCACCGGGTGCCCTGGCTGTGGGAGTTCCACAAAGTGCACCATTCGGTCCGACAAATGGGTTTTGCTGCGCACTTGCGCTTCCATTTTATGGAAACGATCGTGTACCGCACGCTGGAATACCTGCCGCTGGCTATGATTGGGTTTGGTATCCAAGATTTTATCCTGGTACACTTGTTCACCCTGACTATTGGGCACCTGAACCACGCGAATATCTACCTGCCGCTGGGGCCTTTGAAGTTTTTATTCAACAGCCCGCAAATGCACATTTGGCACCATGCCAAAGATATTCCGGAGGGCAGTTACGGCGTCAATTATGGCCTCACGCTGAGTTTGTGGGACTACCTGTATGGCACGGCCTGGATACCGAAAGATGGCCGGGATATAAAACTGGGTTTCCCGGGCGTCGACCGCTATCCGCACGGATTTTTCAGTCAAATGTTCAGGCCTTTCCACAGCACAGCCGATCAGCCTAGTACGCCAGCAGATCGCGAATAGCGGCTTCTACTTTTTCTATCGAAGGAATCATCTCCTGTTCTAGTGTGGCGTTGAGCGGCACGGCCGGCATATTGGCGGCGCCCAACGTGCGCACCGGCGCGTCGAGCCAGGTAAAGCAATTTTCTGAAATGCGCGCTGCCAGGCTTTGAGCAAACGTGTTGTGCACAGGTTCTTCGGTAACTACCAGCACTTTTCCGTGCCGTTTGGCCAATTCGAAAAGGGCGTTTTCGTCGAGCGGGTAAAGTGTCCGCAAATCAAGTACCTCTACCCTACCCTCGAGTTGTCGCGCTGCATGGAGCGCCCAATGCACACCCATACCGTAACACACCACCCCAATGGAATTTCCCTTTTGTATTTGCTCTGGATCGGCTTCCAGCGTTACCGCGGCCTTGCCAAATGGCACTACATAATCCTCGTCGGGCTCGATCGTGCGGGCCGCTTCCGTGCCACGCACTTTTGACCAGTACAAGCCTTTGTGCTCAAATATTATGACCGGGTTCGGGTCGTAATATGCTGCTTTAAACAAGCCTTTCAGGTCGGCGCCATTGCTGGGATAGGCGATTTTTATGCCCCTAATATTCGCGACCACGCTTTCCACGCTGCTGCTGTGGTAGGGCCCGCCGCTGCCATAAGCCCCGATGGGCACGCGAAGGATGCAACTGACGGGCCACTTGCCGTTGCTCAGGTAGCAGGAGCGGCTCACCTCGGTAAACAACTGATTGAGCGCCGGCCAGATGTAGTCGGCAAATTGGACCTCCACGATAGGCTTCAGGCCCGCAGCGCTCATGCCCACCGTGCTGCCGATAATAAAAGCCTCCTGGATTGGGGTATTGAATACCCGATGATCGCCGAATTTTTCAGCCAAAGTTGCGGCTTCGCGAAATACGCCGCCCAGCCGGCGCCCGACATCCTGCCCGTAAAGCAGGCATTCGGGGTGCCTGCGCATCAACTCCTCTACGGCAAAAAGAGCGCAATCCACCATCACTTTTGGCTCCCTACCGGCAGGGCTGCGGATGCCGCGCTCCTCGGTAATCGGCGTGGGCGCAAAGTCGTGGGTGTACAGATCTTCCGGGCGCGGATCTTCGGCGTTTTTACTTTTTTCAAAATCGGCAGCGACCACAGCCGCCGCTTCTTGTTCTATTTTTTGGAGGGCTTTTTCTGAAAACCCCGACCGCAACAAGCTGTTGCGCAGAACGGGAAAAGGGTCGCGCTCCTGGTGCTCCTCCAGATCGTCGCGGTACCATTCTTTCCGGACGCCGGAAGTGTGGTGGTTGAGCAAAGGGACGCGGGCGTGCAACAAGAAGGGGCGGCGCTCGAGGCGCATTTTTTCTAAAATATCCTGAACGGCGCGCCAGCATTGCTCAAAATCGTTGCCTTCCAGGCTAATCGCTTCGAGGCCAGGAAAGCCCTTGGCATATTCTGCCGCTGTGGCCACCCGGGTTTCTGCTGCGTTGGCAGAAATATCCCAGCCATTGTCTTGCACCAGATAAAGAATAGGCAGTTTTTTCAAAACGGCCATTTGGAAAGCCTCTGCCACCTCGCCTTCTGTGACAGATGCGTCGCCCAGGGAACATACCACCACAGGTGGATTTTCCTTTTCGGCCAGCGTTTCCAGTCCCATTTGCTCTTTATACCAAAAGCCCATGGCTGTGCCGGTGGCCGGAATAGCCTGCATGCCGGTAGCGCTACTTTGGTGCGGAATTTTTGGCTTGTCATCATCCCGCAAAGAAGGGTGGCAATAATACGAGCGGCCGCCGGAAAAAGGGTCGTCGCGTTTTGCCATCAGCTGCAACATGCACTCGTAGGGTTGCATACCGATGCCGAGGAGGATACTGTCGTCGCGGTAGTAGGGGAAAATATAATCTTGCGGAAGCAATTGCAGGGCGACCGCTAATTGAATCGCCTCATGACCGCGCGATGTGGCGTGCACATACTTTGAGACAAACTTGAAATTTTCCTCATAGATATCGGTCATCGCCTTTGCTGTTGCCATCAGTTGAAAGGCGCGCTCCAGAATATTGGTCGGCACGGCTGCCGCGCCATTGGTCGGTTTGGAAGCGGAATTGGCGGAGAGAGAATTTTTGCGGGGCTTGGTATCAGTTTTACGCACGAAAGCCAAAATTTGAAGAATCAGTAAGGAATGTTTGAGCCGCGCAAAGGTAAGGGCTTATCGGTTTTCTACCCGGGTTGATTGCCAGTTTGCCAGGCGCCATTGCCTTTTTTGTCGGCGATAAACGGCGGTGTAGAGCAAGTTGACGGAAAACGATTTGCCCTGAAAATCACCATTCACGATGACCATGCCATTGACCAATGCCGTTTTGCCATATTGCCGAACCTTTGAATCGGGCTGACGATACATGGTTCGGTAAACGATGGTCCCGGATGCGATGGCGTCCAAATGTTGTTGCTTGTTTTCTTGCAGGCCGTTGGAGTGAAGATAAATCAGATCGGCGCTTAACAGCCGGCTAAGCGCCTGCGTATCTTTCCTGGTCATGGCTTCAAAACGGAGGAGTTCGGCCTTTAGAATCTGTTTTTGGCATCCGGTTTGGCCCGTAAGTGTACCATTCAATAAAAAACTAACCAGAATACCAATAAAAAAATGTCGCATAACGGGTCGTCAGTTTCGGTCAAAATTACGGCGCAAAACCGGGAAAAATGTATATTGCACCAATCATGACGGCATTGCGCCAGTCGTAAAATCCTTTTCTGGAATAATTTTTGCAGTTTTTAAAACTCATTTCAATCCGTTTACCATGAACCGATCACTACTTACCACAGCATGGTGGCTGCTGGCTATTCTATTTTGCCAGGCTCAGGATGCTACCGTTTTCAACCAAGTTATTGGAACTACCGGACGCTCTGCCGTTCAACAAGGCCGCAGCTACTCCTACACGCTGGGAGAAGTGGCCATTATCACACTCCGTTCCAATTCCAGAATTCTAACTCAAGGCTTTCACCAACCGGAACAGACCCGGCTGGTTTCGGTGTTCACGCCCGGCTTTGAAGCCTGGGAAGTGCAGGTTTTTCCCAATCCTGTTTCCAGCCAGCTAACCGTCCGCTTTTCCAGCGAGCACGGCGCCGCACTTCGGGCGTCGGTGTTCGATTTACTGGGCCGGCAAGTGGTCAACCACTTAATGCTGACCGACTCAGAAGGCTCCACCTTGGATTGCCAAAGTTGGGAGCCGGGCGTTTATTTCCTGATCCTGAGCGATCCTGCGGGTCAGGGCCAGTCGACAACCCGAATTATCAAGCAGTAAAACTGCCTCCTCTATTCTCATAATATTTCGCGAACACATTTCTAAACCGATTCAGTCTATGACCAGTCGTCATTTACTTCTCATCAGCCTGCTCAGCCTGTTGCTGGCTTGGCGCGCCGACGCACAATTTACGCCACAAGGATTTAGCTATCAATGCATTGTGCGCGACAACACCGGCGCTTCCCTGAACAATCAAACTATCAGTTTACTCTTCACGATACGGAGCGGCGCGCCAAACGGGCCGGTTTCTTACTCCGAAATGCAATCGGCCTCTACGAACGAATTCGGGCTGGTCAACCTGGTCGTTGGTCAAGGCACGCCGCTGCAAGGCGCCTTTAACACCATCAACTGGGGCGGAGCAGCAAAGTTCCTGACCGTATCGGTCGAAACTTCTCCCAACGTTTTTGACGAATTAGGTACGACTCAAATGATGAGCGTACCCTACGCTTTGTACGCCCTGAAATCAGCAGATGCTGGCGACAATTGGGGCACGCAAACCGTGCAAACCTCCCCCACCCTTTCCGGGAGCGGCACTGCGGGCAGCCCCTTGACCATCGCTCAGCAAGGCGCACAACCCGGACAAGTATTGAAATGGAACGGCACTACCTGGGCGCCGCAAGCCGACCAAACCGGGCAAAGCGGAACCGTTACTGAAATCAACACCGGCCCCGGCCTCACCGGCGGCCCCATTTCGACCTCCGGCACCATCAGCCTCGCCAATACTGCCGTGACGCCGGGCGTGTATGGCAACGCCAATCAGATTCCGGTAATCACGGTAGACCAACAAGGACGGATAACCAATGTCTCAACCATCGCCCTGCCCGAAACCGATATCCTGGCCGGCGCCGGGATTAATGTGCAACAAAATGGCAATGAATTTACCATCATCAATACCGGCGACACCAATGCGGCTGACGACCTGACCACAGGTAGCCAAGCCGATGGCGACGTAACAGGACCGTTTGCTAATCTGCAAATCAAACCAGGAGCGGTAGGCGTCCCTGAAATCGCAGACAATGCGGTGACTAGTGCAAAAATTGCCGACAATGCGGTTGGCAGCTCCGAAATTGCCGACAACGCAGTTGGCAGTTCGGAAATCGCCGACGGCGCTGTAAATACCTCCGAACTGGCAAATGGCGCGGTCACTGCCGCAAAACTAAACGATATGGGCGCCACCAGCGGGCAAGTTCTGAAATGGACCGGCACCATGTGGGCGCCGGCTGTCGATGCCACCGGCACGGTCAATCTGGCCAGCGGCCCGGGAATAAATGTGAGCGGTACATTTCCGTTTTTTACCATTACCAACACCGGCGATACGGATGCTAGCGACGATTTGACCACCAGCAGTGTCGCTAATGGCGATGTTTCCGGCCCCTTTTCCAACTTGCAAATCAAACCGGATGCAGTAGGTACCCCCGAACTGGTTAACAATGCCGTGAACACAGCTAAAATCGCCCCCGCTGCTGTAACCGGCGATAAAATCGCCTCTATGAGCGCCACCAATGGCCAGGTGCTCAAATGGAACGGCACTACCTGGGCGCCCGCTGCCGACATCGTTGGTTCTGTGACCATTACCGGCGGCGTGGGCATCGACGTGATTGCTGCTGGCAATAACTATACGATTGCCAACAATGGCGATATCAATCCTTTCGACGATATTACAGAGACAACTATTGCCAACGGCGACATCACCGGAACCTTCGACAACCTGCAAATCAAACAAGCGGTGGTCACCAGTTTTGAACTGGCCAACGCCGCCGTGACCAATGCCAAACTCCAGGATGGCGCCGTCAATGGCGTAAAAATTTCCCAAATGAACGCCCTGAACGGACAGGTACTCAAATGGAACGGCACCACTTGGGCCCCGGCAGCCGATAACACCGGCGTCGGCGACAACTGGGGTACTCAGGTGGCACAGGTGGGCCCCACCATCAGCGGCAATGGCGCACCCGGAAGCCCACTGAATATTGCCCAACAAAATGCCGCCAACGGTCAGGTGCTCAAATGGAACGGAACAACCTGGGCGCCAGCAAACGACAACAATACCGGCGGCGACGACTGGGGCGCACAAACCGCCTCTACCGATGCCAGCCTCAAAGGAAACGGCACGGCATCCTTCCCGCTGGGTTTAGCCCCCCAAGGAGCCAATATCGGTCAAGTGTTGAAATACGATGGCAACGATTGGAAACCGGCCAACGACATCGGCGGCGATAACTGGGGCACACAAACGGCCGCTACCGATGCCAGCCTCAAAGGAAACGGCTCCGCCGGCAATGCACTCGGCTTGGCGCCTCAAAACGCCAACAATGGTCAGGTGCTGAAATTCAACGGGACCACTTGGGTGCCCGGAAACGACAACGACTCCGGCCCCGATAACTGGGGGACGCAAACGGCCCAAACCGACGCCACCCTCAAAGGAAACGGCACGGCAGGCAACACCCTCGGGCTGGCGCCGCAAAACGCGAACAGTGGCCAGGTGCTTAAATTTAATGGAACCACCTGGGTGCCAGCCGACGACAACATCGGTACCGGCCCCGCCGATAACTGGGGCACCCAAGTCATTGTTTCTTCCACAGAGTTTGCCGGCGAAGGCACCAACGCCAGTCCGCTCGAACTCGCCGGGCAGGGCGCCAATTTTGGTCAGGTGCTCAAATGGCAAGGCACCTTTTGGGGCCCTGGCGACGACAATAACACTGGCGACAACTGGGGCGTACAGACCGTCGAGTCGTCAGCAGAATTTTCCGGCAACGGCACGCTGGTTTCGCCCCTGCATCTGGCGCAGCAAAGTGCAACCGTCGGGCAAGTGTTAAAGTGGAACGGTACCGGCTGGACGCCGGCCAACGACCTTGGCGCTGCCAACTACACCGCCGGCGCCGGAATCAGCATCACCGGCACAGCGCCGAATTTCACCATCGCCAACACCGGCGACCTGAGCAATACCAACGAATTGCAAACCATTTCGCTGGCAGGCCAAAACCTCACGCTTTCGAATGGCGGCGGCACCGTTACCCTTCCGCCCTCGAATACTTATGCCGCCGGTACGGGCATTAGCGTAACCGGTACAGCGCCAAATTTCACCATTACCAACACTGGCGACGGCGACAGCAATCCAACCAACGAGATTCAAACCCTGTCGTTGTCGGCTGGAGGCGACTCCCTCATTTTGTCTAATGGCGGCGGGAAAGTTCCTATTCCTTCGGCAGCCAACAACTACAGCGCCGGCGCCGGCATCAGCATCACCGGCACAGCGCCGAATTTCACCATCGCCAATACCGGCGACGGCGATAGCAACCCAAACAACGAGCTGCAAAACCTGATCCTGAACGGCAAAATCCTCAGTATCAGCGGCACCAGTAGCCAGGTCAATCTGGATACGGTAATCACCTCGGCTGGCGTGGGGCTTTGGGCCGGCGCCGGCGTGGATATTTATAATGGCAATACCGGCAACGTAGGCGTTGGCACCAACTCACCCACCACCAAATTGCATGTAAAGGCAAACGGCCAGGCGGTGCGCATCGAAGGCAATGAACCCGCCCTTGGTTTTGCCAACGGCGCCAACGTTGGGGCTACGATCACAGCCAGCAATAATGCCTTTATTGTAAATACCAGCGATTCTTCAACGATCATTTTATCCACGGCCGGTGGAAAAACCTTGACCGTCAACGGTGTTACGGGAAATGTAGGCGCCGGCGGCATCAACACCGGCAATGCACGGTTTAAAGTCATGCACGACAACACCGTAGGCGGCCTGATGATTGAAAATACCCTTGGCGCATTCTGGGAATTCCGCGTAGACGCCGGCACCGGCGGCATGGCTTTGTACAATAACCTGCTCGGCGGTTTACCGGCTGGCTTTTTCGCCCCCAATGGCGTTTACACGCCTTCGGATCGCCGCTTGAAAAAAGATATCTACGGCCTTTCGCCGGTCTTGAAAAATGTGATGATGCTGGAGCCGGTCAGCTACCGGTACAAGCTGGAAGCTGCTGACAGCAAAGTGTCGGTCGGCTTTATTGCGCAGGACGTGCAGAAGTTGTTTCCGGAAATGATCGGAACCACTACGGCTCAAGACGGAACATCCTACCTCGGCGTCAACTACGCCGGCTTGAGCGTGCTGGCCATCAAAGCCATCCAGGAACAACAACAGCAAATCGCTGCCTTGCAACAAACGAACGATTCCCTGCTCCAGCGGCTGAGCGCCCTGGAAGCCCGGATGCAACAGTTTGAACAACTGAAGGCTTCGGCAGAGAAGTAATCTGCCAGGCACGAACCGGCGCCTCGATACATCGCGTTGTTTGGCAGTGTACCCGCTGCTGAACGGACTACTGTACCGAAGGCGCCGGTTCTTTTTCCCTAATACCATAGGGTAAAACCGTCAAAACTTACGTGGAGTAATCATGAGGCGATTTTTCAAATTTCGCAGCCTGCTGCTGGTTACTTTGTTTGGCTTTGCGGCCTTGCAAACCACCGCGCAGACCTTTTTCTATCGCGACACCTTTTGCAGCAACCAGCTTATTATTGTAAACGGGCGCCTTTACGGACCCGATAATCCAACCGGTACAGAGGTGATCGCAGGCGGAGCGGCAAACGGCGCCGACAGTATCATCGAGGTGCGGTTAGTGTTTTTCCAGCCCGCCATTTTAAAAATCGAGCAGGTAATCTGCGGCAAGGACACCCTATGGATCAACAACAAACCCTATCACGCCGGCTTTACCTTAGGCGAAGAAACCATAGAAGGCGGCGCTGCTAATGGCTGCGATAGTATTATTCAGGTCCGGCTTACACCTGCCTTGGCGCCGGTCGCCACTGTAACCGACACGCTTTGTCCAGGGGCATTTATCCTGGTAAACGGCGTCCGGTATGATGAAAACAGGCGCTCCGGTGTGGAAATTTTTTCCGGCGCCGGCCCTAATACTTGCGATTCCATTGTCCAGATCAATTTGTTTTTTCCCAGCTTGCAAATTGACCTTGGGGGCAATCAAAATTTGATCTCTGGCGATACCTTGTGCCTGGCCCCTGAGTTTAGTTTTCACCCGGTGGCGCTGGAATGGTCCCCTACCCTGCCCTGTGCGCAAACAGATTGCCTGCCCATTTGTCAGCCGTTTTTTGCAAATACCAGTCTTAAACTAACCGCCACCGACGCCAACGGATGTCAGGTAACCACCGAAATCCAAATCCGGGTAAACCCCGAAGTGCCGGTATACGCGCCCAATATTTTCAGTCCGGAAGCCGGTTGGCCCAACAACCGTTTTTTCCTCAGCGCTGCAAAAGCCGTGCAGGTTTTTAAAACCATGCAAATCGCCAGCCGCTGGGGCGAGCTCATTTGGGAACGGCGTAACCTGCCGCCCGACGATCCGGATGCCGGTTGGGACGGCTACTGGAAAGGTAGCCTCGCGCCACCGGGCGTGTATGTTTTTTGGGCGGAATACGACCTGGGAGATGGACAACAAAGGGTTGTTTCCGGGGCCTTTACCTTGTTCCGGTGAGTTTTTGATTTTAAAAAAGGAGCCCGTGTAAATCTGCACGGGCTCCTTTTTTTCCTAAAAAAACTACCGGAACTAGTTACCCTCTTCGTCGTTCGGTACTTCTTCTTCGATAGTAATACTGGTAGGCCCGGCAATAATTTTGAATTCGGTCCGGCGGTTGAACCGGTGTTCATCGTCCGGGCATTCCACACCATTTTTACAGCGGTTCAGGATGAATTTTTCACCATAACCGACCGCGACAATACGATCGGCAACAATACCCTTGGCGACCATCCAGGCTTTTGCGCTGTCGGCGCGCCGTTGCGAAAGGCGTTCGTTGTAATCGTCGCGGCCTTGAGCATCGGTGTGCGACGAGAGCTCGATTTTCATGTCCGGATAGCGGTTCATCAGATCGACGAGGAATTGCAAGTCTTTTTCAGCATCCGGAAGGATATCCGCCTTGTCGAAGTCGTAATAAATTTGGTTCAGGCGGATCGGCTCGTCGCGTTTTACCACGCGCGGCTTTGGCGGCCGCTTGGTGCGGAGCGTCATTTTTTTCTCCACGGAAGTAGACTTTTTCACCCCGGTTGTATTGAAGGTTACCGTGTCGGGTTGGAAGCCTTCGCGTTCGGCAATGACCACGTAGGAGCGGTCGGGCTGCAGGGTGAACGAAAAGTCGTTGGCAGCGGAATTGGTTTTGGTTTCTACTGTCAGCGGGTCTTTATCCGAAACATCGATTACCTGGACGGTGCAGCCTTCCAGCGGCGGGTTTTTGCTTTCGTTTTTGCGGCGTACCCGGAAGGTCGTTGCCAGGAGTTCTACCTTGATGCGGGCAAACTCCCAGAAATAAATATCGTCGCAGCAGGTTTTGCTCTTCAGGTTGTTGGGGCCCGGACGGTTGCTCACCAGAAATCCGCTCATGCCATCAGCGGCGCGGGTGTAAAACAGATCGTCGAGGCTGGTGTTGATGCCGGCCGGCAGTGGCGTCGGCGCCGACCACACAGCGCCATTCCACTGGCTCTGAAACACATCCATCCCACCCAGGCTGGGATGACCGTTGCTGCTGAAGTACAATTTGCCGTCCTGATAAAACGGGCTGGCTTCATCGCCGGCGGTGTTTACGACCTGACCCAGGTTGACCGGCAGGCCAAACACGCCCTCCGATTTCTTGGGTGCGTAATAAATATCAAAACCGCCGGATCCGCCGGGCAGGTTGGCGACGAAAAACAGCACTTTTTCGCCAAACAATTCGCCCTCACAAGGGTGCTGAGCAATGTAGTCGCCATTCACACCCGATACCTCGTTGGCGGCGCTCCAGCCGTCTGCTCCTTTTCGGGAAAAGAAAATCCGGCTTTCCTTGACGTAATTGTTTTCCAGTTGCACACGGGTAAAATACATGGTTTGACCGTCGGCAGTGATGCTGACGTTCCCCTGGTGCCAATCTTCGCGGTTGATTTGTGTGCCGAGTACTACCGGAGTGTTGTACTCGCCAGTTTGACCGGCTGGCGTTGCCGTATAGATCTTGGCAAACCAATCGCCTTCTTTGCCGTCGAGTACAATCACATCTTTGGCGGCAACCGAGGAAAAATAGAGCTCGCCGCCGCTGTACGAGGGGGAAGCTTCCGTTTGTGGGCTGTTGGCTTTTTTACCCAGGTTGGTCACCGTCAAATTGTCGGGCTGCTTGGCTTTTCGGCCCAGGCGACAGCCCGCAATTTCATTTTTACTGATGGCAACTCTTGCCGAATCGGTCGACTCGGCGATAAACAGGTTGAACATGTCCTCCGCATCGGCGTAAGAGCCGTTGTGCTTCAGGGCCATGGCATACCAGAATTTCAACTCCGTAAATTCATTGCGGCGGTCACGGGCAACGATCCGGCTCAACAGCCGCTCCGCCCGGGCATAGTCGCGCAATTGAAAATTGAGCAGCGCGATCTTAATGTTATAGTCGCGATTTTTGGTGTCTTTGTACAAGTCTTCATAATACTCCAGCGCGGCATAAGGATTGCCCGTTGCTTCGGCTTCCCGGGCCGACTTGAGCATGGCGTCGGGTGTGGAGCGGTTGAGGGGTTGCGCGAAAAGCGGGAGGCTGGCAAAAAGGAAACTAAAGAATAAAAGTATGTTGCAGGTTTTCATATTTATCGAATTGGATGCCAGTGCGGCAGGCCGCAGCTGTAGGAAAAATGCTCGTTTTTGGCTTAGAAGCGCGGGCACAATACTTTGGGTTTGACAACGGCCGGCTTGTAAATTTTGATGATATAATTGGCGGCAATTTCAAAACCGCCCCGGTAATTGCTCACCGTGCGCAGGTCGGAGGTGTTGATGTCGTAAGCCAGGCCGACTGTCAGGTCTTTGACTTTCATGCCCAGCAATACATTCAGGGCGTCGGAAAGCCGGTAGCCCAGGCCCATGTTCAAGGTGATGTCTTTTTCCGGGTTGAACAAGTAGCCCGCCAGGCCTTGCACCATGATTTCATCGTTTCCACTCATGGTTTGGAAAATAAACCGCGGGCTGACATCCCATTTGTCATTCAGTTTAACATTAAACTGCCCGTGTGCCACGGCGCGCCGCGGAATCTTCGATACACCTTGCTGGGGCGCCGGGTTGGGCCCCGGGTTGGAGCCGGCGCTGCCTACCAGGGCATAATTCGGCTCGAGCAAGTGGTACATGGAAAAACCAATGTTGAAGTCCATGGTCTTATTTAACCGCGACGACAACACGATACCCAGATCGATGTCGGTGTATTTTGCGTCGCCCAGAACACGGCCGTCCTCAATACTTGGGCCCGTCAGTTGTCCGGGCTGCGCGGCCAAAATGCCGTCTTCGAAGCGCAGTTTGTTTTTATCCACCTTGCGCTGTTCGCCGCCATAGTGGCCGCCGATCGACAATACCGTGTTTCCTTTTTTATCCAGGCCGAGGTGATACGTAACGCCCAGTTTGGCTGCACTGTGCACCAACGCTGCCGAGCCTGCCTTGTCCTGAAACAACATGAAGCCGACGCCAACCCAATCGCGCCGCCGGAAGCCCTGAATAATCGGAGCATCCACCCAAGCCGACGGCGTTTTATACTGATCTCTGGCGGCATTCATGATGCTCGCCCATTGCCCGCGGTAAATGCCGCCGATTCGGGCGGTCCCCTCAAACTTGCCGGCGAAAGCAGGGTTGAGCGTCATGGGCGACATGTAGAACTGGGTGAAGTGAATATCCTGGGCCCGCAAGGCGGTACCAGCAAGCAGGACGAAGGAAAGAAGGAGTAGCTTTTTGCTGCGCATATATTTGTTGAGTTTTGATAAAACCGGATTAAGTAAGGAAGCACCGCGAAAAATAGCGCAAAATTGGCAAACGCTTCCCACCCCCCGGACCAGTTTTTGTTAAATAAGGGCTTTTGGTTGCTTCCGGTCATTTTACGGCGGCCAAAATAGCTGAAATATCTTGTTCGCGCATACACTTGAAATGGCCTTTAGGGCATTGTGTGTAGCCGATTTTTGAGCAAGGTCGGCACGGCAAGCCGGCCACTTCCATACTGGTATTACCATCGACGCCATCCGGATATTTCGGGTACATGCCGAACGCAGGCACGGTATTGCCCCAAACAGAAATGATGTCCTTTCCAAGGGCCGCCGCAATGTGCATCAGCCCGGAATCGTGGCTGATCACCTGGGCCGATTGGCGGATCATGGAAGCCGATTGGTGCAAAGACAACCGGCCGCAACAATCGACCACCCGGTTGCCGGCAGCCGCTGCGATCCGCTCGCCTGCCGGCATTTCTGCCTTGCCGCCGAGCAGCACTACCGGCCGCTCCATGGCCCGGCAAATAGCCGTAATTTGATCGTCCGGAAGGCGCTTGGTCGCGTGGTTAGCGCCGATGTTGAATACCACGAAGTTTCCGTTTTCCAGGATGGGATGAACTTCGGCGGGATTTACTTCGGCGGCTGCAGGAATAAAATAATCCAGCCCATGCCCGTCGTACTGCACGCCCAGATGGGCTACTGTTTCCAGGTAACGGTCGACAATATGCCGGTCAGGCAGCCAGTTGATGCCGAAACGCACCAGCAGCCATTTTTCCAAATTGAGCTTGTTAAAGGTGCGTGCCGGTCGGCGCAGCGCCCACTTGATCCGCCAGGTGCGCCAATTTCCGTGCAGATCGATAATCCAGTCGAAGCGCTCCTGGCGCAATACCGGCAGAACCTCATCCAGTTTTTTTTGAAAAAAATGCAGCCGGTCCAGGTAAGGGTTAGGCTCAAGTACCGACTGGAAGGCCTGTTTGGTGAGAAAGTGTATTTCAGCCCCGGTTTGTTGTTTCAGGCAGCGGACTACCGGGGTGGTCAGCACGATATCGCCAATAGAACTCAGCCGTAGCAGCAGTATTTTAGTCATTTTTTATGCGAACCAACCGCAAATTTTCTACAGGGCGGAGCACCAGCGGCACCTTTTCGATTTCAACGGAATCGCTGTCCAAACCGAACCAGTTTTGCGGAGAGGCCGTGACGCTTTTTACGCCCAGGTAAATACTCATCGTGATTTGCTCCAGCACCGGCAATTCGTTTTCATGCGACAGCGCTTCCTGAATGATCACAAATTTAAAATCGCCGGTGGGCCATTCCGCGCTGCTCACATGGTAGCGGGCTTCAATGTGGAGTTCGCCGCTTTCCAGGAGGTCTTCCACTACCCTTTTCAGAAAAACATTCATGCGCTGCTCCACCCGGAAACCCAGGCGAAAATTCACCTTGTAGGCATCGTCGGGCGCCAACACCCGCACTTTATATTCCATGGTGTACGGCTCGTCGGTCACCTCGATGTGTACAAACCAGTACACATCGGCGCGTTTGGGCTGGGTTTGTAAAATCGAGTACAGGATTTTTTCCTCCACCTTTCCCATCGATTTGGCATTGCTCAGAAACACCAGATTCGTGGCGTATTTCGGGATGTCGGGGTCGTTGCTCAGGGTAATCAGTTGATCGATGTAGTCGCGAATATTGGTGTTTTGCAAAAACCGGTTTTTGATCTGCTTGGCGTTCACCCACACGTACATCAGCGCGAAGAGCAGGGAAGCAATCACGACGGTGATATAACCGCCATCCAGGAATTTTAACAGGTTAGCCGAGAAAAATGCCCCCTCGAACAACAAGTACCAGATCAAAAACGCCCAGACCCAAGGGGAGGCGACACGTTTGGTTATCAGGAAATTGGACATCAAAATGGTCGACATCAACATCGTGATGGTTACCGACAAGCCGTAGGCGGCTTCCATTGCCGTGCTTTTTTGGAAATGAAGGGTCACAAAAACACAGCCCGCCCAAAGCAGGGTATTCACTGCCGGAACGTATAACTGCCCCTTCAGATCAGACGGGAATTGAACCGTCAGTTTGGGCAAAAGCCCCAGCCGAATCGCTTCGCTTACCAACGTGAACGAGCCGGAGATCATGGCTTGGCTGGCAATGATCGCGGCGAGGGTAGCGATGGCAATGCCGAACGGCAAAAACCAGTGCGCCATAATGCCGAAAAAAGGATTCTGGTCGGTGGCGGGCAGGGGCTGGCCTTCAAAATGCAAGCACCAGGCCGCCTGCCCTAAATAATTGAGTACCAGGCAAGTTTTTACAAAAATCCAGCTAATCCGGATGTTCTGTTTACCGCAGTGGCCCAGATCGGCGTACAAAGCTTCCGCGCCCGTGGTGCACAGAAACACGGCGCCCATGAGCACCAGCGCATGCGGATGGTGCAATAACACCTTTACAGCATACACCGGGTTGAGCGCGTGGAATACGGACCAATCGCCCGCAATCTGAATCACGCCGAGTATCCCCAACATAGAAAACCAGACCAACATGACCGGTCCAAAAAACCGGCCCACAGCCGCCGTTCCGAATTGTTGAAATAGAAATAACCCCGTGATGATAACCAAAGTTATCTGCACGGTCGGGATCTGCATGTCGTGAAATTGCTCGATCGACTGCAAGCCTTCGATCGCAGAAATGACCGAAATAGGCGGCGTGATCATGCCTTCCGACAATACCGCGCAACCGCCGATCATGGCCGGAAAAATCAGCCATCTCGCCCGGCGCCGTACCAGGGTATACATCGAAAAAATACCGCCCTCGCCTTTGTTGTCGGCCTGCAAGATCAGGGTGACATATTTGAAGGTGGTTTGAATCGTAAGGGTCCAAAACACCAGCGAAACCGCCCCCAGAATTGTTTCTCGCAAAACAATCCCGTCGGTGACGATGGCGCGCATCACATACAGGGGCGAGGTGCCGATGTCGCCGTATATGATGCCCAGGGTAATGATCAGGCCTGCCAGATGCAGGCGGTGGTGTCCGTGTTGGTGGGAAGAGCTGCCGTTGGAGGCCATGATGCTAAGCCGGTAGTTGCTTATTTATTTATTCGACAATACGATATAATCCCAAGGTTTAAGATTGAGGGTAACCTCCTTGGTCATTTGCATGGTACTTCGGCCAAACACATTGGCATAAGGGCCCAGCAGGGCATTTGCCGGCCTCAGGGTAACCGAAGCGCGCTCTTTACTCAGGTTGAGCACCACAACGATCCGGTCGCCGTTCTTCTCCCGGGAAAAGGCATACACTTGATCCTCCTTGTCGTTGGATATTTTCTGAAGCGTCCCGCCAGCCCGGCCCGCCCAAACGGCTTGGTTGCCGTGCCGCAATTCGCAGAGCCGCGTGAAAAAATCCTGTTTCGCGTATTTTTTCCAGTGTATAGGCGATTTTTCAAAAAACTCGAGGCGCTCGTCCAGCCCATCTTCCTGCCCATTGTAAAGCATCGGTATCCCCTGCCAGGTGAACGCCAGGACGTTGAAGGCGTCTGCAGCCGGACCGTAAAGTTCGACTTCGGTGCCGTTCCAGGTGTTTTCGTCGTGGTTTTGGGTGAAATACAATTGGAAGTAATGCTCCGGATAAAAATTATTTAAATACCGAAGCAAGGTATCCAAGGAGCGGGGCGTTTGGCGGCCGGCAGCAATATCCCGGGTGACGTCCTTCCATTTCCAGCCATAATTAGCGTTGAAGCAAGTGGTAAAATGCGCTGGTTCGTCCTGCCACTCTGAAAGCATAAACAAGGGCTTGATGGAGTCCAGCGCAGGGCGAACCTGCGCCCAAAAATCGTTGGGCACCATGCCCGCCATGTCTACCCGGAAGCCGTCGATGTCGCATTCCCGAACCCAATATTGCATAGCCTGGATCATGGCTTCCCGAAGTGCCGGATTGGAATAATCGAGGTCGCAAACGTCCGACCAGTCCTCGATGGGTTCGCCCTTTTCGTTGATCGGAACCGTGAAATCGCCTTGGTAACGGGTGTAATATTCCGGGTGCTTGTTTTTCCACACAGCGTCCCAGGACGTATGGTTGGGCACCCAGTCTAAAATCAGCTTAATCTCTTGTTGGTGTGCCGATTGAACCAGTCGTTTGAAGTCCTCCAGCGTTCCGAAGTCGGGGTTGATGGCATAATAATCCCGAACAGAATACGGGCTCCCCAAAGCACCTTTCCGCCGTTCTACACCGATCGGATGGATGGGCATGAGCCAGAGAATATCCACGCCCAGGTTGCGAAGTCTGGGCAGTTGGGCTTCAATGCCGGCAAAGTTTCCCTGCGCAGAAAACTGGCGGGTGTTGCATTCATACAAAACGCCTTGTGCCGCCCATTCCGGAGTTGCTGGAATTTGTTTGGCCGCTTGCCGTTGGACGTGTTGGTCGTTCACTGTTGTTGCGGGTGGCGGGTTCTGGCAACCGGCTAACAAAACAGATAGCCAGCAGATCCATTTACATTGGTGTAGCGAATTGCTCATGGGCAGCTTAAAAAGTCGAACGGTTATTGGCCCGAAGGTAAGGTGCCCGAGCCGACTACGCGAATTTGAATACCGGTGACGTTCAGGCTGGTGTTTCCTTTCCAAATCATAAGAAACCCTCTATCGTTGACCTCCCAGGTATTGTTCAGATAAGGGTCGCGGCACGACAGGTAGATTTCATTTTTATCCACATCCCAGTTCCAGCGGCCGGTATCCACCGGTTTGCCGTTGATCAGGATGTCGAAAGTTTGGTCTTCCCTGAATTTCAACCACTTATTTTGGTAATGCACATGCACTGTAGTGTCGCTGGGTTGGTAGGCCATATTGAGGTGCCAGTAGCCACTACTCAAATAAGCCCGGTGGCTGGCGGTGGCTGGCGGGAGTGCATCCACGGGGACATCCACCATCCGGGGTGGCGCGGTTACCTGGTAGGTGCCTGCTGAATCGGCGTGGTATTCGTTGATCACCCGCGAAGCATGCCAGCCGCTTGGGCCTTCATCGGCCGGCGCGTTGGTTTGGCCGGGTTCCGGCGCCGGACTGACCGGATTTTTCAAATTTTTACACGTTGCCCAACCCAAAACGGCTACCAAAACAGCTAAAAGGAGATTTATCTTCATGGGAATCACGATGTTTCTTGTTCAAAAAGTTGTTTCATGAGTGCAGGCAGCCGAAACCCAGCAAAACTCGGGATAGTAAAATGCGCTCGACACAGTTCAACCGGATCGCCAACGCCTGCCACAGAAAAACCGCCCAGTAAAGCAGCCTCAATGCCTTGCGGATCGGACTCGAAAACCAGGCAAGCGCCGGGCGATACCCCCAGCGCATCGGCAGCAAGCAAAAAACTTTGGGGGTCGGGCTTGGGCTTTTTAAAAACGCCGCTATCGATGACGGCTTCAAAAAAAGGCTCCATCTGAGCGGATTTTAGAATGGCCGTAGTATGAGGGGCCGATGAGCAGAGCGCTGTCTTAATTTCCATGCCACGCAAGTGGCGCAGGAAAATCAGGACCCCCGGCAGTATTTCCCCCGGCTTTAAATCCGCAATCAGTTGGTGGTACAAATTATTCTTCCGGTCAGCCCAGTACAATTTTTCAGCCTCCGGCATATACACCTTTCCCCAGTCCAGAATTTTTTCGAGGGTTGCCAGGCCGCTCAAATTCTTCAAGGAAAATAAGTGCTCTTCAGGTAAACTCAGGCCGAGTTGATTACCGACCTGCCGCCATGCCTGGAAGTGATATTTCTCCGTGTCGGCAATCACACCTTCCAGATTGAAAATGCAGGCTTGTATTTCTGTATTGAACCCCGGAATACCTAATAAAATTGCTGCGGCTACGGTAATTTAAAAATTTGTGGCAGCCTAATGAGGACCGGTGCTGCTCGTTTCAAAAAAAAACGCCGGAGGGGCGGTCCCCTCCGGCGTGCAGTTTTGAAAAGGTAAGCAAAACACTATTTATCGCAGCACGATCCATTTCCGGACCCCAAAACCTGTCTGGTCCGAAAAGCGCACCGTATAAGCCCCGGCGGGGAAAGCGCTGGCATCGAGCAACACGGTTTGTTGCGCGCCCGCGTGTTGCTGGCGCAGGAGCCGGCCCGTTGCATCGAAGATGCTGATTTGCATATCGCCAGACGCGGGTCGGGTAAAAACGACTCGCGTAAATCCGGTGGTTGGGTTAGGCTGCAGGCGCACGCCCTGGAGCCAGTCGGGTTCGCTGGCGCCGGAGGTGTTGTCTACCACAATTCCTTCGTTGCTCAAAACGCAACCATTCGCGTCTTTGATCACAACGAAATAGGTGCCGGCGCGCAGGTCAGTCAAATCTTCCGTATTGCCCAAAACCGTGCCGCTGGCGTCGGTCCAGGTAAAGGAATAAGGCTGGCTGCCGCCATTCACTGAAATGTCGATGGCGCCTTGGCCTTGATTATCCACATCGTGTTTGACACTGTTTAGCGTCAGTACAACCGGACTGGTAATGGTAACAGCAAAAGAACAAGTGCCCTGATTGCCGCTCTGATCGGTAAAGGAGTACTCCTGCACCGTTGTGCCAACGGGGAAGGTGGCGCCGCTGGGCAAACCGCTTTCGAGGTTCCAGACGCCGCCATTGGCCAGGCAATTGTCCTGGGCTACCGGCGCGGCATACTGCACCTCGTTGTCGTACCAGCAATGGGTACTGCTCGGCGGACATTCGACGGTGGGCGGCAGGTTGTCCACTACCGTTACCGTGATTGAAATACTGGCGGAATTGCCGGCAGCGTCCGTGGCGCTGATGACAACGGTGTGTTCGCCGAGGTCCGAGCAGTCGAATGTATTCGGTGAAATACTCAGTTCGGCGAGCGCGCAATTGTCCGTAGCAGTTGCGCCCAGATTTTGCATAGTCGCCGTGGCCGAACCGGTGTTGCTGAGCGCCAGGGTAGCATTTTGCGCAGCAATTACCGGCGCCATTTGATCGGCGTCTGAAATGGTGTACGACTCAATAAAGATGCAGTTGTTGGCATCGGTGAGCGTAACGGAGTAGTTGCCGGCGGCCAGCCCCTCAGCCGTTGCCGAGCTGTTCCCGTTGCTCCATTCGAAAGCATAGGGTTCGGCGCCGCCGCTGGGCGACAAGGCGATCAGGCCGTCGTTCCGATCCGGGCAACTCGCATTGGTTACCGCTGCCTGAACGACAAGGGCGCAATTGAAGGCGTTCACAACTACAGTTTGCTGGTCAGTACAGCCATTGGCATCCGTAATAATTACGGTATAAGCGCCCGGCGTCAAACCGGTAATGGTTGCGGTGGTTTCGCCATTACTCCAGGCATAAGCGTACGGAACAGTGCCGCCGGTGGGCGCAGCGGTCGCGGTGCCGTCGTTGGCGCCCGCGGCTGTTTCACCGGTGGCAGAGGCATGGGTTTCCAACTCAGCTGGCTCGGCAATGGAAATATTCAAAACAGTAGCGCAATTGGTTGCATCGATGACCTCAACGGAGTAGACGCCCGGACTCAAGTTTTCAATAGTTGGGCTGTTTCCGCCATTGCTCCAGGCATAGGTCACAGGGTCGTTGGCGCCGGTCAGGGCCACGGTGGCGCTGCCGTTATTGGCGCCGAAACAAGTGATTCCCGTACCGGAAATAGTGCCCGCGATCGTACAGTTGAACGCGTTGACGGTAGTCGATTGCAGGGCGGTGCAGCCATGCTCATCCGTCACCGTAACGGTGTAGGTGCCCGGCGCCAGATTGGTAATAGTTTGCGTCGTTTCGCCATTGCTCCAGGCATAGGCGTAGGCGGGTGTGCCGCCAGTCGGATTGGCCGTAGCGGTACCGTCGTTTACCCCCGAAGCGCTCTGCGGTGTAGCGCTGGCATGCGGTTGCAACACCGCTGGTTGGGTGATGACTACCGTGGCAGTAGCCGAACAGTTTTCGCCATCGGTTACTACAACAGTATACGTGCCGGCACTGAGGTTGACCGTGGTTTGGGTCGTATCGCCATTGCTCCAGGCATAGGTATAATTGGAATTGCCGCCTCCTGGCGTGGCCTCCGCGCTGCCGTTGGAGCCGCCCGAACAGGAAACGTGGGCCGGATCATTAATCGCTGCAGTGACCGGAGCGCTTTGCACTACCGGCGTAGTCGTGGTAGCGGTGCAGCCGTTATCGGCATTGGTCACCAATAAAGCATAGGTCCCCACAGCATCAACGGTAGGCGTCGCCGAGTTTTCTCCCGACACGATGTGGCCGTCGGCTGTCGTCCAGGCATAGCTGATGTTCGACCCTTGAGAAGAACCGGTGCCGTCCAAAACCAATTGGGAAACCGTGCAATTCAGGTTGCCTGGCGTAGTAGCAGCCGCCACTGGCGGCGTAGTGTTTTGGTCGACACTGGCTTGAGCCGTCGAGGTGCAGCCGTTGATTGTATCGGTTGTGACCAACTGGTAGTCGCCGGTTTCCTGAACCGTCGGGTTCGGAATAGCGCTGGTGAAGCCGTTGGGGCCGGTCCAGGCAAAGGTGGCGTCCGGGTTGGTAGAGGTTCCATTCAGTTGAACCGAGTTTTGCACGCAATTCAGCGTTCCGCCGCTGGCGCCCGCTCCGGGCGGGGTGTTGTTTAACGCCACCTGCGCAGTAGCGGTGTTGGTGCACCCATTCACAGAATCAGTAACGGTGAGCAGGTACTCTCCCACCACATTTACCACCGGATTCGGAAGGTTGGAACTGTAACCGTTCGGGCCGGCCCAGGCAAAGCCCGGGTTGCCGGCGTTTGTGGTGGCGGTCAAACCTGTTTCGCTGACAACACAGGTGAGCGTTCCGCCCGTTGCGCTGGTCGCCGGCGGCGTGGTATTGGCGGCAACCCCGGCGGTGTCTACTTTGGTGCAGCCGTTGGTGGTATTGGTGACTTTTAAGATGTAATCGCCCAGGGAGTCCACCACAGGATTCAAGGTAGTTGCTCCCGAAACAATGTGCCCGCCGTTGATTGGCGTCCAGAGGTATTGAAAATTGTTTCCGGAACTGCCCGTGCCCTGCAGGGTGGCCGTCGGATTGGTGCAGGTAAGCGCCATCGAAGGTCCGGCGTCCGCAGCAGGAAGATCGATATTGGAACTGACCGAAACCGTTGCAAATCCTGCGCAGGTGGTCACCGCATCAGATACCTGGACGGTGTAGTTGCCCGCTGCATTAACCTGGGCCTGAAATGATTGCGTGCCGCTGGTAAAATTACCTCCATTGGAGGCAAACCAATTGAACTCGTAGGTTCCGCTGTATCCACCAGTTCCGGAAGCCGTGAGCGTGACGATCGGTGTCAGACAAGAGACGGTTCCCGGAGGTTCTATACTGGCCGTTGGTATAGCTGCCGGCGCAAGTACTGTGCTTCGGGTTTTGGTGCAGCCTCTGTCGTCCGTAACGGTACAAATATAGGTGCCTGCGTTAAGCGGCGAGGCCGAAGGACCGGTCATGCCGTTGCTCCAGGTATACGTATAATTGTCGGCCCAGCCGCCGGAGGCCTCCAGGGTGATGCTCCCTAGAATGCCATTACAGCCTACGGGTGTGGTTTCGACTAAATTCAGGGCCAGCGGCGCCGGCGGGTCGTTTACGGTAATTGGTCCGGTTTCGCCCGTCCAGCCTTGCGCATTGGTGACAGTACATTCGTAGGTGCCGGCGGGTATGTTGATCAAATCCTGAGTATTGGCGCCGTTCGACCAATTGTACGTGTACGGGCCGGTACCCCCCGACACAGAAATATCAATTTTCCCCGTACTGCTTCCATAGCAACGGGTGTCTTCCACACTGTTTATGGTGGTGTTAACCACCAGGGGCGGACAATACGTCGAGCGGGCGCTCCAAAGTCCGGAGGACCCCTGCTGCCCCACTTCGTACACCTTTTTATCAGCAGGGCAAATCATGAAAATCGTAGGGTAATAAGTCACCTGGTAAAGGCCCATGATAGCCGAATAATCGGCAATCGGATAAGGCGTGTCAGCCGTCCAGTCGCCGGTAGTGCCACCGGTACAGCCCGAGCCGTTCCAAATACAGGGCACAGAAGTGCTCGCATCGCCTTCAATGGAAATCACAAAAGCCTCATTGGTGCCGTTGGGGCCATATTGGTCCCAAACATCCTTCAAGGCATGGGTGTTGTGGTAGTTCCAGCACGGAACGCACCAGGTAGCAAACACATCCAGATAAACGGTTTTGCCCTGGTTGAGCAGGTCGTAAAGCGTAATGGCTCCATAACCCGAATTCGGGTTGACATTCGTAACCGTGAAGTTGGGAGCGGTGCTGCCATTCGGGATTTGCGCCCAGGCGACCGTACCGCACAGCCAAAGGCATAGCAGGAGTAAAAGTAATTTTTTCATAAGCAGGTAAGCATTTATAAGGAATAGAGTCTCGGCGGAAATATACCGCTTTTAACAAATGCTCCAACCCTGTTTTTTTAATAAAATATCGCCTTGCCGCCTAAATGGCAAAAATGTACTTACTGCTCAGTCCTTACCCCAAATAAAACCTTCCGATATAGCGAATATTCGTTTCGCCAGGCTCGGTGGCGCTGCCGAACTAGTTCAGTTTATAGGCATACACAGAGGCCCCGTTGCCTACAATCAAAACTTGCTCCGGACGCCCTTGCGCGGGCGGCAATAGTCGGAATGCCGTGGTTCCTCCAATGGGAAAGCCCGGGTATACTTTCCCATTGCTATCAAACAGGTACACTTGGCGCTTCTCGAAATTGGCCGCTCCAATTTTTTGGCAACAGCCGGCAGAAAAAAGGGTGTCGATCGAGGCCGCGACCTGGCTGGTGTACTTTTGGTCGAACGTAGCCCCCTCATATCCAAAAATACGCAAACGCTTGCCCGATGCCCAGACGTAATCTTTCCGGGCATCGCCGAACAACTGCTCGAAAACAAAAAAACTGTTTGCATCCATGCCGGGGCCCGGACGAAGGCTAAAGCTGTAGCCGCTCAAATTGCACACAAATACCTCCCCGGCATCATTTGCGCAGCTCAGGCGCGGCGCGGGGCTGCCGGCGTCGGCTTGCAAGGGCGTGTTGGCGAACGTTCCGGGGAAACGCAGGGTGGAGAAGTGTGGGCTCCCGTTCTTTTTGAATACGAAAAGCTCGCCGCTGAGGTTTTGCACCGCAAAAAAATCCTGCTCGCCGTTTTTGAAAAATACCAGCGGGTGTTTGACCCGGCCGATATTCGGCTGTGGATTCCAACCCGGGAGCGGGCGGCCGAACTGGTCGAATCCATACATATTGCCGTTGTGACAGGCTACAAAAAAACTATAGTTTCTATCGCCGGCAATATCAACAGCCGCCAGGCCATTCGTTGCCGGCGATTGCAAACGCAAGGGATAACCCGAGAGGTCGTTGCCCGTGTCGTCGATGAGCCAAATGGCATCCGCCGTATTAAAAACAAAACAGGGTTTTCCATTTTTGTAAAAATCCAGGCCTTGAACCTCCGAAAGGATAGGCTGGTCCAGCTGTTTATGCCAGAGGATATTGCCGGTTTCGGAAAGGCGGGTTAGCCGGTGTTGTTCATCCTGAATTAAAATAGCCGCCTGAGCCGGTCCTTGTTCTACGATAAAAGGTCTTGTGTGTGCCGGCGCAGCCAAGGCGGTTTTCCACCAGATGTTCACCGGAAAAGCCGGCCCCTGTCGCGGCTGCGCCACCCATTCGGCAGCGTACCGGCTGGCTTGGCTGTTCCAATGAAAATTAAACAGATGGAGCCCCTGCGCTTGAATGCGCCGGATGTCGGACAGGTTGTTTTCCGAAAAGGCGCTGTTGAAAACGCGTTGAACCGTTTGATCCAAATACTGCGTGTTGAAAAACACTTGAAAGCCGGTTTCCTGCTGCGTTTTTTTTCGGCAAAGCAAAAACTCCGGCAGGTTGCCAAGCGTCTGCCCAACTACGTATTTGTCAATCCAAAGCTCCAGCGCCGAGTTGCTGGAAGCAAACACGACATAGCCGTTTATAATAGTTGCCACCGGGTTGGCAAATTCAGGACGGTCTGCCGAGAGCAGGGGTTTCAACAGCGATTGGCTCAAAAACTGCCAAACTTCATAGGTTTGATAGTCGTAGGTACGCAGCAATCCGCCCCGCTGGCCATATCCAGTCAGCAACTGCCGCGCCCGGGACGCATCCCTGCATGAAAAAACATAGAATTGATCCTCCAGCATGCCCGGAGTGGCGGGGTCTACCAAAACATAGCCGGCAGATTGGCCCATCCAAGGCGCCATAAATGTTGTAAAATCAGCCGCCGGCTGGGCGGGGGAAAACAACAGGTCGTTCAGGCCGATTGGTCGTTCCAGACTTTTCCAGGCAAAAAAAGCGGTGTTATCCGGGAGGGTGGTTGCAAAGGATTCTATGTTGGCAGAGCGGGCAGGCTCGGCATTGGGCGCCGCCGCCAACTGCGCCTCCAGTATCCAGCGGCCGGATTTCCACACGGCCCTCAGGCTCTGCATTTCGCGGCTGGCTTGTTCGGGCAGGTTTTTCCACCAGGGCGCCATCCAGCCTTTGCACCGCTCGGGCAACTGATCCATGCGCAGGCCGATTTGAACGGCGCCGGCTTTTTGATCGCCCAAAATAGCGGCCCAGGTCGGATTACTTTGTTCGGTTTGAACGAGTGCGTCCTCTACGAGGTAGGAGTAGCCTGAAAAAATGATCAGGTTGCGCACCCGTGCAACGGTGAGTGGACTGGAATTTTTTTTCTGCAGCGTAAACAGTTCATGGCCTTTGAATTGGTACCGACGGGTAGTTGCCCGTTTGGCCAATCGTTCAATTAGTGCTTTGGCTGGAGCAGGCGAAGGCATTTCCAGAATGACTACCGGTTGCAGGCTGTCGGTCGGTTGCAAACTAAAGGCGGCAGCCAGACTGTGCAGCGGTAAGTCGGTCAGCTGATTTAATTCGGGTGCAAAACTCAGCTGTGCGTGTTTCAGGGAGACTCTTAGTTCCTGGGCGACCTGAAGGGCTTGCAGGGCCGGAGGCATCGTCCGCAGCGCCGCGTCCAATTGGCCGAAATCGGCGGCCCACACCGTCAGGGTAGCTTGGCTGGGTACTGCCCGGCTGGCGGGAAACGCGCGGCTAAACAGCCACCACCAGGTCAGGAGCGCGATCAGTATCAGGAGGCCGAGCGCTTTCAAAAGGCCGGGGTAGCGGTTCATCCACTCGTTTATTGGGCGCATAAGTCATTTATCTTTGCGATTGCGGATCAGAATTGCAGCGCAATGTTACTAAGGAACGAACAAATAATAAGATCGTTCCTCTAGCCGGAAAGCAATGCAGTTCTTTGCCGTTCATTAATTCAATTTTCGCCATCGACTCATGAACAATCGAACGCTACAATATGCCGCTATTTCAGGCGCCCTGGCCGTCATTATCGGCGCTTTTGGCGCCCACGCCCTGAAGCCCCATCTTTCTGATTACCAGATCGATATTTACGAAAAGGGCGTGCAGTACCAGTTTGTCCATACCCTGGCCATGCTGTTCGCAGGCCTGTTGCCGCTGGCATCCGGACGGTTTGCCCTGTGGGCGCAGCGGTTCTTCCTCGCTGGCATCGTCTGCTTTTCGGGCTCTTTGTACTTGCTGGCATGCCGCGAATTGCTGCCTTTCCCGGTCGCTTGGGTTGGACCGGTTACGCCTTTGGGGGGACTTGCTTTTATTGGGGGGTGGATTTCCTTGCTTATTGGTTTTCGTAAAAGTAAACAGGCTTGACTTCTGCGGGAGAAGCCAAGCCTGTTGGTGTAGCGCTTGAAACTGTATTTTTTACTGCACCACCGACACCTTCCGGGCCACCTGTCCGTCCTGCGTTTGCAGGAGCACCGTATAAAAACCGCTGTTCAGCGCGCCGGTAGTCAGTTCGATCTGTTGGTCGCCTGCCGAAACCGGAATGCTGTTTTGTTCGAACACCTGCCGGCCGGTAGCGTCAAACACCCGGACAGATGCCTCGAAGCCCTTGGCCGTTTGCAAAAACAAGTTGATCGGCTGACCACTTTTCACCGGGTTGGGCGCCACTTGCCAGGCAGTCAGGTCCGGAATAGTGTGGACTGCCGAAACAGTAGAGGTACGGAACGTACGCTGGCGCGGCGTAGCGCAGGTGACGTATTCGTTGAACGGCCGAACGCGCCAGTAGTAATTGCGGTTGGGCTCCAGCGTAGTGACTAGTTTGGAATTGGTATCGACGATGAAGGACTGCGACAAGGGAGAAACGTAGGTACTGATAATATCAAATTCCAGCAGGTAGTACTTCGCCTCCGGAAGGCTTTGCCACTCTACCAGCACTTCATTATAAAACGGGACATTGGCGCCCGATGCCGGAGCTACCAACAAATTGGCAGGAGTGTTGATTTCCGTTGAAACCGGTGTGAAATTATTATCCAGATAATTCCGCGCTGAAGAGGCGAGGTCAGCCTGCATGGCAGCATTTTGCTGCGGGGTAAACACATAATTCGAACAGGTTTCAAAATAGCCCATCATGTTGTTTTCCATCGGGTCGACCGGTGTGCCCAGCGGGTCTTGCGCGCCGCCGGTGTAGGTGCAGCTGCCGTTGCCCAGGCCAAAATTGTAATCCGGAGGCGTATCGCAAATGCGGTCGGCGGCGGTGGAGCAGTTGGTTCCATTGACGCGCTCGGTTGCCTGGCCACCGGGAGAAGTGACCGGCGCTTTGGGCCAGGTCGGGTCGGCGGAGTCGAACGGATTGCTTTCGTAACCCAAAAAAGTATGCATGAGGCTGAAAAAGTGCCCCACTTCATGCGGAAGGGTGGAATTCGTCTTGGAGCCGTTGATGCGGTCTTTGCGGCTCACAATCCAATCGCGGGGAATGTTGTAATAAGCCAGGGTCAAGCCAGGATTATTGTTCCCGGAAACCGCATCCTCCACAATGTAAATATTGATGGCGTTGGGATGCCGGTTGGAGTTCATGGTAAACCAGGCGTCCTGGTTGTTGTAAACATTCGTCGCGTTGATGGTGTAGTTGAATAATCCTTTTGTCGGATGCGGCGCCAGGTAAAAACGGAACTCCGTGGACTCAAAAGCCGAGTTCAGGGCGCAGAGTTGATCCAGGACGCGCACCTCTTTGACTTTGCCATTTCCCTGCGCGTCGCCCACCAGGTGGAAATGCACGGGCACATATTGAATAGCGCCGCGCTGGAAAACACCTCCCGCATCGGCTTTAGCCAAGTTGTTCAATAAGCGCGATTCATATTGAAGTTGATCTTCTGTACTGTTGCCGCAAACCCCAGGCAATTCCTGGCCGACAACAGAACCGGTTACAAAACCTAGGAGGAAGAGCAAAAACGAGATTTTTTTCATTGCAAATTTTATTGTAAAAAGTTAATGGCCAGCCTGGTACAACCAGCCTTCTGCAAAGATAAACAGACCGGCGCGCAATCTCCCGGGCAAAGCGGTCAATTTGGCTTCGAGTTGCTAAAAAAGTGTGCTTGGCGGACCTGAATTTTATTAAAAAAAGAAAAATAAAAACAGGGCACAAAAGGAACATTCTCCTGAATCGCAATGTTAATTTGGCAATAATTTTGCACAGCAAGCAATATTACGCCTTTCGCAGAATTATATTTTAAATTACATTTGCAAAAGCGGTTGGCGAAAGGTCTCGTTTTCCGCTTACATTCACAGAATTAAATTCTGTACTCATGCGTGCTATAAAATTAAGTACACCATATCTGGCAACCCTCCTCCTGTTGCTTTTAATTTCTGAACTTGGACAGTCCCAAACCGGCGCTGCGCCACAAACCTTTTTTGAGTACCTCACTGCTAAGGAAGCGGCTGAAATCACCCTAGAAGCCGACCTCACTACCCTGCTGGCCGACCGGCGCAGCACCGAATATGAACCCGGCATTTTAACCCTGGCGAATGGGAAATCGTACACTGTCAAATTGATGCCCAAAGGAAAATTCAGGAGAAAGATCGCCGAGGTCCCGCCGCTTAAAATAAAACTGCCGAAAAAGACCCTGCAAGAGCAGGGTTTGGTCGATAGCCTGAACGAATTGAAGTTGGTGCTGCCTTGCTTCAACACCCGCCAAGGCGACGCCCTGATGGTGAAAGAGTACCTGATCTACCAGATGTTCGAACGGCTCACCCATGTGTGCGTACGCGCCCGGCTGGTGCGCGTGACCCTCCGCGACAACCACGCCGGCAACGAAGCCAAAATCATGTACGGGCTGTTGGTTGAAGACAATGAAGAAACCGCTGCCCGCCTGCAAGGCGTCGAACTGGATCAGTATGGATTGCCGGCCGACAGCCTGGTAGCCCAACAAGCAGCTTTGGTAGCCATGTTCGAATACATGATCGGCAATACCGACTGGGACATCCCCATGCAACGGAATGTGCGCCTGATCCGATCCAAAGCCTTTTCAAAAATTCTGGTGGCGCCCTACGACTTCGATTTTTCCGGCCTGGTAGCCGCTCCGTATGCCAGCCCCTCTTCCGATGCAGGCCTGGAATCGGTGATGGACCGGTATCTGATGAGCAATGGAATTACCAAAGAAGCGCTGCGCCAGGCAACTCAAGTGCTAAAAAGCGCGCAGAAGGACTTCTACGACCTTTGCTATTCCAAACACTTGCCCCGGGAAGAAACCCGGATGATGCACCGATACCTCGACACCTTTTTCAACAACATCGACAAAAACTACGATGTGCCGGTAAAAATGTCGGTACCGGTCAGCGCCCGCTAATCGCCCGTTGTCTTATTAACGAACTTGGAAAAGGCTTGTATCCACACCCCGGATTTTTCTACCTTTGCGCGGCTCAGTTCCGGAGGAGTGGCAGAGCTGGTTGATTGCACCGGTCTTGAAAACCGGCGTGCCCGAAAGGGTACCGGGGGTTCGAATCCCTCCTCCTCCGCCCTTTTGATCTTCCCGGGTTCACCATACAAGTGAACCCGGGATTTTTTATGCCCACGCAGCCCTAATCGCCCGGACCTTCCGCGAAAACAAGGTATTTTTGGCCTTGATCCAAAAGCTCCGGCCGTGTCTAACCCACTCGCAGTTTTAAAACAATACTGGAAATACGAAGCCTTCCGCCCCATGCAGGAGGATATTATCCATTCGGTATTGAAAGGCAACGACACCTTGGCGCTGCTCCCAACCGGCGGAGGGAAATCCATTTGCTATCAGGTGCCGGCGCTGTGCCGCGAAGGCCTTTGCCTGGTGATCTCTCCCCTGATTGCGCTCATGAAAGATCAGGTGGCCCAACTACGCCAACGCGGCATCCCGGCGGCAGCCATCTACTCGGGCATGAGCCGCCGTGAACTGGACATCGTTTTTGAAAACGCCTGCAACGGCGCCTATAAATTGCTCTACCTCAGCCCTGAACGCTTGCAGACTGACCTGGGCCGCGAACGCATCCGGCGCATGCAGGTTAACTTACTGGCAGTCGATGAGGCGCATTGCGTCAGCCAATGGGGATACGATTTTCGGCCGCCGTATTTGCAAATTGCCGCCATACGGAAAATCATGCCGGATACTCCCCTCCTGGCCCTGACAGCCACGGCCACTCCCGATGTGGTAAGCGATATCTTGGAAAAACTCGGCTGTTCCAACCCGGCGGTGTTTCAACAAAGTTTTCAGCGGGCCAACTTGTCGTATTCGGTGTTGTACGAAGAGCAAAAACAAACCAAGCTGCTCGACATTCTCCGGAATGTGAAAGGCAGCGGCCTCATTTATCTGCGCAACCGCGGTGAAACTCAGCGCATCGCCGAATTCTTGCGGCAACACCGCATCAGCGCCGATTTTTACCATGCCGGCTTGTCGATGGAAGAGCGGACCCAAAAACAGCTCGACTGGATGCAGGGACGCATCCGGATCATGGCTTGCACGAACGCTTTTGGCATGGGTATCGATAAGCCAGATGTACGCCTCGTTATCCACCTGTCCATACCGGATAGCCTGGAGGCTTATTTTCAGGAAGCCGGACGAGCCGGACGCGACGGCAAAAAGTCGTATGCTGTATTGTTGTACCAACCTGTCGACGCCGATCAACTCCGGTATCAGTGGAATTTAAGTTTTCCCGAAATTGACCTGATCCGTCGGGTATACCAGGCGCTCGGCGCCTATACCCAACTGGCTGTAGGCGCCGGCCAGGGCGAGGCTTTCCCCTTTGACTTTCAACACTTTTGCCAAAGCTACCGGCTCGACCAAGCGCCGGCCATGGCGGCCTTGCGACTGCTCGAACAGGAAGGATGGATCCTGATTTTGGATCAGGCCGGCGCTATGCCCCGTGTGCATATTACTGCCAGCAGGGAAGAACTGTACGATTACCAACTCCGCAACAAATTGGCCGACAAAGTCACCAAAGTCCTCCTGAGAGCCTACCCCGGCATCCAAAATGACGTGGTGGAAATCAGCACCGCCGTAGTGGCCCGGCATGCCAACATGCCGCAGGATGCCGTGGAACAGACCTTAAAAAATGCCGGCGAAGTCGGCATCCTCAGTTACCAGCCAGCAGTAGCGCTCCCCATGCTGGTTCTGATCCAAGAACGGGTTGCCGCCAACAATCTGACCATCGATATTGAAAAATTCACTTTTAGAAAGGAGCGAAGCCGCAACCGCTTGGAGGCGGCAATTCGATACGCCGAAACCCGCCAATGCAGAAGCCAACTCCTGCTGGCCTATTTTGGAGAAAACTCCAGCCCCGCCTGCGGCATCTGCGATATTTGCACGGGCAGAAACCGGGAGGATGATCTGCCAAGCGCTGCCTTTCATTCCCTGGAGCAAAAAATCTTCAAACTACTCCAAAAAGAAAACCTGCCCCTGGAAGAAATTTTAAAAGCATTTGCCCTTCGGCAGCAAGCGGAAGTGACCCAGGTTTTAGACTACCTGCTCGATGAAGGCAAACTGCGCGAATCAGCGGATGGGAAACTGCGCTTGCCGGATTAGAGCCTTCTGGGTAACTTAATAAAGCGCTTTTTAAGCGCCCGGAGCAAGGTTTTTTGAAATTACGAACATCCCGTTTTTACTATGATGTTCATCATTTACGCTTGATGTAATCGGTTCCCAGCCGTAGGAAGACGCTTTTTTTATACGAGGATTTACAGGATCACCAGGATTTTAGAAGCCAGTCTGGCTCCTAAATCCCATAAATTCTGGTAATCCTGTAAATCTTGTCATAATTCTCTTAGTCGGCCACCCCTTAGAGTCCGTTTTTTCAAAATCTAGTCTGACACGATTTCGGGTTTAAAAAAGGCTGGAGTCCAGCTTAATGGATGTTCCCGCGTTGTTTTACCATTTCAAAAAAGGCGGTTAACTGTTCCCAAAATTTGGAAGAGTCGTGTGTATAGGGCACAAGGTGTCGCGCCTGGGCATACCACGGCTCCCGGTCCTTCAACAGCGCCTCCACTTTCGCTGAAAGCGACTCTATCGCCACCCCGGCCAACAAAGGTCGCTGGGCAATTTCGGACCGCAGCCGCCCGGCCAAAACCTCGGTGGGTACTTCCAGGTATACCGTTTCGCCCTGCGCATTCATCCAGGCCATGTTATCAAAAAAACAGGGCGTACCGCCTCCTGTGGCCATAATACCGGGAGGCAATGCTACGGATTCCTGCAAAACCTGTCGCTCCAGGCGCCGGAAGGCAAGCTCCCCATACCGGTCAAAATATTGGGCAACGCTCAAGCCCGACACGGCTGCCAGACTGGAGTCCAGGTCATAAAAAGGCAGGCCACCATACTGCGCAAGCCGGCGCCCCCAATAACTTTTACCAGCCCCCATAAATCCCAGCAGAAAAATCATTTTTTGCAAAATATACAACCTTGAGCCAGATGATTATCCAGAACTTTGCCGCCCGAACCAAACAACATGGATATGCAAAACAAAATCGCAGTGTTCTTTTTTACCGCTACGCTCTTCGCCGCCTGCCAGAACAACAGCGGAGAAGCCGTCCAGGAAATTCGCAGCGAAGGCGGCCCCAACAGCCAAATGATTAAAAATCCGGTTACAGCCGACCTTCCTACCGACTCTACCAAACTGGCGCGGATCAAATATGACCTGGAAGAGTACGATTTCGGTACCGCTACCGAGGGGGATATCATAGAACACCGGTTCAAATTTACGAATACCGGCAATGTTCCGCTCACGATTCTAAATGCCCGCTCCTCCTGCGGTTGCACTATTCCTAAATGGCCGGAAGAACCGGTAGCGCCGGGCGCCAGCGGCGAAATTCTCGTGAAATTTAACACCGAAATGAAGGTCGGCAACCAACGCAAAACGGTTTATATCACCGCTAATACCTTTCCAAATGAAAGTACGGTGCGCCTGATCGGTTTGGTCAATCCGAAAAAATAACTTGAGTTTCTAAAAAAGAAACGGGCGGTGGTGCAAAACCATCCGCCCGTTTTATCAGGTGGGAGACTGAGGGGATTCGAACCCCCGGCCTCAAGTGCCACAAACTTGCGCTCTAACCGGCTGAGCTACAATCTCCACTTTACGGGCGGCAAAGTTAAGCGCCCACCCTGGAAAAATTCAAACATTAAACCACGGAAAAAATAAAAAAGTTCAGCCGCGCAAGCCTGCTCAGACGGGCACTCCGGCCGGCTCTTCCCAGCCGCGCAGTTTTTTTAACAGCTTATACAGCTTTAAATTCAAGGAAGGGTTGGCCGTAAAAAAATGCCCGTTCAGCGTCAACCAATCTTTTTCCCGCACCACCAGGCGCAACTCCCGGTATTGAACACTTCGGGCTTTGTCCAACGGGGCGCGCCAGTACAAGGCCCGGTCGGTCATGGCAAAACCCTCCTTGCAGTTGCCGTTCAGGGATAAATCGCAAATAAAGAATACGCGCTCTTTACGTTCGGCGCTCAGGAAGCGTTTGCAGGCATTGGCCACATACTGCTCAGGCATGGAAATAAAATCGAGGTAAAATGCCTCTTCCTCATGGTCAAAATCAAGAAAGTCCTGAATCATTGCCCATAAATCAGTTTTACCGGGCCGGGCATGTTCGTACTTGAGAATAGCGCTGGGCAACAACACGCCGTTCAAATCCGGGCAATACTGAATGATAAAGTAATCGAGCAGGCCTTCGAAAGCCTGGTCGAGCCGCCGGTCAATTTCCGGCAAGGCCTCTGCGCCGCGCTGCTCCCAGCAGTCCAACACCTCGCCAGCAATCTGGCCGGCCCGCACGCCATACACTTCGCGAAATTTGGATTGGTAAAACCGCTCCACATACTCGCTGTACAGGGTAGGGTCGAGCTCCTCCTCTACCCTACCCCGCAAACTGCGAAAAAACAAGGCCCGAACTTGTTCGACGATCGTTTCGGAATCGAATTCCAGGGCATAGCGCGGCTCGTAGCGCAGTTCCCGGGCTTGTTTGCCCTCAAAGTGAAAACCGCAATGGTGGCAAAAAACGGAGGCCAGCGGGTTGGCCTGTTCGCAAGCCGGACAATCCTTGGTTTTTTCGGCGACCATGTCGCCGCAACGGTGGCAAAACTTGGCGCCGAAAATCAACTCTGCGGCGCAATTCGGGCAACGGTTCATGTGCAGCGCTTTTAAAACATCAGTTGTTTAATTCACTGCAAATTTAAAACATTTTATTTTTAAAAAACAATAACCCGTAACGATCTTATACCGCGTGCCGCCAAAGATTTCAGGATCATTCGCCCATATCGTCCTGCATGCCCAGGTATTTTTGAAACAAATCCGGCCGGCGTGTTTTCGTGCGTTCCAGGCTTTGTTCGTGCCGCCACTCGTCGATCCGTTTGTCGTTGCCGGAGAGCAGCACTTCCGGCACCGCCATATCTTGCCAAACCGCCGGGCGGGTATACACCGGCGGCGCGAGCAGGTCGTCCTGAAAACTATCGAACAAGGCGGAGGTTTCGTCGTTCAGCACCCCCGGCAGCAGCCTTCCCAGGGCATCTACCAGCACGGCAGCCGCCAGTTCGCCGCCGGAAAGCACATAGTCGCCAATGCTGATTTCCAGGGTAATATATTTTTCGCGGATGCGCTCGTCGATGCCTTTGTAATGCCCGCAAAGGATGATCAGATTGCCGCTCAGCGACAGCCGGTTGCACAAGCCCTGATCGAGGCGCTGCCCATCGGGACTGGTGTAAATGACCTGGTCGTACGCGCGCTGGCTTTTTAATGCTTCGATGCAAGCGGCAAT
This sequence comes from uncultured Saprospiraceae bacterium, assembly GCA_964630705.1. Taxonomy (GTDB): domain Bacteria; phylum Bacteroidota; class Bacteroidia; order Chitinophagales; family Saprospiraceae; genus M3007. Next base: position 6,972 of record CAZVZH010000001.1, on the reverse strand, counting down.
CGGCTCCACTTTCATCACCATACCTGCCCCGCCGCCAAAAGGATAGTCGTCTACCTGTTTGTGTTTGCCCGCAGCGTATTCGCGCAACGCATGCACCTGCACTTCCAGCACGCCTTTTTGCTGCGCCCGTTTCAGGATGGAGTGGTTCAGCGGGCTTTCCAGCAATTCCGGCAAAACGGTGATGATATCGATGCGCATGTTCAGGAATTTAGTTTGGCTAAAAAGTCCATCACGTCCACCCCGTCCGCATAGTCGTGCAGGCCGGGTGTTTGCGATTGGCCCGGCGGCACCGGAGTCCAGTTCAGGAGCGCCAATTGGCTGACGACGCATTGAATTTCCGGTCGGCGGCGCTCCAGTTCCGCTTCCAAGGCTGCCAGGTCGGAATAAAAAGCGTAATGCACTGAGGCGATGCGGGCTTGCAGCGCCTCCGCTTCCCGCAACAAGAGGCAGTCGTTGTGCAGATAGGGCGTTTGGTTCAGAATAAACAAGGTGAGGGTGTAATCGAAGTTGTTTTTGTACTTGTCGTGGTGGATCAGTTCCCGGAATTCGTGCAAGGCCTCCAGCAAGGCTGTAAAATCATACCCTTCGGGCACATAAATTTTACTCACATTCCGGCAGCCCAGGCCGAAGTAGCTGAAAATATCCTGCCCGAGTGCGTATAAATCTGCCCTCGATTCCGAGCCGCTCAGCACGGCCACCGCGTTGCGGTTGCGGCGGATCAGGTGCCGGTATTTGCCGAAATACTGCTCGAAATAGCGCGCGGTATTGTTGCTGCCGGTGGCGATCACAGCGTCGAAACCTTGCAGTTTGTCCCCTTCGCTCAAAAACTCGGTGTACTCCCAGGATTCGAAAGCCCATTCTCCCAGTTTGCCGACCAGAAAAGGCAGCAGCAGCCGGTCCTTCTCCGACAACTTTACCCGGGCGCGCTGTCCGGCGGCAAACACACACAACCAATCGTGGAAACCAACCAGGGGAATATTGCCCGCCATTACCAAACCGATGGTTTTATCCGGATGCGGAAGGTCGGGCAAAGGATAGGCAGCCAGCCAGGATTGCAGTTTTTCCCGGTCCAAAAAAGCGGTGGCAAGCGCTGCCAGGGCGCGGCTCGTATTTTCCGGCGTAAACCAGCGGTTTTCAGCGTAGGCCTGGGCCTGGACGCCTTGCAGCGCCTCATCGGGTTCTTCCCGGAGATATGCGCCCAGTTCGGCCAGCAGTTCGATGCGTTCTATTCTGTTCACGGCAGTTATTCAATTTCGGGCACCTTGGGCAAGGTAGGATAAATGACCAGCACGGTGCGGCGGTTTCTCTGCCGGCCGTCGGCCGTTTCATTGGATGCCAGCGGATAGAACTCGCCTTTCCCGACCGGCGTCAGCTGATTGGCGTTCACATTAAACTCCCGAATCAGCACCCGAACGATATTGGTAGCCCGCATCAAACTCCAGTCCCAGGTATCGTCCGCGTTTTTCAAACCTCGGGGCACAGTGTTGTCGGTATAGGCTTGCACCTCTACATCCAGCTCGGGCCGGCTGCTGAGCAAAGCAGCCAGGGCTTGCAAGGCTTTCACCCCGGCGGCGCTCACTGCTGCGCCGTTTTTATCAAAAATAGCGGCGTCGGGAAGGGTCAGCAATACCGCCTCGGCGCCAACTTCAAGGTCATATCCGCTGCTGGCGGAATAATCGCGGGCGAGGGTGCTTTTCAACGTCGCCAAAATCGACGCGCGGCTTTTCTGAGCGCTGGATACCGATTGGATCAAGGCTTGCCGCTTTTCAAGTTGGGCGGAAACGCCGGCCAAATCGCGTTCCAACCGGGCTTTTTCAGTGACCAATTTGGACGAGGATTCGCCCATTTGCTGGGTGCGGGAAGTCAATTCGATTTTCAGGTCGCGCAACTCGGCGTCCTGCATACCGATCGTTCGATTCAAGTCGCCGACCTGCCGGACCAAGTCGGCTGTTTCTTTGCGCCGGTCGAGCACTTCCCGGACCAATACTTGTTCTCTGGCTTCGCATTTTTCGCGACCAGACAATTCGGCCCGGTATTTTTTTGCCGGCACGCAAGCGCCAAATAAAATTACCAGGAGTGCGCTGCCAAGGAGCGTGTGATTCAGCATAATTTTGTCGGGCATCATGAAAAACTTGTTCCGCATCGGGTATTTAGCTTTGTTTTGGTGTGCCGGGCAAACGGCCTGCACGCCGGATAAAAATTTGTTGGTTGGCCACTGGCAAGCCGTGGCTTTTTATGAAAACGGTAAAACGCACCAGGCGCCGCTGGATGCTGTGGCCCTGGATTTGGATGCAAACGGCGGCTACCAGTTTCGAAGCCAGGGGCAGTACCTCGAAAGCGGCGCCTACCGGCTGAATGCCGCCTATTTGTTTCTGCGCGACACCACTGCGCAACCGGCCCAGGAACACCGACTCAAAGTTTTGCACGTTTCGGCGGATTCGTTGAAAATTGAGATGCGCCAAGGCGATGCGGTGCAAGTGTTGTTTTTTGCCCGGCTTAGTCACAAAGTGCACTGAGCGGGCCGGCGGCGCCCAGTGCAACCCGGCCCTTGGCATCCGTCTGAACGCGGCAGGCTTCCACCAGTGGGTCGTGTTCCAGAAACAGCAGCATTTGCTCGTCCAGCGCTTCCTTCAACAAGGCCGTTTTTTCCTCCAGCGATAGCAAGGGGCGCACGTCATAAGCCATGATGTAGGGCAAACCCAGGTGCCACTGCGACGGGATAGTGTCGGCGCAATACAGGATTTTACCTTTTTCCGTTTGCAGCACCGGCGCCATCATGGCTTCTGTGTGGCCGTAGAAAAACCGCACCTGAAAGCCTGGGACGAATTCCACATTTTGCCGGACGTCTACAAACTGCAACCTGCCAGCCGCCATCAAGGGCTGAAAGTTTTCGGGCAAAAACGAAGCCTTTTCTTTCATGTTCGGCTGGCTGGCCCAGGCGTAATGCGCTGCATTCGACCAGTACACCGCATTGGGAAAACTAAACTCGACGGCGCCGGTTTCCGGGTTTTTCCACAATGCGCCGCCGCAATGGTCGAAATGCAGGTGGGTCAGAAAAACATCGGTAACCGCCTCCCGCGAGCAGCCGGCAGCGGCCAGGGAGTCGAACAGGTTTTCGGCGCCGAAGGGTTCAAAATGCGCGCGAAACTTGTCGTCCTGCTTGTTTCCGATACCGGTGTCGATCAGGATTTTACGGCTGCCCGTTTCCACCAGCAAGGCGCGCATGGCCCAGCTGCACATGTTGTTCCCATCCGGCGGATTCAGTTGTTCCCACATGCGCCGGGGCACGACGCCGAACATGGCGCCGCCGTCGAGTTTTAAATAACCCGTATGGATCGGTGTGATTTTCAGCATGATGGTCAGAAGCCGATTTTTTTTCCAGGTTCGGTCAGTTCGCGTTTCAGGGCAGCCATGCGGATAGCCGTAACGGCCGCTTCCACGCCTTTGTTTCCGTGTTTACCGCCGGCCCGTTCGAGCGCCTGCACTTCGTCGTTGGGCGTGAGCACCCCGAAAATAAAGGGTTTTCCCGTTGCGATGCTCAGGTTGACCAGGCCGTTGGCCACCGCCTGGTTGATGTACTCGTTGTGGTTGGTTTCGCCTTTGATCACGCAGCCCAGGCAAATGACCGCGTCGGGGTTTTTCCGCCCATGCAACAAGCGCGCGCCGGCCGGCAATTCGAAGGAGCCTGGCACCTGAATGGTGTGGATGTTCTCCGCTTTGGCGCCGTGCTGCAGCAAGGTTTCGTAGCAGCCTTCGTACAAGGCGTGCGTGATGGCGGCGTTCCATTCCGCCACCACGATGCCGAAACTACAGGCGGAAGCGTCGGGCACATTGCCGGCATCGTATTCCGACAGATTTTTTAAAGCGCTGGCCATGGCTTAGCGTTCGGCGGGTTTACGGAAAAAGGTGTAAGCAACATTCCGAACGGCATAGGCGCCTTTTTCATTCGGATTGGTGTTTTCCAAATGGTACATGCGCAGCGTATCGTTGGCGCCATTGTACCGAAAGCCGAACATCCGCTCCGAACCTTCCACTTTCGACTTCGACAGCGTGATCACGTCGATCGCGTCCTCGGCCACAAAGCAATCGCCGGCGGCGCAAACCGAAAAACGGTCGTAGTCTTTCCAGTTCAGAATAAAGCCGCCCGGGGTCAGTTGAAGGGTGTCATTGCTGCCGACCGGTATGAAAATACCGCTGAACAGGTTGTGGTTCAACGCCGTGGTAAAAGCCGTCAGGCCATCGCGGGCATTGGCGCCCGATTTGATAAACTTGTCCATTTTCATCGGGCCGGAAGTGCCGTCGAACATCGTCATCGATTTATCGCCCTGGGAATGGTACACCAGGAAAACCGACTTGCCCGGGCGGGCGCCGCTCAACTCGAGGGTGTCGTTTTTAAATTTGACCGGCAAGGCCCAGCTTTCGATGCCGTTGTGACAAATAGCGCTGTCGGGTTTGTTGGGGTCGAAGGAAATAGCATAGGCATAAGGCTGATGTGCATTGTTCATCGCGCCCAACACCGAGCCGTACTGATTGGCCCGGCTGCAAAAATCGAGATCGATCCAATGGCCGGCGAGCAGTACCGGGCTGGCAAAAGTGCTTTCAGCGGCGGCGCTGTTTTTGGATGGGTCGGATTGGCAGGCGCTGAAAAACCAGGCCAGCAAGCCCGAAAAGAGAAGTATTTTTTTCATGTAAAAAGTTTAGTTGTACCTACCGCTCATGGGAGCGGGCGCAAAAATAACACCGCTAAGGAACGCCTTAGCGCAAGAACCGAAGTTTTACAAAAAATTGCGGGTCGCGGGCGCCGATCTGGCGGGCAGCGGCGGGCGAAAGCACCACTTCGACATTGCTTTCATAGCCCGAAGGAATACGGCCGATGACCCTGGCGTACACCGTTTTGCGGCTCATGGGATTGGTGACGGCAATCACCGTTCCGATGGCGGCCTCGCGGTGCAGCGCATACAAATCGCCTTTTTCATTGCTGTCGCGCTGCCAAAAACACACCCCTTGCGACACCACTTCCTTGCGGTGTTTTTTCCCTTCTTCAAATTGCTGCTGGTGCATGCCGCCGCTTACCGGGGCAATCGAACCGCGCCACTCCGCGCGGATACCTTCCAGGCCGATCCAACCCACGTGCAGCAGTTGCCCGGGATGGATACTTTGGCTTTTCAGGCCGTTGCGGGCGATCACAGAATCGACCGGCATATCGAAATAGCGCTTGCTGATCTGAAACAAATTATCGCCCGCCTGCACCACATAGTAAATCGGCGCGAATTTGGCCGCCTTGAAGGTTTTACCTTTGTACCGCCGGATCGCCCGGTTGGGTATGGGGATGCTGATCAGCGCCCCTGTTTTCAGGACCGGATCGGTTTGGAACTCCGGATGGAGCTCGTAAATCTCCTGGAGGCTCAGGCCGTAAAACCGCGACAGGGAGAACAGCGTTTGCTTCGGTTTTACCAGGTGGTGGATGGTTTTTACGCCCGATTCCACGGTGAGCAGCAAACTGTCGGTGGGTTCCAGCAGCCGCGTTTCGGCGCTGTTTTGGGGAAATGCCGGCGCCGGCCAGGAAATGGCCAGCGGGAGTAAAAGGGGCAAAAGTTTGTACATAGTTTTCTCAATCTTTAGGGCAAAAATATGATTTTAGGACTTATTCCCGCGCGTTTCGCCTCCACTCGATTCCCAGGCAAGCCGCTCGTCAGGATTCAGGGGAAAAGCATGATCCAACGGGTGTACGAACAAGCCCGGGCGTCTTCCCTGCTGGAAACCGTCGTAGTAGCCACCGATGACCAACGAATCTTCGACCACGTGCAGGCCTTCGGCGGCCGCGTGCTCCTGACCCGCGCAGATCACGTTTCCGGCACCGACCGCTGCGCAGAAATTGCCGAACAAATGCCGGAGGCGGAAATTATTCTCAACATCCAGGGCGACGAACCCTTCATCCAGCCTGAACAGATCGACCTGCTGGCCGAAACCCTGCTCGACAACCCCGGCTTCGACATCGCCACCCTGGCCAAACGCATCGAACAGCCGGAGCAGTTGTTTAATCCCAACCTGGTGAAAGTGGCGCTCGGCGACCGCCGTCAGGCCTTGTATTTCAGCCGGCAACCCATTCCCTTTGTTCGCGGCCAGGAGCCTTCGGAATGGCTGCAACACGCCGTTTTTTACAAACACATCGGCTTGTACGCCTTCCGCCGGCCGACCCTCCTGGCGATATCCAAACTTCAACCCGGACAACTCGAACTAGCCGAATCGCTCGAACAATTGCGCTGGCTGGCCGCCGGCTATCCGATCGTCGCCGGAATAACCCACCTGGAAACCCGCGGCATCGACACGCCGGACGATCTGGCAGCGCTCGACTTAATCCTCCAGTGACTCGTACCGCCCCATTTGCCGCATCAGCACCTGCGGCAAACCTTTGGCATTGCGGGAAATGACCGGCTGAAACCGGGCATTCCACACCACTTCTTTGGCCACGTACGAGCGGCGGGCGTGTACCATTTGCTGGTTGGCCTCGTCGGTGCCTTTTAACAAAACCAGAAATTCGGCGTTGGACTCCTCCAAGTCCTGGGCGGAAAATCCCCACAGCGGACTTTCTTCGGAAATCTCGTGCACGACCGTCCAGGACAAGGAAAAGAAGGAGATTTTAGAGATTTCCAGGTTTAGTCCGTAGAAGCGGCGAACGGGGTTGGCGCTTTCGTCCAACTGGTTCAGCGCCAGAATCACCTGCACTTCCGATTCAATCAGTTCGCTTTTTTGCGCATTGCCCATGCGGAACATCAGGCCCCGGTTTTCGCGGTAGGGCGCCACTAACAGGTTTTCGCTGAACACAATTTTAGCTTTGGGGCGCGAAAAGCGCCCGTAGAGCAAGCCGGAGATCAGGGCGAAGGACAACAGCCCGGTGAACGATTCCAGGGAAGCGACCAAATTCGCCCCCAAGCCCATTGGGCTGATGTGGCCGTAGCCTACCGTGGTGAG